>DBVV01000157.1:9580-9923 GCA_002308795.1 Mageeibacillus sp. UBA1255 | reverse complement strand
TCACCCTCGGAAAAGACCTTTTCGTCTACATACTCACCGGCGTGAAGCTCGTCCTCTGCGTCATATCGGACACCTTCCTCGTGTCTACCCTGCCCGTGTCGCTGAACCTCGGCGTGAACGGCATCGGCGTTTCCAACATCATCGTGAACGCCTTGCTGTTCGTTACCGCGATCATGATCCTTGCAAAGCAGGGCTGCCGCGTTTTCAGCCGCGGAAAACTCTCGTTTGCGTGGGCAAAGGATTTTGCCAGGATCGGCGGCATCTCGGGACTGGAATCCTTCGTGCGCAATATCGCCTATATGCTGATGGTCTCGCGCATGGTCAATATGGTGGGCGAGCAAGG
>DBVV01000157.1:8310-9534 GCA_002308795.1 Mageeibacillus sp. UBA1255 | reverse complement strand
CAGCTCGGCGAGCTGATCAAGCAGGAGACCGCCACCGACGAAAAGGCGGTGGAACGCAACTCCCTCGGGTATTTTGCCATCACCGCGATCATATGCATTCTGTGGGCGGCGCTGATCCCTGCCTACAAGCCGTTTATGCAGTACGTTCTCGGCTATTCCGACGTGGACAAGCTGTTTGAACTGGTGATGGTCCTGTTCGGCTTTTACGTCCTTTACGCCTTTCAGAACGTGTTTGATTGCACCTTTTACGGCAGAGGCAAGACGAACTATATGCTGTTCGAATCGGTCGTCACCAACGCGGTCTATTACGGAACGTTCTTCGTTCTGTATCTGACCGGCGTCTGGACGCCGACGCTGATCGGCATCGCGCTGATGTTCGGCGTCGGCAACGCCTTCGACAGCGTCGTTTCCGCCGCCGCCTACGGCTATTTCCTCAAGAAAAACAAGTATAACGTCCTGAGGGTCGAATGATTTGACACTAAACAAACCGGAGCAGGTTCGCCTGCTCCGGTTTGTTTAGTGGGCCCGGTTAATTCAAAAACACAAAGCCGATTCGTCGGAATCAAAGACGGCCGCCGTCATACCGGCCGGCTTTCCGGTTGACTGCCGGCATAATAGGCTTCAAGCTTCGGCCGCGCCGCTTCATAATGCTTTCTCAAGCAGGGGTCGAACTGTGTTCCCATGCCGTCGATGATTATACGGTCGGCCTCTTCAAAGGAATATCTCTCCTTATAGACGCGCTTGCTGACAAGCGCGTCGTACACGTCTGCGATCGCCATTATCCTGGCTTCAAGCGGGATCTCGTCGCCCTTAAGCTTGTCCGGATAACCCAATCCGTCCACTCGCTCGTGATGATAATGAGCGACGTTTTCGGCGATCCTGCGAAAATCCTCATCGTCGGTATCCGTCAGGATCTCGCGAACGATACGGGCTCCCTCCTCCGCATGCTTCTTCATTTCGTTGTATTCTTCCGGAGTGAACCGTCCGGGCTTGCGCAGGATCGAATCGTTGACGGCGATCTTTCCGAGATCGTGCATAGGCGCGGCCTTGATAAGCTTTTCGCAGAATCCCTCGGGCAGGTTCAGCGATTTATCCGTCTTGATCGTTTCCGTCAGGATCCGGACGCCCGCGCTCGTTCTGCGAATGTGACCTCCCGTGGAATTGTCCCGGCTTTCGACCATGGTCGCCATACCGATGATAAGCTGATCGTGAAGAGCGACGATC
>DBVV01000157.1:1118-8165 GCA_002308795.1 Mageeibacillus sp. UBA1255 | reverse complement strand
AGTATCAGCGTTTCCAGCCCCCAGGAGAAAACGTCGGGGAGAATAAACAGTTTCCCCAAAACGACGTACGCGGCAATCGCAGCGCCCTCCACGTGGATCGCCGCGATCGTTCTGTCGATGAAAAACGTCGGTATGATCGTGGCGGCGGCGATCACGGTGGCGATCCGTTGATCCGGCTGCACGACCGCCAATCCGATGCCCGTCCCCAAAACGGAAAGCTCCAGAAGATACATCGTCGGATGAAGCAGCCATTGAAAGCGTTTGATGAGAAACAGAGCGGACGTAAGCGTGATAAGGCAGATCGCGAACGAGAAGGCAAGAACGGCCCTGCCTTTAGCGTATTCCGGGGTTCCGTATATGAAATAACCGGCGAACCAAAACAGTCCCACGATGCTCGACCACGAGATCACGGATTTTCTGTTTCTTTCGCCGATTGGCTCCCGCACTTGACGGAACTCTTCTTTAGTGAGCCCGGCATAGAATAACTCTTTTTTAAGGAATCGAAGGATTTTCATAACAGCACCTGCGTTTACGTTCAAAAATGCTTAATAATTATAATCAACGGGAGCTTAGTTGACCATCCGAATCGGAGAGACCGGTAAAACACGTTTCTGAAGATTCAAAAGAACTCGACAAACCGGAATACGTCTATAGAACCGGTTTCGGGTCTTGTTTGATATAAGTAATCCGGTATAATTGCGCGTCGACTGCCGCGTCTGTGATTCTGAAAAACCATCGTTATAGAAGACACTGTACGATATATGATCCTGTATTCTTATGAATTGCCGAAAGAAAAGGTAAGACAATTGTAGAACTTGATAATAAATAGATCAATTTAGGCGTTTTTTTATTCTTAAATTAAATAAAACCTATAGTTCTACTGTCTTTATTTGGAGTGTTTAGGTCTATGCCCTCATCGCTCAAGAAATCGTTTATATCATCGACGATAATGGTATTATCGCCTGCAGCATCCTCGGTCCTGAGGTTTTGATTCATAATGACCTGATCGAGGATGTTCCTTACGGTACGCGCGTTAGCAAAATTCGGCTGTTTCCTAAAGTAATCCGTTATATTAAGAATCAGTTCAAGAGCATCGTTCTCGATGCTGTACTTTTTCTTTGCAAGAAAAGCAAGTGCGATCTCACCAAGCTCCTCACGGCTGTAATCCGGAAACTCAAGCGTGAACTGTATGCGCGACTCGAAACCCGGATTCGTGCTCAGCATTTTTTTCATTTCGTCCTTATATCCGGCAAGGATTACGCAAAACTGCCCTCTGCGGTCCTCCATTTCCTTGAGAAGCACTGCGATAGCCTCGTCTCCATAGGAGTTGTTTTTCCCGGATTCCGAAATGGTGTATGCCTCGTCGATAAACAGTACACCGTTCATAGCTTCATTAATCTTTGCCGTCGTTTTAGGGGCTGTTTCTCCGACGAATTTGCCGATCAGGCCCTGACCGTCCGTTTCAACAAGTTTTGCTTCGCCAAGCACTCCGGCGTCGTAAAGAATACGGGAGAGGATCCTCGCAACCTCGGTCTTGCCGGTGCCGGGATTACCGTAGAAGCACATGTGCAGATTAAAGCCGGTTTCATCCTTGTTGCGTTTGGCATATGCCTTGATCTTTTTAATCATACGCTTAACGGCGGTAAGTCCGATAAGCTGATCAAGTTCTTCTTCTCCAGACAAGAGTTTTCTCTCAACTCCGTCCCCGGAAGTCGGCAAATTGATCTTCGCATCTTGGATATACTTGTTTACGTCAACGATTCCCAGTTCCTTATCTTCAGGTCCTGTTCGTCTCAAATTCTGGCACATGATGACCTGATCCAGAATATTCCGTATCTCACGGGCGTTTGCAAAGTTAGGATCCTTGCGCCTTATATCCGTAATATCCAGGACCTTATTCATGGCGGGATCGCCCATTGTGTAATTTCGGGCTTTCAGCATCAGTTCGGTAATGCTTTTGAGCTCGTTCCTGGAATAGTTGGGGAAATCAAGAGTGAACTGGATCCTGGATTTAAGACCCGGGTTTACAGACAGCATCTGCATCATTTCGTTCCTGTATCCCGCAAAAATCACGCAGAACTTCCCGCGGTAATCTTCCATGGCTTTGACAAGCGTATCAATGGCTTCTTTGCCGTAATCGGTCACTCCGCCGTCGGAATTGTTTCCCAGAGCGTATGCTTCGTCAATGAATAACACGCCGCCCATTGCCTGTGCTATGACCTTGCTCGTTTTGTCAGCAGTAGCTCCGAAGTACTGACTCACCAATCCGCTTCTGTCGACTTCCACAATATTGTCCGTCGGAAGGATCTTATTCTCATACAAGATCCCCGCTATCAATCGCGCTACTTCCGTTTTTCCGCTGCCGGGATTGCCGAGAAAGCACATGTGTACGTTCAGATCTTCGCTGCCTTTATTCGCAATGGCGTAGGCTTTTATCTTTCTGACGCTTTCTTTTATATCGGCCAAGCCAATCAGTTCGCCAAGCTTCTTTTCGCTTTCCCCTATGTTGACCACAGTTGTTCCGATTGGCACGAGAAAGCCGAACTCATCCAATCCGATAAGCTCCCGGTAAATATCAAAGATCTCGCTTTCCGATTTGCTTTCAAGAACGATCCCAACATCCAATCTGTCGTTCAAAGCGGCATATCTGCTCCTCAGCATCTCCGAAAGTTGCTCAAAGAACTCTTTTTCGCTGATAATACCCGCCCCGGTTTGATAATCGTATCTTTTTATGAACAACGGAGCGGACATGATAGTTTCGATTCCGTGCCACAGACACGTCAGCATTTCCTTCAATTCATCGGTGCCGTCGTCTTCTATATCGAGAACGTATTTTTTCTGAAGTATCTTTCCTACCTCTGAGATAGCGGTTTCAAGTAAATCCTTATAGTCCGTTTCTTCATTAAACTCTTCAGAACGTTTCGCAGGATGATACTTGTGATTGTTTCCGAAAAGATTATTGGTCTTTATAAACCTCACGATTTTGTTTACGAGCTTTTCAATCAGATCAATAAGTTCACTTGCTGAATACCACAGGTTATTATTCTGTTTTTCTCCATACACCAAAGTAACATCAGGCCACTCAACCGCCGTCAGATCGAAATTGATATCAGGCTTCAGGATCTGAACAGATGCCCGGAGGACCTCATCGTACTGAGAAACGACGCCATCTATAATGTCGAATTTGACAGGATAAGTATTGGAAAAATCAGTCGAGAAGTGCTTTTTAAGCTGCTCGGCGGTCTCAAGAAGATTGCTTTGAAACTCCTCGGTGCGATCTCTGCCCGTAACGTACTTCAGGATCCTATCATAGTCCGGAAAGCGATGATTGTCTTTATCTTTTCCGTCAAAAACAAGATCCGAGCTCACAACGGATGTGACTTCGAGGCGTGAAATAAAACTATTTATCTCGCCTTTCAAAACCTCTTTCCGGTCATATGGCAGAGCAAACATCATGTAGCCGCAATGAGGGCAGCTGCACGGCGATTCGCTTTCTTTTGTTTCTCCGCAACTGATACATTTATACTCCGGCATATTCACTCAACTCCCAATGCTTTTTTTACTGCTTCAATCGGTGTAGAATAGAATATAACTGATATCTCTTCTTTAAGGTCGGATCTTAGTCTTTCATATTTCCCCTTGCTTTCTGCGGGAAGCATGATCTTTCTGGCACCGGCATTTGACGCCGTCACGAGTATCTCGTCCAGTTCCGTGGTAATCGGCATCATGCTTCCTGACATAACAACTCGTCCGCAGATTACCAGGCCCGGGAGAACCGCGCGGTTTGCCAGACCTGAAAAGAGCCCCACGACCTCTGCAACAGAAATTTCGTCACTGACGCCTCTGCTCTGAAGATCGTTGAAATAGAGGCTGTAATCGAAGTCCGTATATGAGCCGGAGATCAATTCTCCCGCATGCTCACGGAAATAGTTGAATGCAGCGTTCAGACTGTCTCTTACGCTCTTTGGAGATTTTGATAGTCCTTCGACGTTTTTGAAACTGAACGTGCCGTCCCCATCGACCAGCTTGTTTTCAAGCCGGTAAATACCCAAAACGTCTGTGACCGACCGGCCGACGCCGTAAACGTAGCCCGGGTTTTCGAAGCCCTGAAAGACCAGCGTACCGTTTGAAACCTCAGGAAGCTGAACGATATGTTCCGCACCGGTGTCCAGATCGATATACCCCAGATTCACATCGCTGAACTCTCCCGGGGTCATTTTACGAAGCTGTTCCTTGACGCGGCGGCGGCATTCGATGGCGTATTCCAATAATTCCCGCGCCTCTTCTTTTGTCATCTTTTCGTCCGGGTAAACGAGCTTTGCCAACCCCGAGAAGGTCCTGCCGACCGCTATCGTATCGCGGGTGTTGAAGTCTTTGTTCAATGCGAAATACTCGCTGAATGAGTTGGTAAAATCATACTTTCTCATAGCGTGGCAGAACTCTGAAAAGCAGTCTGAAATAAGGCCGTATCTCTTTGTGAACAGGCTCGATCTCAGCTTAGGCGTTTCCCAGCCGGGAAGATACGCGTGGATCCTGTCAAAGAAGGCAGAGTCGTTGTTGAAAGCCTCCGGAAACGGTTCAAACAGATTCGTAGTGCGCATCATATCGGCGACGCTTCTGAACGTGTTGCCCTCGAATGCGATTGACGCATCGGTGCTAATGGAATCCGATCCTCTTGCAAAGCTGCCGTTCGCCATGTAGTTCTTCATGATCTGAACCATATCTCCGGATGCTTGCGTAATACCGGCGACCTCGTCGAAGGCGACACAGTCCCAGTTTCCGACTAGACCGACTCTGCGGGAAGACATGTTATAAAACATATTGGAGACGGTGGTCGTGCCGCTGCTCATCAGGATGGAATACGGCGAAAGTTCGCTGTATACGTGGGACTTTCCGGTTCCGCGGGGGCCGAGTTCGACAAGGTTATAGTTTTTCTGGATAAACGGCACAAATCGAAGAAGATAGTGGAGTTTTTCTTTTTCAGTCAGCTCGTCCGGCTCATAGCCAGCGCTGCGCATGAGAAGCGCGATCCATTCGTCCTTGGTGAAATTGGCTCGCGCGTCACGGATCTCGTCAAGATCGAGGTTGGGCATCTGAATGGGTTTAAGAGAAGAAATTACAAAAGGAGAATCGTACTTTGATTTCTTTTTTTTGATCTTCTTCTTTTTCTTTTTATTGCCGAAGATATCCACTTCTACGTCGTCATCGAACTCATCGTCGTCTTCTTTTTCAAGTCCGACGTATTCGATCTTAAGTATGCACCAGATCCCGCCGATCAGAAGCTTTTCGTTATGTACGACAAGATCCGAAGGAACCTCAAATGGGTCCATTCTAAGATTTGTGAAACGGGCGACGTATTTATCTACCCGATCGTCAAAAACCACGGTGATCTTATCGATAATCGTATACTGACCGTTCTCTTTGATCTTGGATTTGACGTATTCGCTCTGATCCGGACGGACGTAATTCTCGCTCAGAATGCGCTTGATTTTTTCGATCCCCGTCTCAATGGCTTCCTCGTCGTCAGTCGCGCAGTACATTCCGAGGAGATACTCGAGAACGTAGGTCGGGACGTTTGCCCCTTTCTTCATAAGAGTAGTCAGGTCTTTTCTGACGACCTTTCCCGGAAAGTTATCCAAAACCTTTACATCAAAATCTGTCATTCTCATCGTCCTCCCTATCTCAGAAATCGAAATCGTTTACGAATGCGATGTCGATCGTAAACTCAATCCTGTCAATTTCGCCGGCAGTACCTTTTTCGACCACCGTCAGATAATACGTATCCGTTTTCTTATACTCCAGACTCTTAAGCGTAAACCGCTCTCTGAACACTCGCTCGGAGCCGTTGTTGCTCGTCTTATCCGCTATGACCGTCTTTTTATCGCTGACGGCAGTTCCGGCAGCGTCCGCCATGTAGATCTCGTAAGTCGCGGCAGCGGTCTTACCGCTGACCGGTTCTTTCTGATAGAAATCAAGCGAGAATATGCTGTTCGAGACCTTGCGGCTCTGACTTATGAGCTGGAGCTTCGCTTTTTTGACGTCCACGAATTTCTTTGACGTTGCGCGTATATTCTTGAACTCGATCACCGGCACGACACATTCCTGAAGTGAAATGCCTCCGTGAACGTAATTCATTCCGCCGCCCTGTTTTTTCATCCGGATATTATCAAGCGGCGTGAATCCCGCAAGATCGCTGTTCACGTGCTTCAGCGGGATCTTCAGCATGTGATCCGCCGTACAGTCGCCGTCCGCTATCACGTATCTGCGGTCAAGCTCGATAATACGCCCGGAAACAAAGCTCTTTTCGGCCTTGTCGCTCTCCTCCAGCGGTTTGTATGAATACAGAAACCCGTGATCCGCCGTAATCAGGATGTTTGCAGCGCTCAGATCGTTTGTCAGAAGCCGGACCAGATTTTTCAGCTCCAGCACCGCCTGATCGCACGCTTCGAAAACCTGATCCTCCGTCGCAGCCTTGTCTCCGACCGCGTCTATCGCGTTATGATAGACATACACGACCTCCGCACGGCTTACCGCTTCACGGCGCTCCGCCTGTTTCATTCCGAGAAGCGTTTTGTACGTCAGCGCAACGTTGCCGTTATGCGCGCCGTTCAGTATCTTGTTTCTGCTCTCCGTGCTGTCCGTCGGCTCTCCGTCGCAGAGGACTTTAATTTCATCCGTCAGCTGCAGCTCACGGTGCGGCAGAAGCGCCGCCATACCGAATTTGGTTGCCGACGGAAAAACGGACTGCATAGCCGTGATCTTTGCCGTGCCCTTCGTGTCGCGGATCAGGCTGTTTGTCAGCTCGACCGCGACCTCGTATCTCAGAGCGTCGGAGATGACGACAAAAACTCTGCTGCCCGACGACACGATCGGCTTTACGCAACTTCTGTAAAAATCCGCCTGATTCGGGATCCCCGGCAGGGCGGAACTTTCACCGAGTTCATCGCTCACAATTTTCGTCCATTGGCCGCCAAGCTCCGCGAGATACCAGTTCTTGTAGAGATTCTCCACGTAATCCGCGACGTTCTTATACAGGTCCTCCAGCAC
>DBVV01000157.1:0-1103 GCA_002308795.1 Mageeibacillus sp. UBA1255 | reverse complement strand
TTCAGACTCTTGCCGAAAGCGGCGTGGAACTGGCGGTAAAAGTGATCCATCTTGCAGTAGTTCGAAGTATATTCCTTCCAGAGCTTCGTATGTTCCGCAACGTGGAACCCGCCGATATTTGCCTGGTAGAACTGCTGCATCTGCGCGACCTGAAGAAGGCCGTCATAGTAGTAACGCACCCGCTTATACCACTTCAAAGTGCGCCGCTTTTCAACGGCGTTCACGATATCGTCCGCTTTTATGATATTATCCGAAATCTCAGACATATAGCGGCGCAGGATACACTCGTTTATACATGGGAAGCACTCGCTGTTCAGGAGATCTTCGACTTCCTGCCCGTCAAAGCGTTTTACAAGATGAAGCTGATCTTCCACCTCGCGGGCTATATCGTAAAGCTCGTCGTCGTCTTCGGAATGCATCCATTCGTTGATCAGATCGTAGCAGCGCTGCTGATGCGGCTCCGAGATCAGCTTTTCCAGTCCGGAAAGGCATGACGCCTTCATCGTCACCGAAAGGGACGTGATCAGAAAATGCGACGCGAGAGGGATCAGCGTTGTGCGGGCGGGATCGTGAATATACCCCGTATAGCGGGAGATCATCTCCCACAGAACGTCCTCGCTCCCGAATTTTTTGATACTTGCGATCGCCTCGTTGTTTTCGATCTCAAGTCCGCTCATCAATACTTTGCGGATCACGCCGGAAGCCGTATTGGAAGAACTTCCGGAAAGAACTGCGAGAATATCGATATGCAGCTGCCCGACGTTGGAATAACCGCTCCCGAAAGCCGTCAGCTTCGCGACGCGCTCCTTGTTCTCGAAAAACTTGGAATATGACTTCATCGCCTTGCGAAGAAGCGCCGTCGAGGGCATATTCAGCTCCTGCATCCGGATGGAAAGCAGATCCGCGCGGAATTCCTCGCTGTAAAGCTCAATATCCAGAAGCCAGTCGTCCTTGATATCCGGGTAGACAACGGGATTGTAGACGAGATAATTGCTTTCCGTATCTGTCTCAGACAGGAGAAGCTTCACGGCAAAGTTGTTGTTCCCGGTCAGCTTGAGGATCTTGACACCGTCAAGACATAACTCATCCACCAGATCGGAGAA
>DBVV01000005.1 GCA_002308795.1 Mageeibacillus sp. UBA1255 | reverse complement strand
GTGGGCTGTCAGAGCCGCGACCCGGCTCGCCCGCAGGCGGGCAAGTCCCGCCTCGCGCACCAAACAGTACAAATCCGAACCCAAGGCCTATTGGCGAAGGGTTCGGATTTGTCATTTATTTCGGCGATCTGAATTTGGCCTCAGGCAAAACCAAACCAAATTGAAAAAAGGAGGTCAACCTTTTCGTTTCCTGCGACGGCTTTGTTAATCTCGTCCTGCAGATACGTTTACGGTGAAGGAGCGGGAGATCCCGAGCACAACATCGCACCCGGAACCAAATGGGAAGGCCTTCCCGAAAACTTCGGATGTCCTCTCTGCTCCGCGGGCAGGGACGGTTTCTCTCCCGAGGAATGACCCATCCTCACAAAAAACGCTCCCGGACGTTTTTAAAAACGGACGGGAGCGCGTTTTTTGACGTTTCGGCGTATCCGGCAGAAACGTTATTTCAGTCTGTCCTGGATCTCTTTGAGGATCCTGGCTACGGGATCGATGTCAATATCGTTCGGCAGATCCAGGCGGAACTGACCATACTGAATGTGAAGCATATTCTTAACGGTTTCGCTGTCACTCCGTGCCGCCCCGTTTTCGGATTTCGAGGAAACAACGGGAGCAGAGTTCTGCGCGGGTGCGCTCGCTGTTGCGGGAGTATCCTGCGCTGTGGCAGCGGGCGTTTCCTGCGCGTATACAGCGAGAGTCTCCTGCACGGGGGCGACAGGCGTTTCCTGTGCGGAAGCAGCGGGCGTTTCTTTTTCGGGTATAACGGACGGAGCCTGTGCATTTCGCGCCTCGTCCGCCGTCGGAAGCGGTGAGGTCCGTACCTCGGGCGCTTCGTCAGCGCACCTTGCCGGGGTCGCATTTTCTTCCCGAGGCTCCGCTGCAGCGGGAGCGGGAATAAGCTCGGCGTTCGGTTCCGGATGCAAAGAAATCACTTTCGCCTTGTAATTCTCTTCAAATTCGTTCAGTTCCCTGATCGGGAGCGCTCTTGCGTAGTAGTACCCCTGGATATAGTCGCACTGAACGGAGCGGATCTGCCGCGCCTGATTCTCTGTCTCTACTCCTTCGGCGAGCACACTGATCTGTAATTCGTGACACAGCTTCGTAACCTCTTTCATCAAAGACGCCGCCTGAGGATCGCGTTCCGCCGCCAGAACCAACTGACGGTCGAGTTTAACGATGTCTACCGCGTATTCGTAAAGATTGGTGACAGTGGTATATCCATTCGAAAAATCGTCAAGCGCGATCCGGAAGCCGTTTTCTTTCAAACGGTGAACGTTTTTTAAGGCGTTTTCTTTATCGGACTCGAGAGAATCCTCGGTAACTTCAAGTATGATCTTTTCATGCGGAAAATGGTAACGCCCGATTATGGAAAGTAACTGATCTACCAAAGTCGGATCGGAGATCGTGATACGCGTCAGGTTGCAGTTCAAAAAGTAGTTTTTACCTGCTTTTTCCCAGCTGTCGAGAAGCTTGCACGCCTCTTCGATCATATATAGGTCGTGACGGACGATCAGTCCTATATCCTGCAGGATCTGAATATATCTTCCGGGATTGAGAAGCCCAAACGCGCGCGTCTCCCACCGTGAAAGGACCTCGCCGCCGCAGATCATTCCGTTTTCAGAATTGACGACGAACTGAACGTAAGGGGTAAACGTATGTTTTTCCAGCGCGTCGCGCGCCGTTTCGCGAATGAACGCTTTTGCGCGGTAATCCTTGAGAACGTCTCTGTTGGCAAAAACGTAATCCTTTTTTTCTTCGACCGCGCGGCGATACGCCTGCTGTGTATTATACAAGACCTTTTCGGTTTCCCTGTCTTCGAGGGTCAGAGCGCAGATCCCCGCCTGGAACAGCTTTTTTCCCTCGTTCCCGAGGTTTTTGCCGCCGTATGAATTCAGCTCTTTGACGATCTCTTCTACTCTTTTTTCGACAGGAACGTCGTTGCTCGCGTTGACCGCAGCCGCAAACGCGCCTCCGCCTACTCTGGCGCAAAACTCGTTTTCTTTAACGTGCTTTGAGATCGTATGAGCGGCGTACCTCAGGATCGCATCCGCCTCTTCGTTCCCGTAGTTGTTGTTGACAAAAGCGATATCAAAAGCAAAGTAGACTACGTTGTATATCTCTCTCGTCTGATCGGAGATCTCCGTCGCAAACATCTGCGCGAAGCGCTCTCTGTTTCCGAGTCCGGTCAGAGAGTCGGAAAACGTCTGTTTTTTCGGACGGCGTTTGAAAACCAGAACGAGAACGACCGCAAGGGCGGCAAGGGTGCAGAACAGCGCGATCCCGAGCACGATCAAAACGGTGGCAGACCCGTTCCCGCCGGAAGACATCGAGGCGTCCGCCGTAAGAAGCAGCGCGACGTCGTCTTTCGTGAGATTATCGGCGACAGAACGCACCGCTGCGCGTTCGTTTTCAAAGGATACGGAAGTAAATACGCAATATACGTCCGTAATCGAATCGTTTTGGGTCACGCTGAAGATCTTGAATTTTTCTACGCCGAGAGAGAGTACCTTGTCCTCGTCGCCGGTCGCAAAGAGAAGATCTACCTGGTTGTTTTTTGCGAGCACTTCTCTGCGGTCTTCCCCTCCGGTACGGATGTAACAGAAATCCAATCCGGTTTTTTTCGACACGAGAGACAGAAACGCCGGAGCAGCCCCGACGTAAGTGCCGGAGTCGGAGTCATAACTCTCTATCGGAAAGCCGTTCGGATCGCCCGCCACGTACAGGCTCTTATTGTCCGCAGCGCCGTCCCTTGTGAAATCCACCTCGGCGCGCGAGGGAGCTGACTGCAGGAAGAACATCAACACGCAGAGCAACGCTCCCGCCGTTAATTTTACGATTGTTTTTCTCATAAATGGCATGTTCATATGATTACCTTAACAAAAGAATTAATTAGTGAAAGTCAATCTTTTTACGTTCTATTTTGCCCCAGTTGCGTTTCTTTTTTTTGTACCCGAAGAGCGCGAAAAATCTTGTATATGCCAAAACCGAGCGCAAGATCGTGACTTCGAACACGCAAAGTCCTACCGCTTTGAGAACGTCAAGAAACGAGAGTTGAAGATCTAGTGTCTGCGTTCTCGCAAAAAACGACGTAAGACTCATTACCGCTCCGAAGATCGCGTAAATCCCCGTAAAGATCAGCGCGAACCGAACGTTCAGCATATCGAGAAAGAAGGCCATCACAACGGAAAGGACGCCGAATACTTCTATATAAGGAGAAAGAAGTTCATACAGCAAAAAGTAGGTATATGAAATAAAACTGACCGGTCCGTATTTAGGGTTTACGGCAAGATGACGGTGCATCCACAGACTCTGAAACAGTCCGATATGCCATCTTCTTCTCTGTTTCATCAGGTCGCGTAACTTTTCGGGAACCTGAGACCAACAGATGGCGTCCGTAGCGTATTTGACGAGATAAGAAATGTCGTTGGCTGTGCAGTATTCGTGGATCTTGACGACGAGCTCCATATCTTCGCCCATCGTACTCGGATCGTAACCGCCCGCGTCTATCACGACTTTTTTCTGAAAGAGTCCGAAAGCGCCTGAAATGATGAGCGCTCCGTTGAATTTGTCGAGCAGGATGCGGGAAGCGAGAAAGCTGCGGTCATATTCCAGAGTCTGCATACTTGCAAGCATGTTTCTCGGGAGTTTGTAGGAAACGACGTGCCCGCCCTCGATCTTCGCGCCGTTGGAGGGACGAACCGAACCGCCCACCGCGACCACGTTTTCGTTCTCAAGAAGCGGAAGAGCGATCTTTTTCAGCGAGTCGTACTGAAGAACGCTGTCCGCGTCAATACAGATAAAATACGGATATTTCGACGCGTTTATGCCCATATTGAGCGCATCCGCCTTGCCGCCGTTCTTCTTGCGTATCAGCGTGACGTTGACGTTGTGTATCTTTACGGAGTAAACGTATTCCTCCTCTTGGCAGCGGATCTGTCTGTGGATAGGCATACGGACGGGAGACATTTTGAACTCATCGATCATCACCTTGGAGGTATCGTCTTTCGAGCCGTCGTCGACAACGATGATCTCGTAGACATTGTAGTCCAAAGCGAGCAGCGATTTGACCGTGTATGTGACGGTGACTTCCTCGTTATACGCGGGAACAATGATGGAAATCGGGATAAAGTAGTTGTTCTGGATCGCGTTCATCATTCGATATTGACGCTTTTTCTTGAACAGTTCGGACGATCCTACCGCCACAGAAAGAAAAAGGAAAGTCGAATAACCGATCAGATAAACGACGAAGAAAATGTTGATGATCTTCAGGATTATATTGGCGATCATCATTATCGTTTCCGTCGTCATTTTGCCTCCGCCTCTTTTTTCTGATTGTATTTGATATCCAGCTGGAACTGGAGTATCTCTCGCGCGTAGCGGTCGTTTCCGTCGATGATGTCGATAAGGTCGATGTAACCGAGCCCGAGCCTCGACAGACTTTCCGCCGCGTTGTACCGGACGTACCAGTTAGACATCTTGAGCGCTTTTTTCAGCGTTTCGACCGTTTTGTCTCCCGGATAAGAAGCGAGAGAGGTACACGATATCGCGGGATATTCCCAGCGGAGCTCCTTCTTGTTCTCAACCATTTCGAGAAGAATGGGGTAGGCCTCCTCGTCCGGATATTTGCCGAAGTACCGGATGCACGAAAACCGGAGTTCCGGACTCCTGCTTTCGTCCCTGAGGATGTCGAGCACCCGTTTTCCGTTGCTCTTGCCGCAGAAACGTATGTAATCGAGTATAACGACCTGGATATCGGCATCATAGGTCTCGAACCGTTCCCAGAGCTTGTCCGTAAGTTCCTTTTTATCGCCGCTGAAAGTTAGAAGCCCGTCGGTGAGCAGTTTTTTATTATGTTTGATCTGCTCGGCGTTTATAACGTCGAGCGCCCTTATAACAAGTTCGGACTCGCCGCTGCTGTAGATCGCTTTCAGCGCGTTCTCGCGGCAATAGGTATTGTCTTCGCGCAGCGCTCTTATCAGAATTTCCTCGACTTCCGGAGGCGTCTTGCCGCTCATTTTCTGGAATACTCTCAGCGAATACAGGAAAAAAGCGTATATAACGGGATCACTGTGCCTGTTGTACCGCTCGGTCAAAGTCATCATGGCGGGTGAAAGAGCGTCGAGATAAGAAGGCACCTCGTCCGGATACTCGTCGAAAAGCTCGGACATAACCTGAACGAACACCAACAGATGCTCCTGAAGGTAAAGATTGCGCTTCATATATTTGACGTGCTTCGTTTCCGGAGCTTTGCCTTCTTTTATATTATCAAGTTCGCGCCGGATGATCGTCTCGTACTGTTCTTTCTTTTTCAGATTGTACTTGTCGCGCCTCTTTGCGACGATGATCGTCCCGATGTTGAAAAGGATCATGGATGCGCAAACGGCAAGATAAATATATATCAGCAGTTCAACGCCCATGCCGTTCACCATCCTTTCCTTGCTGCGATTTTAATTGTTCGTCCAGTAATCCTTCAAAATGTAATAAGAGCTTTTCGTGCGCTCGTGGTAAGTGACCCTGTTGCCCCATCCCTTGAGCGGAAATACTTCCATACGGATTCGGCGCGCATCGGAACCGTCGGATATTCCGACTTCCATCTCGTCGATGGAGATGTAGTCGATTCCGTACTGCTCATAATAATCGTCGTGTATGCTCATTCTCGACGGATCGGAAAAATTGAGAAGCTGCCACGGGATCTTGACCTCGACGTGATCCTTGCCTGCCATAAAGTCCGCAAGCGAATCAAAATCGGGGCTCTCGGGATTTGCGTTGCCGTATTTCAGCTTTCCCGTTTCAAAGACCATCGCCGACGCCGCGTCGAGTTCATTGGAGGAAACGAAGAAGCGGGAATCCACTTTCAGGATCATATCTATCTGCTTGAACAGGGGAGAATCGGCGTCGGGAACGTTTTTCTTATAGTAAGTGTTGAAGCCGTACACGGGAAGCGCGTACGTGGAGCGCAGGACTTCATAACGCTCCTGTACCATCAGGCGGCTGTTATTACGCCCGTTCAGAACGAGAAGAAAGTCCGCGTCGCGGTCAAACTGTATCTTGTAATTTTCGCAGTAATTGCTGCCGCTTTTATCGGTCGTGTCGATCGGGATATAAATGACGTCCTTTTTGAGATCGAGATCTTTCTTTTCCGCCAGAAAATAAACGAAGCGTTCGTCGTATTTCAGGGAAAGCCTCAGGTCGCCGTTCGTGATGACTACGTCTTCTTCATCCCATTCGGAAGCGTCGCCGTCGACGTAGCAGACAGACTTTTCTTTTCCGGGATCGAACGAAATAAGGCCGAAATACTGCTCGTTGGTCTGATAATCCGACCAGAAGGGAGTACGGCGAAGATCCACCGAGTGCATGGTGTTCCAGGTACGCTTGAACCATTCGTCCTGCCAGGAGAATACGCAGCAGCCCGAGCATCCCGAATCCATGATGTCTTCATAACATTCTATGATCGCCTTGCCTTGTTCGCGCTCAGACATATGCCCCTGATTCCGTCCCGTGTTCTCGTCGATCTGCGCCATCCCGCGTCCGGTGGATACTCCGAACTCGGAAATGACCACGGGAACGGTGTGATAGCGGTTCAACGCCGTCAGGTAGGCGCGATAAGTATTGTATCTGCCGTGCCGGTCGGTGTAATCCTCTTTTTTTGAGTAATCCGAGATGGACGGAACGTTCCAGTTCTTTAAGCGCCAGTCGAGTTTCAAAAAACCGGAGAAATTGTACATCTCGTGCCTTTGCTTGGGTGTAAGTTCGGCTTCTTTAGAGGCGCTCTCAAGATAGTCCGGATAATAGGGATAGACGTGGTAGGAAGCGAATGTGCCGGAGAGGAACTCCTCCGTCATGCAGATATGTTCAACGTTCACCGCGGCGAGTTTGTTCCAGAACGAAGTGACCGCTGTGGAATATTTGAACGGATCCGAGGTCGGCCAGTTGGAGAATGCGGTCAGCCGTTGAACGCGGTAACGGTCCGTTTCGTAGGAAATGACTTCGTCGCCCACGCGGGCAAGCGCGGACTCGAAGGGAGTCGCGTCGTCCGACGCGTACATGTATTTTCCTTTATAGATGGGTTGGTCGGTACGGATCTGATCCGTATAGATCACCGTTTCGGGTTCCCACTCGACTCCGAGGATATAGCCGATCACCCAGGAAGAGATATCCTTGCGGTAAGATCCGCTTCCCGACGCCGCGAGACGACCGAGATTGAGATTTCTTTTCCCGTGGATGACATCCACCATGGTCTTGCAGTCTCTGATAAGCGTTTCGAGGAACTCGCTCGTGTACATATCCAGATGTGAGAACTGCGTGTAATCGTTCACCCAGACTCCGTGCAGGAGCCAGAGCGGTTCCTCGCCGTTCTTCACCCTGTCGGAATTGTAGTCGTAAAAAGCGTTATAAAAGGTATCCTGCTGTACGGAATAAATACGGAGGGTGTTGGCTCCCATTTCCTGCATAAGACCGAACCAGCGGCAATAGGTATCGTGGTCGATCCCGTAGTCCGTTGACCATTTTCCCGGTTCGCCGGAACCCATATTGACTCCGCGTATCTCGAACGGCTCAAATCCGCTCCCCCGGTCGAGGAGGATGGTCTTGCCCTCGTTTTTCGTAAAGGTCGTCACCGGCCCGTTGTTTCCGAAGCTGAAATGTATCCCCAGTTCGTAATACGCCGTGTTGAACGCAAGATAGAGAAGGATCAACGATATGACGATGATTATGAACTTTTTCATTGACCTGCCTTCATTTCCTCCGATAAGTCAGTGCGGAAGTTCGCTGAACTTCTTATTTGCCGAGGCGGCGCTGTACTGGCGAAGATAGTCGACGTTTTCATCCAGCCATTTGAGGCGGCTGAACAGGTTATCCTTGAGCATTTCCACCGCTTCCCGCTGAGAATGGGGATTACGCCCGATCTGTTCTTTTTCAAGCAGAGGATCGGATGCCAGATATTCCGCCCATCTTGCGCTGTCGCGGCCGACGGCGTCGCCGAGAAAGGCGAGAGTGCCGTCGATATATTCGCGCAGATAATCTTCGCTCAGTATCGTTTTTCTCAGATCACGGTACCGGTCTATCAGTTTTTCCACGAAATCCGCGTTTCGGAACAGCATATTGAAATACACGGCGCTTCGGATTCCGTCGAACTCTTCGTCGGTCTCGTCGTCTACGAAGTTGTTGCAGCAGTTGTTGAAATCCCACACGCAGAGCTTGTATTTCCCGTCGATCGTTTTATAGATGTAAGTCGAGAAGCGTCCCGCGTCCATATTGGAACTGACGACGTTGATGATGTAATAGTCGATGAAGCTGTCAACGTCTATATATTCCTTGAAGTTGTGTTCCCCCGAATCATAGTCGTAGGAGTAGATCGACTTTTCAAAAGCGGAAAATTCTTTTTCTATCCTGTCCTTCAGATCCTCCGTCAAACGCGCCTTGCCCGGATAGCGGATCGCCACGTCCATGTGCTGAATATACGTGCGTTCGGTATAAACGTCAACGTCGCGGAGCGATTCGAGATCGATCTCGGTCGGACGGTCGATCCTGAGCAGATAGCCCGAAAGCATACTGTTCTTCTTTTTCATAACGATCGGAAGACGTCCGTTTTCTCCCGCCGTGATCGTTTCGACGAGCAGATATATCCCCTTGTAATCATCGTCAAGGATAAGCTCGCAGAAGCGGCAGTTCGGGGCGTAATCCATTATTTCTCCGCTGAGATTGTAAAACAGATAGTTGCGTATCAGCGATTTGTCGAGGAACGGACCGTGAAGCGCCCATTCGTTATGCGCGCTCATTCCGAGCAGCGCCTCGTCGCGCTCCACTCCGTCTTCCGTTATAAGTTTAAGAAGAAAAGGCGGTTTTCCGAACCTTCTTGACGAGTGTCCGCGTACGCGGATCTGCGTTTCGGTGGAGATCGTCGGCTCGTCGGTGGGATGGTTGTATTTCGTCGCGCTGTCGAATACGTTCATATGAACGGTGATCATGCTTTCCCCGTCGTCGGACTCGGAATATTCCGATTCACCGAACATATCGTCCATGTCGAGGGGAATGCCGGGGATCGTCTGACCGCCGGTATTGATCTTGAGCAGGGGAAGATGAGTGCATAAAGTCCCGTCGGAATGGTCAAGAGAACAGATTTCCTTTTTCTCCGCCGTCAGATGCTGGTGGATCCTGATATTATCTTTCGAGAATATCTGAATAATCGAGGCGCCAAGCACGGCCGCTCCCACGATCATCAGAGAAACCAACGCTATCAGCTTGAACTTCATGACCTGCTCCTTTCCCGTTATTTTTCTTATTTCGTGTTAGGACGCCTTTTGCGCGAGCAATTTCTCGTAAGACTGAAGAAACGTCCCAATCGGAGTGTCCTCCGTGCGCCCAATGCGGCGAAGCCGCGACGAGTAGTAGTTCAGCCCCGCCTCGCGGATCATCGGGTTCCATTTCGACGTGTGGACCGAGCCGCTGTTCCCGCAGAAAAGAATCTTATATCCGGCGGCAAGCCATGCCTTGTCGGATTCGTCGCTTCTGATGGAATACGGATACGCAAGTACGGGAACGGACGAACCGGTGACCTGTTCTATCTTGCCGAGTATCAGTTCCGCGTCCGTCTGAGCGAGCGGGAGATACTGTTCCGCCGTTTCGTTCTCGGAGACGTTCGCGCCGTGCCGTCCTTCGTGTGTGTACGAGTGCATATACATCGAATGGCTTACTATCTCTACCGCGCCGGAATCATGCATCTCTTTTAACTCGTCCCAGGTGCAGAAAGGCGCGTCCGCGGTTTGGCGTTCATCGGGAAATTCCGTTGCTGCGTCTATCTCAGAGCCTATGACGGCGAGCGTTGCTTTCATTCCGTGCTTGACCAAAAGAGGCGCCGCGTATTTGTAAACGCTGTATTTTCCGTCGTCGAACGTAAGCAGGATCGGTTTTGCGGGGAGAGTCCCTTTTCCTTCAAGGAATCTGATGAGATCGGCTGCGAATATTGCGGTATAACCGTGTTCCTTCAGCCAGATCAGGTCGCTTTCGAAATCGGCGGGCGTTATCAGATCGTCGTCGAACACTTCTTTTCCTTCGCGTTCGTTCTCGGGCACTATTTCGTGATATACGAATACAGGCAGGTAACTGACCGCTTTTGAATTCGTGCCGAGTTCGACGGGTTCGCTCCAGACGCTTTCAAAACGGTCGCCGGTGCAGCGGACGCGGTACCAGTACGACTCAGTATCGTCTTCTTCCTTGACGTCGTAGAATACTTTTTCGTCGCCGGAGCCGATCGTGACGTATTCGCCGTCCTTCGTCAGAGATCTGGCGAGTTCGTATTTCCATTCTCCGGCGGGAAGGTCGACCTCTACCGCGTTGGTCCAGTCGTCGACGGACGTAACCGCAAGGACTTTGCCGGACGCTCCGAACGGAACGGGAGCGGAGCGGATCGCGTCTGTATCTTTTGAACTTACCGAAAGGTCGGTATAGCCGCCGGTATTTTCAAACCGCAGGCTTCCTCTTTCGCTTCGTCCGACTTCGGACCAGCCGGATAACGTTTTTCCGTAGACTATGCATTCTCCGGAACCGTTATTCCATTCGACATCGTACGTCGAGATGCCGATCTGACGGATCAACGTTATTTCGGGAGATGGAAGCGGACCTGACGTCTCGCAAAGTCCCTCGGCGATCACCTCGGCCTCTTTGTACGCTTTGACCTTATACGAGTATGTCTTGCCTTTTTCGACGTATTCGTCGGTATAGGAACAAACGCCGGTCAGGTCGCAGACGAATCTGAAATCGTTTTTGTCCTCTGCTTTCTTGAAAAGGCGGAATCTGTCCGCTCCTGCGACTTCGTCCCACCGGAGCGAGATCTTTCGTTCGGTAGCGGAGGCGTAAACCGCAAACTCGGTCGGCGGTTTCTCGTCCGAGCACCCGAAAAGCAGTACCGCGCATAATAAAATCAGGAACGTCGCGCAGGTCGCGGTGCTGATCTTACGTGTAATCAATTGGATACCTCGTCGTTCTGCATCACAAGGTTGACGTATTCCACTTTTCCGATCTTGTAAAGCTCGTCGCTGATCTGATGGGAAGACTTGACGTATTTCTTGACCGTTTTCTGGCTCAGTTCGAATATCAGTTCGAAAGTGTCTTCCGTAGTGTTCTGTACGCGGAGGATGGCTTTTTTATTGAACATCTGATAGACCTTAGCCTGCGCAGTCGACTGACTTCCCCTGTCTCCGCGGATGATGAGGAGCATCCGGTTGTCGTTTTTGATCAGACCGAGGAGAAGCAGAACGACAAATACACCGACCGAGCCGATAAACGCCACGGTGTAGTCTCCGACTCCGCAGCAGATGCCGACGATGATCGTCCAGAAGATATAGACCGTATCTCTGGAATCCTTAACGGCGGTACGGAAGCGGACGATGCTGAGAGCGCCGACCATTCCGAGAGAAAGCGCGATATTGTTTCCGATGACGGTCATGACGATTCCCGTCAGCATGGTAAGTATCACGAGAGAGGCGTTGAACTTTTTGCTGTAGATCGTTCCGCGGTGGCTTATCATGTACGATATGTAGATCAGAAATCCGATCAGAGCGGACATACCGATATTGAGCAGGATATCCTCCACCGTCAGATTGTTCTGGTGTTCAATCAGTTCAAACAGTTTTTCTTTCAAATCCATAATAATCCTCCTTACAGACGCGTACGGTATGCGTTTTGTCTTGCCAGCACGTATTTGCTGACGGAAATTTCGCTCCGGTCGACTTGATTTATCAGTCTTCGGATATAATCGAGCAGAAATCCGTTATATTTGACTTCCAGCACGACGTCGAACCTGTCGAGCACCGGATTCATATTCAGTTTCGGCGAGAAAACGTCGAAGCACGATTCCGTGGCGACTATCTGGTTGTCGAACGTTACGCGGATCTTGTTTTCCTTAGCTATGAACGCTTTTCTGTGGTATTCGACTATAGTTACGGGAAGATAACATTTTGTTTTCATCATTCCGTAGCACTCGGCGGCAAACGGATCTTTATATCCGAGCAGCGAAGAATAATCTCCGCGGCTTATGGCCAAGCCGTCCTCCCGCGAAACGCGCAGGGAGCGCTTGAGCTGGCGGTTCCCCTGCTTCTGTTTCATTTCAAGCATCGCGAAATCGGCGGAGGGATCGTAAACGCGGAGCCGTATTTTTCGACGGATCTCCGTTCCCGCGTCCTTTTCGAAATAATCCCGGTCGTAGACCGTATCGAAGTACAGCGATCTTATTATATATCCGTGCGTGCCGTTGTGCCCGTCCTGTATCATCACACCGTCGAGCTTGTGGCTGAGTTTCAGAAAATCTTCTACGTTAATCAAAAACTTCTTTTCTTCGCGAAGCACCTGATTCATTTATTCACCCCGCAAGATAAAAAAATCCGAAGCCGTAAGCAGGCTTCAGACGGAAGAAAGCGCGGCATAACGCGTTTCTTTCAAGATGGTACTGAGTCACTCCCGCCCTTAGGCGTATCTGCCATTATACTGTAACTGTTTAAGTTCGGTTCACCGCCCGGACATCGCTTTCAGCGCCCGGTAATCGTGAAGCGCCGTGGTAATCGTTTGCCCGGAATAATACGCTGCGACTTCTTTCGCGCTTTTCTTCAGAGCGGGGAGTCCCTCTTCGCGATAGGTATGCGATTCTTCGAGGCCGTATTTTCCCACTTCCTGAAGTTCGTAAATGTTTATAAGCCTTTTGCCGTATTTTCTGCAGAGCGAGGCTTCTGTCTCGATCTGTCCTGTCTCGTCTTTTTGGTCGTAATTCATTATCGCAAGTGCGTCGCAGGCTTTTTCCGCGATAACGTCGAGTTTTTCCTCAAAACCGTAGTCGTCGTAATAGTACGAGAGGCAGACGATCATCGAAAGGCCGTTTTCTTCCGCCGCGGTCTTGCCGCGCAGAAGCATCTTGGTCATCGTTTCCATAACGGGACGGCGGTCGTCCTTCCACTCGTCGGTAGATCCCGGTTCAACATCGACCATGACTCCCGACAACCCCATCAGCGCAGCCCGCTGGATCTGCGCGCGCAGTTCGACGGCTCCGCTGTCGAGCGCCCACTCGGGTTCGCCGATCAGAAGATACAGATTGATCCCGTTCCGCTCGCATTCGTTGACAAACTCTCTGATTTCTCCGGCGGGCATATTGAAAGGGAAGTCCTGATAAAGCTCCGTCAGACCCTGTTCTTTCATAAGAGCGAACAGGATCTCCCGCTCTTCCTTTTCAAAAACCTCGTCGTGCCACGAGAAAAGCCCGTCGCCGGCTTTCCGCAACGGTTTCGTATCGGACGACGGATCGGCGCGGCTGATAAGGAGATACGTACAAAAAGAAGTCAATGCTAAAACGAGCGACGCCAGTATCACGACGACAACACGCGTCTTTTTCTGAGATGTTTTCCCCACTTATCCCGAGCCTCCGTAACTTCGATCAAAATAACGAACGGTCCGGCAATCGTGATCGCGGTCCGGCCTGAAAAGCAAGAAATATATTTTCCGTCATTATAGGTCAGTCTATATATTATGACAAAATAGTACTTGATTGTCAAGGCGTTTTGAGGGAAAAAAGATTATTATCTCTGCGATGTAAATTGATGTGAACCATTTTTCCCAAAAAAGAAAAGGCTTCGGTATATGGCATCGCATTTGGAGAGCTTTGGAGCCGTGTGGGACAGGGGACGGTTCCTTGTCCCACTCATCACAAAATCACGTCGCGCGCCTCGCAGCAGTCGATTTCGGAACGCCGGTCAATCGGGTGATCTGCCGCACAGAAAGACCGTTGCCGAGCAATTGCGATATTATCTCGTTTCGCCGCGCAGGGGAAAGGGCCTGAAATTCGGCCGTGCTTGCACAGCCCGAAATCTGCCTCATGACGGCCCTTGCCTGTTCTTCCGTCATCCCGGATTTTCTGACGGATACGTCCGTAAAAGCTTCTTCATTCATTTCTCTGAAAAAAGAAAGCAGTTCCTCGCGGCCTCCGGCCATTTCGATCGCCATACCGGTATCAGTCAGATCATCGCTCTTTCCGCAGTAGCATTCATAGCTGCTCCACCTGTAGCGGCCCGGCGCGGCTTCGAGTCCGGCTTTCATCGGGTTTTGTATAATGTACCGCAGTGCTGTAAGAAAATAGCCGTCTGTTTCCACCGGCTCACTCCTGTAGCGATCCTGGAAAAGATGGCCGCTGCGTTGGTATTTCAGATTGTACCAATATACGAACCGGCTTCCGAGGCGCTTAAAAATCAGCTCAAGCGGCTCTTTTCCTTCATGCATCAGAAGATGAACGTGATTTCCCATCAGACAGTATGCATACAGTTCAAATCCGCAGATCTTCTTGCATTCGCGAAGAATGTCCATAAAGCGAACAAAATCTTCGTCGTCTTCAAATATCTGCTGTTGATTGATCCCTCGCAGCATAATATGATAGATCCCGGAGTTGCTTTTCTTTCTCCCCGTCCTCGGCATTTCGATCACCCTGTTTCAGTATAGCTTTATGCGTTGATGCCTGTCAAGGCAATATGGGACAAGGAACCGTCCCCTGTCCCACGGAACCGTCCCACCGCCGCAAAAAACAAGACGCCGACGGGACGAAATTTGGTATTGACAAATTCAAAGCCGCCTACTATAATGAGTAAGCTTTCCGCGAAAAGCGAAATGCGAGAGTGCTGGAATAGGTAGACAGGTACGTTTGAGGGGCGTATGTCGTTTGGCGTGTGGGTTCAAGTCCCATCTCTCGCACCAAAAAAGAGGATCCATTCGGATGAA
>DBVV01000131.1:11804-18853 GCA_002308795.1 Mageeibacillus sp. UBA1255 | reverse complement strand
ACTCGGTTCGCCCATTTGCCACTTGCAGCTTGCCATTAATTCGCCTTCCTGCTCACATCCACCACGTTCTCGATGCGCCTTATCCGCTTCACCAGCTTCTCAAGCTCCTCACGCGACGTGATCTCGACGGTAAGATCCACCAGCTCGTAATTGTCCCTCGTCTTGCGCGCATTGATCGCCTGCATCGAAAGATTGCAATCAGCGACCGTCTTCACGATATCCATAAACAGCGACTGGCTGTCGACCGCCTTGACCCCGATCTGGACAACGTACGAGCTCCGGCTCTTATCAGCCCAGCGCACGTCGATCATGCGATTGTCCCCTTCGGACAACGACACGATATTCGGGCAGTCAGTTCTGTGCACCGAAACGCCTCTGCCGCGCGTAACGTACCCTACGATCGAATCACCGGGCACCGGATTGCAGCATCGCGAAAGACGCACAAGGCAGTTATCGAGGCCCTTGACAATGACCCCGCCGTTGTTCGCAGCGTAATTCTCCGCCTGCCTCTCCTGCTCGCTGTCGCGCTTCGCCGCCTCGGCTTTCTTCTGAAGCGCCGCTTCGTCTTCCTTTTCGTTCTGCTCCTTCTGGTACTCGCTGTAAAGGCTTCCCACGAACTTCTGCGCAGAAACGTCGCCGAAACCGATGACGTTGTACATATCGTCCATCGAAGAGAAATGATGGCGCTGAAGGTGCGGCTGGATCCACTCGTCGCGCATAAGCTGCGTATACGAACAGCCAAGCCTGCGGATCTCGCGCTCTACGGCGTCCTTCCCGCGCTCGATATTTTCATCACGGCGCTCTTTCTTAAACCACTGCTTGATCTTGCTCTTAGCTTCAGAACTTTTAACTATATTCAGCCAGTCGCGAGAAGGGCCGCGTCCTGGAGCGGCGGAGGTGATGATCTCAACGAAATCACCTGTCTTAAGCTTGTAGTTAAGCGGCTTGATCTCGCCGTTGACCTTCGCACCCGTCATGCGGTTTCCGATAGCACTGTGGATCGAATACGCAAAATCGATAGGCGTGGAACCGGTCGGAAATACCTTGACCTCGCCTTTTGGCGTAAACACGAACACCTCGTCGGTGAACAGATCCATCTTAAACGTTTCGGCGAACTCGCTCGCGTCGTCAATATCCTTCTGGTTATCCAGAAGGTTCCTTACCCACTCGAGCTTGAGGTCGATATCAGTCGCCTTATAGTCCATGTCCTCCTTATACTTCCAGTGTGCGGCAATTCCGTTTTCCGCCACTCTGTGCATCTCCCACGTTCTTATCTGCGCCTCGAACGGTCTCCCTTTCGGGCCGATCAGCGTCGTGTGGAGCGACTGGTACATATTAGGTTTAGGCATGGCAATGTAGTCTTTAAAACGCCCGGGAATAGGCTTGTAGAGCTCGTGGATGATGCCCAGGACCGTATAGCACTCCTGTACCGTATTCACGATCACGCGGATCGCAAGCAGGTCGTATATCTGCTCGAGCGTCTTGTTCTGCTTGATCATCTTGCGGTGGATGCTGTAGAGGTGCTTCGGCCTGCCGTCGAGTCTGGCGGTTATCCCGGCTTCGTCAAGCTTCCCGCGGATCTCTTCGAGCACGTCGTGTATGTACGCTTCCTGCTCTTCGCGTTTCTGATTTATCTGCTTTTCCAGGCTGTAGTAAGCTTCAGGTTCGAGGTATTTAAAGCACAGATCCTCAAGCTCCCACTTGATCTTAGTCATACCTAAGCGGTGGGCCAGGGGCGTGTATATCTCGAGCGTTTCGCGCGCTTTCGTGATCTGCGAATCCGTGTTCACGTACTGAAGCGTACGCATATTGTGGAGCCGGTCGACAAGTTTGATAACTATTACGCGTATATCCGATGCCATCGACAGGAACATCTTGCGCAGGTTCTCCGCCTGCAGTTCCTCCTTGGAAGTCATCGGGATATGTTTCAGTTTCGTTACGCCGTCGACAAGGTACGCTATATCCGGGCCGAACTGGTCGGTGATGGTGTCCAGCGTCACGTCCGTGTCTTCCACGATGTCGTGCAGCATGCCGGCAATGACGGTCGCGAGGTCCATATCCATGTCGGCGAGCATAGTCGCCACCGCTACGGGATGGACGACGAAAGGCTCCCCTGATTTGCGTTTCTGGTTCTGATGAGCCGATTCGGCCAAAGAATAAGCCTTGTCCAGAAGCAAAGTATCCGCGTGCGGATTATGCTTAAGGACCTTCTCTTTAAGCCTTTCATAATCTTCGTTGATCGACATCGACTCACCCCCCTGCGGCAGAAACTTCCGGCCGCCTTGCGCAAAAGCACACAGGGCTTAGTCGGAGATCAGCTTTCCGCTTCGGTCTTCAGTGCTCTGTATTTCAACGAACTTTCGAGGTCAACTTTTTTTATCCCGCGGTCGATCGTGAATTCGAGTTTCGACGGTCTTTTCAGGAGCCCCAGTTCGGTGAAAATATCGATACAGCACCTCAGCCGGTACCATGAACAGTATTCGCCGTACGCTATCAGCTTCATTCTCATGCCGATAAGGTCGTTAAACGTGAATTTTTCAGGCAGAGTCATGATACCTTTATATACAACCCTCAGGAAGTTCGCGTCTATGGCGAAACTCTCATAGGTTATATACGGGTTATTATACATATAACCGGTGATTTTTTCAACATCCAGGTCGAAATCGTGTATATCGGTGATGAGCAGCAGAAGCTGGTCGGGATGAAGCGAATCGCGTTTGGGGGTGCAGAGTACGGACACCCTCCTGAGGTGCGAAACGGTGTCGGCAAGATTTCCCGCCCGGAACATCACTCCTTCTAACCTGACTAGAGCCCCTTTAGGACCGATAGCCGAAAAAACGAGCCGGAGATGAGAATTGTCCGCGCCGAACCGTGAACAACCGGACAGGATTAGGCCGGTAAGAACGATCTGCGGAGCTTTATTGCCCTCGCCGAATGGCTCGAACGCACTGATCATGTCAGCGAAGCCTATGTCGATCATGCCGCCCGGCACGACAGCGTCAACGACGTATTCGGCAGTCTGCATCTGGCTTGACCCTTCGAGCTGCTCAAAATAGGCGTTCATTGCCTCTATAAACGGTTTTATCTGCGACCGGCGTATCGATACCCCCGCGGCGCGTATATGGCCTCCAAAGCGCTCTAAATAGCCTGAGCAGGCGATCAGCGCGCTGTGTATGTCGATATTTTCCACCGATCTCCCGGAGCCCTTGTAGACAGGATCGTCTCCGTCTTCGGAGAGCGTCAGAACGATGGCGGGACGGTTGAACTTCTCGGCGAGCCTTGACGCCACGATGCCCAGCACGCCCTGGTGCCAGTCCTCGCCTGCGCTTACGACCAGCCTGTCGTTTTCACCGGTAAGCATCCTGTCAGGTGAAAGCGCGTCATTATAGATCTCCTGCTCGATGCTCTTGCGGGTGTTATTGTCACGGATCAGCATATCCGCGGCTTCCCTGGCTTCCACGATCGTTTCGGATAACAGCAGATCTATAGCTCTCTGCGCAGAGCCGAGCCTGCCCGCGGCGTTGATCTTGGGAACGACTTTGAAAGCGATATCCGTTGACGTCAGCGTGCTGTCAGCATAAATGCCGCATGCCTCCATAAGCGCCGTGATCCCGGCCGAGAACGGTATGCCCGCGTCTGAGTCATCATCCTCGCCCTCTTCGGAAAATCCGCCCTGCAGCGCATCCTGCTCCTGCCGGAAATATCCGTTCCCGCCCCTGTACGGTCCGCTGCGTTTCGGGCTCAGTTTAAGCCTTTTCATCGCTTCGATCCCGAGCCTTACGAACACGCGGTTATCGGCGGTGAGCGGAACGCTGTCTCCGACGGTTGCGATCGCGGTGCACATCAGGTATCCTTCCAGTTCCTCGCGCTCTATCCCGAGTTCCTCCGCAATGCGCCTTATAAGTGTGAAAGCTACTCCTGCGCCGCACGCGTCGCGGAACGTAAACATGCTGCTTTCGATATGCGGGTCAACGATCGCGTCGCATCCGGGCAGTTTTTCTCCGCACAGGTGGTGGTCGGTGATGATCATCGATATGCCGAGCTCTTCAGCCCTCGCAGCCGCATCGATCGCCGTGATGCCGTTGTCAACGGTAATGATCATTCCCGTTCCCTGTTCGCATATCCGCGTCACTGCTTCCGGTGTTATCCCGTACCCTTCGCCGAATCTGTCGGGTATAACGTAGTCCGCATCCGCTTCCAGGAAATTGACGAGGAAATGGTACAATATCGCCGTCGCGCATATACCGTCGCAGTCGTAATCGCCGAAAACCGTTATCTTTGTCCCTTCGTCTACGGCCGTCAATATCAGTTCAGCGGCTGTTTCGAGCGACGGTTCTTCCGGTACCGGCGGCAATGACGATGGGGCGAAAAATGAATTGACCATGCTTTCGTCGATCCCGCGAAGGCGCAAAAGCGCCGCTTCCGTTTTTGCGGCAACAGTCTCCGGATCCGTGCCTTTTATTATGTTTTTAGGATCAGTCACCCATCGTCTTTCAAACATAACAGTCTATGCCACCCCGCCGCCTTCAAAATCAAATACGAACGTAGTCTCCTCGCCCGGAACGCTCGTCACCTTAACACCTACGCCGTGCCTCAGCGCGATCTGCCTCGCGATAGAAAGACCGAGACCGGTGCCGTTTTTATTGTCCTCGGAACTCGAGCGGTAAAATCTTTCAAATATATACGGCAGTTCCTCCGCCGTGATGCCCCTGCCCGTATTCGTTATTGACACCACGCCGTGTTTCAGCGAAACGGTGACGGGCTTAGAAACGTCGTCGGTAAATTTCACGGCATTGTCCAGAACGATCAGCAGCATCTGACGCACGCGGTCGTAATCGCCCCTGAAATCATACTCGGACGCATCATATTCGAAATTCACCGCAAGTTCTTTCGCGTCTGCCACGCGTCTGGCGCTTCTCACCGCATCGGAAATGCAGTCGTATAGATTAAAATCTGTAATATTCATCGAAAAGTCCGGGTTCTGGAGGCGCGAAAGGTCTAGAAGGTCGTTTACCATACGCTGCATGTATTTGCTCTCGCTCAGCATTTCGGTATGGTACTGCCTGATCATTTCGGGGTCGGTGACAACGCCGTCGCACAGTGCTT
Organism: Mageeibacillus sp. UBA1255; assembly: GCA_002308795.1. GTDB lineage: Bacteria > Bacillota > Clostridia > UBA1212 > UBA1255 > UBA1255. The sequence goes on along the minus strand of DBVV01000131.1, from coordinate 13,747 downwards.
CCAGCGAGCCTCTCATCACGGTCACGGGCGTTCTCAGTTCGTGTGAGATGTTGGCAATAAATCCCTGCCTTAAGTTCTGCAGTTTTTCGCTTTCTTCGTTCGCAGCCTGGAGCTTTTCTCCCATTTCATCGATCGTTTCGGCCAGTTTGCCTATTTCGTCGCTGCGTCTGACGTCCGTACGAGCCGTGTAGTCTCCTTCGGATATCATCGCTGCAGTTTCGTTGATCTTAACGAGCGGTCTGGAGAAGTTTCGCGAGAATATGAATGCCATTATTATTCCTACGGCGAGTGCGACGATCAGGCTGATCCCCATGGTTATGAGGCCGCTTTTCATATCTTCGAATATGCCGCTGAATGACGCGTGGATTATGACCGCGCCCATCACGGTCCCGTCTTTTCTTAATATCGGTCTTCCGACTGAGATGGTCTTTTCGGAGAACAGCGAACCGAACGTATTCGTTTCCGCCTCGTAGCCTTCAAAGAGCGTGCTGATGAATTCTTTTTGCGCGTCACCTAAATTTCCGTATTCGGTGTCAACGTATTTATTGTTTTGTTTTTCGTAATTTTTGAGCATGAAAAGCATGTCGTATGAATCGCCGCTCTTGTTCGGCGCTATCAGCCACACGTTTGCTTTTGCGAGGTTGGAAATAAGGTTCGACAGCACCTGGACCGTAAGCCTGACTTCACCGCCTGGCCTGAACATCTCGCCTTCCTGAGAAGGGTCGTTGCCGCCGTCCGGCTCCCTGCCCGGATATGGATCGCCCAGCGTAAACGAACCGCGGCCCTTGGACATTGACGATATCATTTCGCTGATACCGAGGGCAACGTTCCTGAGGTTTTCTTCGTACGCTCTTTTTGAGTTGCGGAACAGCAGCAGCGTGAATGCGCTTCCGAGCAGTACGACGAACAGCAAAAGCGATCCCGTGAATCCCGCGGCAAGCCTTTTTGCGATACCGAACTTCATCTTCTTTTTCGGGCTTTTTACCCCGTTTTCATCCGTCCGTTTCATTTGCTTTCATCCGTCTTCTCGGCGAACTTGTATCCTATGCCCCAAAGCGTTTCGATCTCCCAGCCTTCGTGCGGATAGTCCTCAAGTTTAGCCCTGAGCCTTTTTATGTGGGAGTCAACGATCCTCGTGTCTCCGTAGTAGTCGTATCCCCATATCTTATCGAGCAGCTGGTCTCTTGAATAAACGTGGTTTTTATTGCCTGCCAGCAGCCAGAGTATTTCGATCTCCTTCTTGGTGAGCTTCACCACGTGCCCCCCTACTTCGACGACGTACGTTTCGAGGTTTATGCTGAGGTTGCCGCACCTGAACGTTTTCTCCTGGGGCGTGTTTACGTTTATCCTGCGCATTATCGCGCGCACTCTCGCCATTACTTCGGCGTTCGAAAACGGTTTAACGATATAATCATCCGCCCCGATATCGAGGCCCATTATCTTCTCGAAATCTTCGCCGCGTGCCGTTATCATTATTATCGGTACCGACGATTCTTTTCTGATCTCGCGGCACACCTGAAATCCGTCCCTGCCCGGCATCATCACGTCGAGTAGGATGATGTCCGGTTTTTGCGTCTTAAATATATCAAGCGCCTGCACTCCGTCGTGCGCGATAACAGGCTCATATCCTTCGTTTTTAGCGTATTGTGACAATACAGATGTGATCTGTCTGTTGTCGTCGGCAATCAGCATTTTGTATTCTGACATCTTGATCCCTCCTGGTACCCTTCCGCTCTTATTGTACCACATCCGCGGTCAATTTGGAACAGCTGCGTCTTCTTTATGCTGTATTTTACAATATTTCCAGGCGGAAGGTGTGTCAAAATAATGGCAAGCGAGAGGCGGTTGGCATATAATAATGGAGAATGGCAAATGGGCGAACCGAGTGAGGGCACGAATTTTGGGTCTACTGCGAACCCCGGAATCGGTTCGCAGTTCGGTCA
>DBVV01000131.1:10098-11697 GCA_002308795.1 Mageeibacillus sp. UBA1255 | reverse complement strand
AAACAAAATTCTTAGCCATTCACTCGGCTTCGCTGGCGAAAAATAAGGTTGTCAAAAGAACTAAAGTATAATTGAAAATGGCAAATGGCAAGTTGAAAGTGGCAAGTTGGAAGTGGCAAGTGGCAAATGGCAAGTGGCAAGTTGGAAGTGGCAAGTGGGCGAACCGAGTGATGGCAATTGCAAATGGCAAGTTGCAAATGGCAAATTGCAAATTTTGGTTAATATTTTAAATCATAGCCGCAGGCGATACCTAAATTATCCATTTTGAATCAGATATGGCCGCAATCCACCAAAAGCGAAATTGCGGCCGTATCTTTTACCTCACTGATACGGCCACAAATGAGCAAAGGCGGATTTGCGGCCGTACTTTTTACCTAATCTATACGGCCGCAAATGACCAAAAGCGGAATTGCGGCCGTACTTTTTACCTAATCTATACGGCCACAAATGGCCAAAGGCGGAATTGCAGCCGTACAGCAAAGGAATTGCTATTCAATGCGAATCGATGTATAATACCGCCATACAAAATTTCCACCAACCACAAGGAGATGTAAACATGCGAAGGACCGCAATCAGAGAATTATTCGAAAGCTACAAAACAGAAGACAAAAGCCTCGGCGGCAGACAGGTGACCGTCTGCGGATGGGCACGCACGGTGCGCGCGTCTAATGCCATTGGCTTCATCGAGCTGAACGACGGCAGCTACTTCACATCGCTGCAGGTAGTATTTGAAAATGGAAAGCTTGACAATTACTCGGAGATCGCGGCACTGAACGTAGGCTCGGCGGTATGCGTAAAAGGAGAGATCGTTGTCACCCCCGAAATGAAACAGCCGTTCGAACTGCATGCGTTAGAGATCGCGGTCGAGGGCCTTTCTACTCCGGATTACCCGCTTCAGAAGAAAAAACACTCGCTCGAATACCTCAGAACGATTGCCCACCTTCGCCCGCGCACGAACACATTCTCCGCAGCGTTCCGCATCCGCAGCGCCGCAGCGTTCGCGATACATAAATTCTTCCAGGAACGCGGATTCGTTTACGCACATACGCCGATCATTTCGTGCTCCGACGCAGAAGGCGCAGGCGAAATGTTCCAGGTAACGACGCTTGACCCGGTCGAAATGGCGAAGAAAGGCGAAAAGCCGGATTATTCGGAAGATTTCTTCGGTAAAAAAGCGTACCTCACCGTATCAGGCCAGCTACAGGGCGAGGCGATGGCAATGGCTTTCGGCAGCATCTACACTTTCGGCCCGACGTTCCGCGCAGAACGTTCGTACACGCAGCGCCACGCCGCAGAATTCTGGATGATCGAGCCGGAGATCGCATTTGCAGATTTAAAGGACGATATGGAACTTGCGGAGGCAATGATGAAATCGGTCCTGGGTTACGTCCTTGACGGCTATATGCCCGAACTCCAGTTCCTCAACAGATTTTACGACAGCGGCCTCATCGAGCGCCTGCGCTTCGTTAAAGACTCGCCTTTCGCGCACGTCACGTACACCGAAGCGATCGATATCCTTGAAAAGGCCAACGACCGCTTTGAATATAAAGTTTACTGGGGCTGCGATCTGCAGACCGAGCACGAGCGCTACCTCACCGA
>DBVV01000131.1:9380-10001 GCA_002308795.1 Mageeibacillus sp. UBA1255 | reverse complement strand
GGCGAGATCATCGGCGGCAGCCAGCGTGAAGAGCGCCTCGACGTACTGGAGGCAAGGATCAACGAGCTGGGCCTTGACCCCGCATCCTACGACTGGTACATGGACCTTCGCCGCTACGGCGGAACACATCACGCAGGTTTCGGCCTCGGCTTCGAGCGCCTGATCATGTACCTCACCGGCATCAGCAACATCCGCGACGTACTTCCCTTCCCGAGAACGACCGGTTCCGCGCTGTTCTGATCCTTTCCCGCTCCTTTCTTTCCGCTGCCGCTCGATCTGCAGCTGTTAAGATTCTTTATTCGCACACAAAACAAAACACCCCGGCAGCGATTTTAAAACCTCTGCCGGGGTATTATTTTAACTGTACAAACCGATCCGGATATTGACCGCGCGCCAAAACGCTATACTGTGATTCGCTATGAGCAGCGCTGCACCGCGCGTGTCATCTGTCCGGCTGTCATTGTCAATTATTTCTTGCCTTTGCCCTTGCTCTTAACGATGATCGTAATGACGACTGCGGCGACAACTGCTACCGCTGCTGCGATACCGACGATCAGACCAACGTTCGGGCCTTTATTGTCGTCTCCCTTCTCAGGAGCATCGGTTGCCTTCGGCTCGTCG
>DBVV01000131.1:6151-9336 GCA_002308795.1 Mageeibacillus sp. UBA1255 | reverse complement strand
TCGGTGGGAGCTTCGGTAGGAGCTTCGGTAGGCTTCTCAGTCGCGTTCGGATCTACTTCCGCCTTAATGAGTGAAATGTAAGGAGCGGGACCGGTGCTTTCATTCGTCAGACCGCCCGAAACGCTCGTATATTCTTCGCCGAGCTCTTCGTTGAGCTGGCTGGACGCAAGCACGAACCACGTATCTTCCTCGATCTCGCTGACGTCGCCGCCAACAAAGGCGAGATGATAGTTACCGGGGCCGAACGCTTTTTCCATATCGACGGAATACTTGGCGTTGCTCTTGCATGTCGCGGAACCGGTCCAGAGCTCATTGTCATCCTCATCGTACAGAACGATGTACATCGGAACAGCTACTTCGGAGCAGTATGCGTAATAATTGAAACCGCTAAAACCGCTCGTTGTCTCGAATATTACGTCGATAGTCGCGTCTTCTGCCACCGGATGGAGCCACCAGCCGGTATTAAATCCCGATTCTTTGTCGTACAGATAGTACAGCTGATCTTCCGGTATAGGTGTGGGTGTTGCGGGCGCTTCGGTGGGCTCAGGAATGTCCGGAGCCTCGCCGTAGATGATCGTCAGGGCAATGCCGTCTTTCATCAGCGTGTTCTGCATAGCGTATTCAAAATCGAATTCGGCATCGTCGTCGACGGGATCACCCTGGGCAATAACGATGTATCCGCCTTCTTCGGTCAGCTGCGATATGCGGAGGCAATACCTTCCCGCTGGCTGCTGGTCGAAGGTCCAGATGAAACCGGTTTCATCGTGGTCGCAGGTCTTGACCTCGCGGACAACGGCGTCTTCGCTCTTGTAATCTTCTCCGAGGTTGCCGTCAACTGCTTTGAACAGCGCGAATTCAACTTCTGTGGGTGTTATGCCCTTGAACGAGTTGGGATCGCCCGACCAGTAAGGTATCGCTACGGAAGCAAACGGTTTTGCCGCGGTAAAAGTAGCCGCTACGTAACTGTCTTCAGAGAATGTGACCCACCCGTCTCCGGACTGTGATACGCTTGCAAGCCAGAAGCCTATCGCTGCGTCTTCTGTAAGCGAGTATACATCCATTCCTTCAAATCTTTCATCATTGGCCGCGAATGCCGTTAGACTCATCGAAAGCACCAATGCCATCGCAATGACTATAGCAATAATCTTTTTCATTCTGTATCCTCCTTTTTATCGCTTTTCATGCAATAAATGTCTCTATTTTAACGTCTCCGGGGCGAAAAAACCGCTCGTCGCTTCGCCTTTTTGTGTGAGGTTCATTTTTGGGTAAAAGGTTTCCCCGCTCTCCATGCGCCGCCTGCTTCTTCTCCGATGCGGAAATATTTGTTTCCGAACTGGTCGAACAGGATCGCGTCCAGCTTCGTGGCGTCAACTTTCCCTTTTTCGTTCAGCACCTCTTCGCGTGCCGTTACGTTAACGATGCGGCCGACAACGCACGTCACGCCTTCGGTATTTACCGTTTCGACGTACTCGCACTCCATTGTCACCGGAAATTCTTCTATGACCGGGGCATTGACCCACGCGCTCTTCGTCGCGGTGAGCCCGGTGCGTTCGAATTTGTCCTTCACCTTCCCCGCGCTCGCGATCCCGAAATAATCCGCTTCCGCCACGTGCGCCGCGTCCGCGATCGCCACTGTAAAGGCTTTCGTGCGGTCAATATTTTTATTGGTCTGGTGCCCATATATGCACAGCGCGATCTTATCCATCCCGCATGCCGTTCCCCACGCCGCGTTCATGACGTCTACTGTCCCGTCTTCGCCGTACGTCGCTATCATCAGCACCGGCATCGGAAACACCGCCGGAAACACACCTAAATCTTTTCTCATAATTACGATCCTCCGTCTTTCATATCCGGTCTCGACCGGACCGGTCAATATTTTACTTCAATTCGTTTTTGCAGTCAATACCGTAAAAACCCTGCGTTTCACGGCTCTTCTGGGTCAATTATTTCAGAAAACTGTTCTTCGTTCGTCGGTATGATGGCCTCGATCTCCTTCAGCTGCTCCAGCACGTTGAGCGCATACTTTATCATTTGTCGCGCCGTCGCACCCGAAGCCCCCGTGCCGCCCATGAATCTCAGATTCGCCGCTCCTGAATACGCATACCCGAAATCATCGATCGAGCCCCTGGCCTCCTCGTAAAATTTAACATACGGACCCAGGAAATACTTCTCGTAATTCTCATCTGCCACACCCGGCCTTACCGCTTTAAGCTGCAAAAACCCTTGCTCGAATGCTGCAAGGTTTTTCTGGTGCTGGCTTTCGATCTCCTGCTCTATCTCTTCAAGCAGTTCATCCAGCTGATCGTTGTTCAAATACTCTCCCGTCTCGAATTTTTCCCGCAGCGTGAGTTCATGATCCGGAGTCTGTTCTGGCGCCCCGGCAGTTTCCTTGTCTGTCGCATGCGCTTCCAGGTAAGCGTCGTCGGTATTGTTATTGATATAGCTGATCTGCTTCGGCCCGTTTTCTGCCACCGTGCACGCGGTCAATGTCATCATTACGGCCATCGCCGCGGTCAATATAGCTGCTGCCGCTCCTGCCGTTTTGTTTCGTCTTATCGATCTCATCAGGTATCTGCTCCTTTTTCTTCTGTCCTCATCCGGCTTTTTATCTTCTGCAGTCGTTCCGCCTTTTTCGCGGGCTATCGTTCTGCGTAATATTATAAACAGTTGCCCCCGTGCCTGCAAGCTTTTGGAGGCTCTTTTCCTGTTTCCGTGATAATTAATTCCTTTATGATTAAAAATGAAAAAGCCATTTATACCATATTGAGGAATGCGGCCGTGTGAACTGCCTACGGATACGGCCGCAAAGAGTGAAAAGAAAGGAATGCGGCCGTGTTTTCCTTCTTCCGGTACGGCCGCAAAGGGGAAAAAGTGAAGAATGCGGCCGTGCGAACCACACTCCGATACGGCCGAAAATAGCGAAAAGAGAGGCGTGCGGCCGTGCGGACCGCCTCCCGATACGGCCGCAAGTAGCAAAAAGATATGGATGCGGCCGTGCAAACCACACTCCGATACGGCCGCAAATAGCGAAAAGAGAGGCGTGCGGCCGTGCGAACCGCCTCCCGATACGGCCGCAAATAGAGAAAAGTGAGGAATAAGGCCGTGCAAACCGCCTCCCGATACGGCCGCAAATAGAGAAAAGTGAGGAATGAGGCCGTGCAAACCGCCTCCCGATACGGCCGCAA
>DBVV01000131.1:0-6096 GCA_002308795.1 Mageeibacillus sp. UBA1255 | reverse complement strand
AAAGATATGAATGCGGCCGTGCAAACCACATTCCGATACGGCCGCAAAGAGTGAAAAGATATGAATGCGGCCGTGCAAACCACACTCCGATACGGCCACAAATAGCGAAAAGATATGAATGCGGCCGTGCGAACTGCCTACGGATACGGCCGCAAATAGCGAAAAGAGAGGCGTGCGGCCGTGCAAACCACACTCCGATACGGCCGCAATCCGGCAAAAACGGAATTGCGGCCGTAAACGTTCATTTATTCATATATTTGTTAAATGTATTTGTACGTCAGCATCCAATCTTCCCAGTTGTTTTCATTCAAATTGAGCAGAGAAGCGGGATCTTTGACATAAAACTTAACGCGCGGTTCTTTCATATACCGTTTTACCAACTCGTGCATATCGTCGTAGGAAATCGTGGAATCTGATCTGCTTGCCGCAGTTGAATTAAACGCAGGAAGCAGTTCCCTATTTTTCTTTTCCTGATCATCCGCTGTTTTCTTCATACGCATTAAATCATTGCCCGATATTTAAACTCTTCCTTATTATCTTGTCCATCGACATACAGATCGGCAGACTGAACTCAAGCATAAAGACGTCGGCCACAAACGCAAAAACATTTTTGCCCATGCGAACGAGCATCGGCTGTCCATACAGAATGCACTCAGTGAGAGATTTGAGAATAAGGATGCCGAGCGCCGTTGACAACGCAATAGCGATGAAATTGACGACCGCCCGGAGCCATTTTTTCTTCATTTTCTTCGTCAATTTGAACGTCAGCCCGACAATGATGCCGATGACAAGATTTCCGATTGCCCATCCCGGCATACCCCGCAATCCGCTGGTCAACCAGCAGTACAGGACCACGCCGGCGACGCCAACGAACGTTCCGCTAAACACGCCAAACGAATAAAGGCAGACTGCCATGATTATGTATCCCAGGCAGAGATAGTAGTTTTCAAACACCGGAACCTGCAGGCACATCGTCAACACAACAAACAGCGCGGTACTGGCCGCCGTGATGCATATCCATTTAAGTTTGCCCACACGCTCAAATTCCCACGTTTTTTCCTTAGCACGTTCCGTCATTTTTTATTCTCCTGTATTTTCACCAATGAAGCGGGTTTGTATTAATCAACTTTGCGTGATTCATCAATGGTTTCTCGAATTGCACGATTTGCTTCGAACCTGCATTTTATACACAAAAGCGCTATGAGCGTTACAGAATGTAAAGATCAGACAGCCTCAGGATTTCTCTGTAAGTCACGATTTAAATAATCGCGTAGTAATTCAGCGCCAAATATGCTAAAATAAAGCCATCCTTGCAGGAGGCAATCATCAATGAAGCGAACAGTCATAAAAATCGTTATTTTATCAATTTTAGTATTGGCGACCGCCGCACTCTGGCTCTGGTTCCCGGGCCAGTACCGCGAAGGCCGGATATGGATGATAGAAGAAATGACGCTGGGCGGAGATCTGAACATCCCGTTCAACATTAAAGTCATATCGTTCGGGCTATTTGCATTGACGCTTATATTCCTCTTCTACACGCTCGCATCAGTGAGCAAGAAATTTTTGAAACTCGGACCGATTTTCGCCTTTGTCTTTGGCATTGCAGGCACAGCCGCCGTCTTCTTTTACAATAATTATCTCCACATGCTCTACTGGAACGGTATGATTCGCGGAGACAATAATAATTCCACGGAGCCCGGGTACAGACACTATCTCTTGAATGATCTCAAATATCGCTACGGCCTGACTATATTCCGTTACATTTTGCTCCTCGTGATTATCACGCTCGCATGCCTTGTCATCTGGGGAATATTGTCCGGATGGTTCCGAAAACTCATCCATACAGATCGCAATCGCCAAAACACCGCAAAAATCCTGGCGATCCTGTTTGTCATAGTATTGACGACGTCACTGGTTGGATGTAAAAATGCTCCAAAAAGCCAGATCGATGCACTTCTTGAAAAATACAAAAACACCAGCATTGACGTCCTTAAAACCGATTCAAAAGATTTCCTGAGCGGATTGCTGGAGATCAGGGAAACCATCACTTTAAAAGATTTCAAAAACTGGTCTGACAACGGTATTCTTAACAACGCATATATGGTCTATAAAGATACCACTCTCTTCGGCAAGCCGATCAGGATAGATGCGTATTGTTACAATGATCCGAACGAAAGCACGTCGATCTTTTTCAAGTATGAATTGGACAGTCAGACAAACATGGATATCGGGCTTGAGCTGTGCAATCGCTCTATCGAGCTCCTTGGTGAACCGGATTCGATCAATATAATGAGTACCGATAGCGACGACCTCGTGGAATCTACCTTAGCGGAATACCGGGAGGGCGTTGACAACGGCACGATTTGGTCGGTGACAATGTTCTGGCCTCAGATCTGGCTTTTTGTCGATTACTCGCAGGTTAGCTGGTATATTGTCCGGGCGCCTCGTATATGACCACAGGCAACGTTTTCCGATCATTCTTTGATTTGTTTACAATAATATGTTAAAAAGTTGAGGTATCAATAAATGAACAATAACAGTTCGATCGATCAATCTTATACTCATCTTGAGATAAAAATACCGCTTGATCCTTCCGCGAATGAAAGACTTCGCAGTGCCGTTCTTTCGCGTCTTCACGAATTGTACGGCGACCCTCTGCCCGATGCGATAAGCGATCGCGTAAATGCCGAACTGGATATTTTTTACAATTACTTCTACTCTTCTCTTTTTCTAACGTATCAGAAGCTCGTAAATTGTATCAACGGCAGCGGTCTCCCGTATTACCTGTTTTCCTCCAACGGTGCATCTCTTATTTGCTATGCGCTCGGCATGACGCTGGTCAATCCCCTGCCTGCTCACTACCGGTGCGCGTCGTGCAGGCACACTGAATTTTCGAACTCGGCAGATTCATCCGATTGCGGGCTGATCCTTCCCGAGAAGCATTGCCCTCTTTGCGGCGCTTTGATGGTGAGCGACGGCAATGATCTGCCCATCGAATTTTTCCTCGGTTTACGCTACGATAAAACGCCTTACCTCGCTCTGGCTGTCCCTCACGCTATGTCCGATGACGCTGTTTCGCTCCTGGAACGCTCGTTCTCCGTCACGCGCAAAGACCCCCGCGATTATAAATTTCCGATGGAAGAAGGCTTTATTTTTGCCTATCTCGATATCGTTCCCACTGACAGCGATCCCGAGTCTGAAATGTTATGGAGATCGTCGTCTTCGGCCCCGTCTGCATCATCTGCCTCGCTCGCCCCTTACGAAATGACCAATGCGCGCGTGTTCGAATACCTTTCGCGCCCCGAATCATTCGCATGCTACCTGCCTTATCGCGACGACGTCCAGATGATAAAGTCGCTCCTGGCTGCAGATGCCGTTTCGGTCAACAACATTTCCGATCTTTCTAAGATTTGTGGACTTATTAACAGTGTCAACTGGTTCGGTTTCATCCTGCCTTCTCTTAAGAGCGGTGCGGTCGATTACCGGTCAACGATCACGTGTCGCGAGGATATTTTCCGCACTCTGGTCGCTCACGGCCTCGATTCCGAAACTTCTTACCGTGTCATGGAAATGACGCGAAAAGGCCGTGCCGCCAGCATTCTCGCGGACAATGCCCTTCGCCAGCAGCTCCTCTCCCACGACATTTCTGAAGACTACCTAACCAGCCTCGTCAACATCCGCTACCTCCCCACCCGCGCTCACGCCCTTGAGCTCGCCATGACGGTGTATAGGAATGCGTCGGAGAATGTGCAAGGATAACGAACTTCTAATAAGAAAAGGATCCAAACATTATTTAAAAATGTAGGATCCTAAATACTTAAAAAGTAGTAGCGATTTTTTAACCAACAAACTATTAAAATGCATTAGTAAAAAGAGTATTTCGATATGAGTTATGAAATAAAACTCACATCGAAATACTACTCTTATTCGTCAGTCCTGACTTCCGCCTGTATTAGAATCTACAATCGGATCGGCGGTACCAACTGTTCCAAAAAGAACTATTTCAAGTTCAACCATCTCATACTTCTCTTTCATCTTTCCAATCTCCTTTTATTGATTTAAATTTGCACTTACAATGTCGCTATATGCTGTAATTGTATTTCCTTGATCATCCGTATAAACAAGATATGCTCTTACATACCACGTCTCTGATCCAACATTTGTCTTGGTCCAAAGATATCTTAAAATAGTACTTGTAGCAGCTTGATACCTATTAAATGCTGCAGTTCCAATGTTGAATCTGTCGGGATCAGTCCCCACCGTGTTGTCAGAAGTTGCTACGATACCTGCTTGCTTTAGAATAAAATCATCAGGTACATTAGCAAATGAAGCAAAACTTATCGTCCTGTTTTCCGTATCCTTATTGATTTTGATTATTGAAGCTACACCAGCACGAGCAACATCGACACTTTCACTTACATACACTGCAGATATCGTCATGTCGCACATTGCATAAAACTTGTAGCTCGACCTATAAGATAATATGGAACCATCGCTATTTTCCCAATGCGAAAACTTAAGACCTGAAGCAGGTTCGTTAGCAACAGCAGTTACATATTCTTCATCTGCATACTCTCCACTTCCTGTACCGCCATTTACTTCAATTACCCACACATCATCTTTTTTGGTGTATACAGCTTTAACAACTATAACATCATCCGATGTATCTTCTGTAGATAATTTTTCTTCAGCAAGCGCTTTCAATTGTGCATTATCATACTCCCAACCAACCGGCACATAGCCATATCTCACTGGTACTGGTGGCAAGTTCAAAGCTTCTGCACCCTCGGCTGTAACTTGAACTCTTTTCATAACCTGACTAAAGGGAGATTCAAATATAACAGTTACCTTATTGGGTGCCTTTGTATTATACACTGCTGTATACGTTTCTGCAACTGCAACGTAGAAATCAAGGACAGGTGTCCTGCTAACAATAACATTAGCACTGTTTCTCCAATATGCAAAATCTGTTGTATCAACAGCTGTTACTATTACATGAGAATCAAATGCAATTTCATCGATCAGTTCAGATGTATAACTGTCTTCGTGACCGTTAATTGATACTGTATACCCTTTGAAATTGCTTATTGTGATTCGTCGTGTCTCTTTAACTACAGGTTCTTTAATATTTATTTTACACGTTGGAGCAACAACAATGCCGCTAACAGGCTGACGATTTTTAGAAGCACTTGCAGACATTGATATAGTTAACTCACTGCCTGGCTCAGCATCTGCTTTAATCTTAAATTTCAATATACAAATCGTACCATTGGGAACTATTGCAGGTGAATACCCTAAATTAATAGTTTTCGAACTGTTATTAACCGAAGTTGTTCCTGTCAGGCTACTTGTTACAAGTTCGCCGTAAGAATCAAATCCATTAAACTCCGCGAGCGAATTATCATAGGATAACCCATATACGATCAGTCCATCAACAAGTGTTGAAGCGCTTTCAACGTTGAGTTCTACTGCAATCTCCTCCCCGGGTTCTGCTGACTCCTGCGCCTCAAACGAATATTTTACTGCGACCTCTTCAACAGCTTGTTTCACTTTTACAGTGCATGAGGGAGCAACGATTCCTCCACTGACAGGTTGGCGATCTTTTGATGCGCTTGCAGACATTGATACCGTAAACTCGCTGCCCGGTACTGCATTTTCGCTGATTTGAAATTTAAGAACGCAAATGTTTCCGTTTGGAACAATTGCCGGGGAATATCCAAGATTAATTATTTTTTGTGAATTGTTTACGGATGTTTCACCAGCAACACTATTTGTTACAAGTGTGCCGTAAGAATCAAACCCCACAAAGGTAGCAACCGTGTTGTCATAAGATAATCCATAAGCTATAAGGCCATCGACAACCGTTGACTCACTGGCTACACTCAATGTAATTGATAGTTCTTCACCTGGTACTGCTTCACCGCTTGTAAAAGCAAATTCTACCGCGGCATTCCCTGCGAAAACAGGGAATGCCATAGAAAGGATCATTGCTATAACAAGTACTAGTGAAATTGATCTTTTTCCAGACCGTTTCATCTTACAATTTTCCTCCTTGAATCAGTTATTTTGTGATTACCAGTTAATAACATACATATC
>DBVV01000095.1:5204-5938 GCA_002308795.1 Mageeibacillus sp. UBA1255 | reverse complement strand
CTATGTCTTCGGGTCCGATCTTGTTCTTGTACACGTCCATAAGCGTTCCGGCCATTATCCTTACCATGTTATACAGGAAACCGTTTCCGCGGACCTCAAAACAAAGAAGAGGGTGAAGCGTATCGTCATTGACCGCCGGAATGAATACGTAAGCATCCGTGACCGTCCTCACGGTGCTGCGGACGTTGCTGCCCTCGGCCCGGAACGACGAAAAATCATGCGTGCCTATAAAACAAGACGCCGCGGAATTCATTGACCGCAACATGCCGCTTTGCTTTTCTTCTCCGAGAGTGTCGATCGAAGGCAGTTTTACGTGCCACGCGCGCTTCCACAGCATCGCGTCAGGGAAGGGGGCAATATAAAAGTAATATCTGTACGTCTTGAATTTTGCGTCAAATCTCGCATGAAAACCGTCCGGTACTTCCGCGGCGCTTTTGGCGGCAATATCCCCGGGCAGAAATGAGTTTAAGGCTTGCGGAAAGCGGTCTGGCGGTATCGTGGAAGCGGTCTTGAAATTCAGCACGAAATTTCTGGCGTGTACGCCCGAATCGGTCCGGCTGCAGCCGGTGACGCTTATTTTCTCTCCGCACAGCTCCGAAAGGGCACGCTCGACCTCCTCCTGCACCGTGGGATCCGAATCCTGGATCTGCCAGCCGCAATAGGCGGTACCGCAATATTCTATTGTCATCGCGATATTTCTCAGCATGGCCTTGAACACCCGATAAGCGCTAAAT
>DBVV01000095.1:0-5104 GCA_002308795.1 Mageeibacillus sp. UBA1255 | reverse complement strand
GAGTAGCGGTAAACGTACCTGCGGAGCGGTTTTAGCAGCCCTTCTCCTTCTTTCGAAACGCCGCCGCCGATGAGGATCACTTCAGGCTGGAAAATATTGATATAGTTGATTATCCCTTCGCCGAGATCCTTGATATACGCCTTAACTATCGCCGTACCGGTCTTATCACCCGCGCGCATAGCGTCGAACGCCGTCTTAGCGTCGATCTTATCAGGATCGCCGCCGCACAATTTGTTGATGAGCGACTCCGGATGCTTGAGCGCAGCCGCTTTTGTCTCGCGGATAACTGCCGTGGCTGACGCGTATGCCTCGAAACAGCCCTTCCTGCCGCAGCTGCATTTAACGCCGCCCTTTCTGATGACCATATGACCCATCTCGCCTGCAACGCCGTTGAATCCGGTATAGATCTTTCCGTCGATGATTATTCCGCCTCCGACCCCTGTACCGAGAGTGACGGCAAGACACGTATCAGCGCCCTTGCCGCCTCCGAACAGCGCCTCGCCAAGCGCCGCACAGTTTGCGTCGTTGCCGAGATACACCGGAATATCTGTGAATTTCGCAAATATCGCGCGAATATTCGTATTCCTGAACGGAAGATTGACCGTCAGGATAAGTATGCCCGCGTCATTGTCGCACGCGCCGGGACAACCGATCCCGATCGACAGTACGTCGCTACGCCTGATCCCCCAGGCGTCAATAAATTTCAGCGTCGTTTCTGCCATCAGTTCCGTCAGTCCTTCTGCCGTTGCGTTCCTGTCGGTAGGCACCGAATCCTTTTTTACGAGCGTTCCGTCTTCCGCGACCAGCCCGAATGCGATATTTGTTCCTCCGAGATCGATTCCTATTCTGTACATTTTCCAGATCCTCCTGTCAGTCTCTTGGTTTTAGCAGACCGTATTTGTAATTCGCCCGGACGATTATCGCACCGGTCACGTACATTACGGTGATGATAAGCATTTCAATATTGTCGATGGTGATAAGTATGTTTTCTTTGTTTATCAGTGTAACGCTCGAGAAGATCAGGCTGAAAACGGTAAGTCCCGCCAGTATCATGCCCATCACGAAAGCGATCTTTATGTTCTTCTTCGTCGGATCTTTCCAGAGCCTGTATCCCATATACCCGATCGCAAGGTAGAACAGGATATATACCACCGTAAGTGCGTAATTCAGGATGCGGACGAATCCCGGCATCGATTCACCGCGGAATGCGTAAAGCGTCCTGCTGGCCGTGATCAGATTCGCGGCGGATACAAATGCCCAGATGATCAGTATGAATCCGGAAGCGAGCATCAGCCTTCTGCCTATTCTGAAAACCCGGTTTTTCTTAAGATCTTTAAACTCTTTTCGTGCGTAGTTCTCGGCCGCGAACATTGCCAGCACGAAGAACGGAATGGCGACGTACAGGAATATCCTCAGGAGGATAAACACGTTAGGATCTTTAAACAGGTTCTGTATGACTTCCGATCTGCCCGGGTGTAAAAATTCTGTTGCGATCCGGGACTGGAATATCGTCTCTCCGGCTTCTTTGTTGTAAGAAAGCATACCTGAACCGATCGTACGGCCTCCGATATACGAACTCGGAAGCATCATGCCGAGAAGAGTTGCCACCGCGGTGACTGCGCCAAGCGTTAATATCCTGTATTTGTTGAACGGTATGCACGTTGCGAATATCACGACGATACCGGAGATGGTCATCATCACCGTCATCATTGTCGCCACGTTAGCATCCATGATGAACGGCGCGATACCGGCCGATTTCGGTATTATGTTTGCGAGGACCGGAAGCAGCAGTGCGAATGCGGCAAGGGAGCCCGCGGCTGCCGAGCGCGTCAATATACTTTTCATAAATGATCCGACGACCGGCGTCCTTCTCGGCTCTAGCGACAGCAGGAATCCCCCGGTGCCGATAACAGCAGCTTCGAGCATGTACACGTTTTCAACGGAGAACCACATCTGACCTTTTGAGAAGGGGATCAGGGCGTACGAAAGCAGGAACACCGCAAAAGCTTTCATAAGGTACAGGACCGCCGTCTTCTGTATGTTTCCTATAACGCGCCTGCCTTCGCCGACGACAGCTTTCAGGTGTGAAAAATCATTGTCCAGCAGCACCACGTCAGAGCAGGATTTGGCCGCTTCGGTAGCTTTCGCGAACGTTATCGAAGAATCGGCTTTTCTAAGCGCAAGTATGTCGTTCACGCCGTCGCCGGTCATCGCAACTTTATGGCCGCAAGCCTGAAGCGCTTTTACAAGAGCCTCTTTCTGCTCCGGTGAGACACGTGCGAATACCGTATATTCTTCTGCGATATCCGGTATCTGTTCGAGCGGAACTCCGGCAAGAGATATGTATTTATCCGCATTCTCTATTCCGCACTGCTGGGCGATCTTACTTACCGTAAGCGGATTATCACCGGAGATCACCTTAACCGTAACGCTGTTTTCCCTGAAAAACTTAAGCGTGTCCGGCGCCGTATCGCGTATGTGGTCTTCGATCACTATGAAGCCTTCAGGCTCCGCGTCTAAAGTGACTGCGATCACGCGCTTTCCTTCGGCGGCGCACTCGGCGGAAAACTTAAGACGTTCGTCTCCTTCGGGAAGCAGGTATTCGGGGGCGCCCATAAGAAGTTTCTTCCCGTCTTTATAAACCAGGCCCGAACATTTCGCGGCGCTGGAGAAGGGGATAAGTTCGCTGTATTCCACGTTTTCGCTCATTCCGAAACGGTTAAAGACTGCTTCTGCCGTAGCGTTGCGGTCGCCGGCGGTACCGATGAGATCGCGCACGTGGGCAGTCAGCCGTTCCATTGGAACGAACGCTTTCGTGTCGACCACGTTCATCGTGCCGTCCGTGAGCGTACCGGTTTTATCGAGGCAGATGACGTCAACGCGTGAGAGGTTCTCCAGTGAGTACAGTTCCTGGATCAGCGTCTGTTTTTTCGAAAGCTGGGCGATCGAGATGACAAGAGCTACCGACGTGGTCAGTACCAGTCCGGACGGAATTATACCGATCCCGAACGAACCGCCTGTCAATAATATGAGCGCCCACGACACCGGGTCGTTTAATCTAAGTTCTCTTCCCCATACGGATACGTCGGTGCCGGTCTGAGAGATCTTTATCGCCAGCGTTATTATAACGGCGGCGAGGGCAAATACGAGCAGCACGGACAATATCTTCATTATTTTCATTATGGTCGTCATCAGCTCGGATCTGTGCCGTGCCCCGCCCTTGACCTTTTTCGAAAGCTTTGCCGCGTACGTATCGTCTCCGACCTCTATGACTCTCGCCCTGGCGTTTCCGACGATCATCGCGGATCCGGAAAGGATCGTATCGCCCGGGAGTTTCTTTATATAATCCGATTCGCCGGTGAGCATCGATTCATCTACCGATATTTCTCCTTCAATGACCGTAAGATCTGCGGTGGCCTGATCTCCGGCTCCCAGCACCACCACGTCGTCGATGACAACGTCTGCGGCGTCGATCTTTTCAACGTTACCGTCACGCACGACTCTCGTTTTCGTTGACGTCACGATACGGAGCTTCTTTATAACGTTAAGGCTGTGGAGCTCCTGCGCGCTTCCCATCGTAACATTCATAAGAGCAGGGAGGACAAATATAAATTTAGATATCCCGAAATATTCTCCTACGATGTCGCTTCTGCCGATGGCGTTAAAATAAATGATCATTATAATGAACAGAGCGGCAATGGAAAAAAGAATGGTGTTAAAAAACGTAAAAAGATTTCCAAGGATTATCCCGACCGGACTTTTCTGATTAACGTCCGTGACGATATTATTATACCCTTTTTCGCTGCGTTCACTGACTTCTGACAGTGTAAGCCCTTTATCGGCGGATGCTTCTATCCGCGCGACCGGGAGCCTTTCGCTTTTTTTCTTCATCGTTTACGATCTCCGGTTGTTTTATATATCATACACCGTCTTTACACTTAAGCGCGTCCGGACGGATATGTAAGGCCGGAGGGGATGCGCGGATAGAACGTGGCATACGCGATCCGACCGTTTATGGCATTATACACTATCTGTCGCTTTTTTGCTCGTTTTTTTTGTGAAAAAATACACGTGCAGACGTGTTTTTACGCTGCGTCCGAGCCTCTTTTCAATTTTGAAATGAAAAGTGAGAAAATGAGAGAAAGAGAGAAAAATAAAGAGAAAATCAAAGAAACAGAGATATATTTTAAAATCGAAGAAAAAAATGCTTGACAGCCCCGGGGCGGTTGTATTAGAATGCGCACTGTTCGCCGCCCGAAGCGCCGGACCTATAGATAATATAGACGATCACAGCAGGAGGAATACCAAGCTATGGGTACATATTCAGCTAAAGCCGCTGACGTTGACGCGGCGAAGAAGAAATGGTACGTAATTGACGCCCAGGGAAAAACGCTGGGAAGACTGGCTACAGTTGTCGCAAGATTACTTACCGGTAAGAACAAGCCCGAGTATACGCCGAATCAGGACACCGGAGATTTCGTTATCGTCCTTAACGCCGATAAAGTCGTAGTTACGGGTAAAAAAATGACCGATAAACTTTACCGCCATCATACCGGTTACGCCGGCGGCCTTAAAGAGGTCACGTATGCGGAAATGATCAGACGCCATCCCACTTATCCTGTGGAAGCAGCCGTACGCGGCATGCTGCCCAAGAACGCTCTGGGACGTCAGATGTTCAGGAAACTTAAGGTCTACACAGGCGATGCGCATGATCATCAGGCTCAGAAGCCCGAGACCTACGAGTTTTAATGGTTAATTAGGAGGATCCAGTTATGGCAGATACATATTTTGCAACAGGTAGAAGGAAAAAGTCCGTAGCCAGAGTCGAACTGCTCCCCGGAAACGGAACCATCACTATCAACGGTAAGAGCATTGACGATTATTTCGGTCTCGAAACACTCAAACTGATCGTCCGTCAGCCCCTTGAACTCACCGGTAACGGCGGCAAGTTCGACGTGAACTGCAAAGTCACGGGCGGCGGTTTCACCGGTCAGGCAGGTGCCATCAGACACGGCATTTCGAGAGCCCTCACAGAGGCTGATCCCGACAGCAAGGCTGATCTTAAGCAGGAAGGCTTCCTCACCAGAGACCCGAGAATGAAGGA
>DBVV01000024.1 GCA_002308795.1 Mageeibacillus sp. UBA1255 | reverse complement strand
GTGGCGCAGAAGACGATATACGGCGGAAGCTACAACCTGCTTGCACACACACTCCCGCAGTACGGGATCGAGACCACGTTCGTTGACGCGCACGACCTTGCCGAAGTGGAAGCGGCGATCAGGAGCGATACGAGGGCGATATACCTCGAAACGCTCGGCAACCCCAACAGCGACATACCGGATATAGACGCCATCGCCCGGATCGCACACAAAAACGGCCTCCCTGTCGTGGTCGACAATACCTTCGGGACGCCTTATCTCATCCGCCCGTTCGAACACGGCGCAGATATAGTTGTCCACTCCGCGACCAAGTTTCTCGGAGGCCACGGTACTACGCTGGGCGGCATAATCGTCGAATCCGGGAAGTTTGACTGGAAAGCGAGCGGTAAATACCCGAATATCGCCGAACCGAACCCGAGCTATCACGGCATTTCTTTCTACGACGCGGTAGGGCCGGCTGCTTTCGTGACGTTCATCCGCGCGATACTGCTGCGCGATACCGGAGCATGCATATCACCGTTTAATGCGTTTCTGCTTCTGCAGGGAGTCGAAACGCTCTCGCTCAGACTCGACCGCCACGCCGAAAACACCAAAAAAGTAGTGGAATTCCTGAGCTCACATCCGAAAGTAGCGGCGGTACATCACCCTTCCCTTCCCGATCATCCGGACCACGCGCTGTATGAACGCTACTTCCCGAACGGCGGCGCGTCTATCTTCACGTTCGACATTAAAGGCGGCCAGGAAGAAGCGTGGAAGTTCATCGATAACCTCAAGATATTCTCACTGCTGGCAAACGTTGCCGACGTTAAAAGTCTCGTGATCCATCCCGCGTCGACAACACACTCGCAGCTTTCGGAGAGCGAACTGCGCGACCAGGGTATCGGGCCGAACACGATCAGGCTGTCAATAGGCACGGAGCATATTGACGACATCATCGCTGACCTCGAGAACGGTTTCGCGGCGATCTGACCGGCCACGACAAGTTAGCAATATTTGATTGGCCCCGCATGGCCGGGGCACAGCGTTAAAACGTGTAAAAATAAAAAGAAAGAAGGATCTGCTATGTCAAATATTTATAAAGGAACTCTCGGTCTTATTGGAAACACCCCGCTGGTCGAGGTGACAAACATAGAAAAAGAGCTTGGGCTGGAGGCAACGGTCGTAGTGAAGCTCGAATATTTTAACCCTGCTGGCAGCGTGAAGGACCGTATCGCCAAGGCGATGATCGAGGATGCGGAGGAGAAGGGCCTCCTGAAAAATGGTTCGGTCATAATCGAACCTACGAGCGGAAATACAGGTATCGGCCTGGCATCGATCGCAGCCGCGAAAGGCTACCGCATCATTCTCACGATGCCCGAAACCATGAGCGTCGAGCGCAGAAATATTCTGAAAGCGTACGGCGCGGAGCTTGTCCTCACTGATGGATCGAAAGGTATGAAAGGCGCTATCGCGAAAGCCGAAGAACTCGCGAAAGAAATCCCGGACAGCTTTATTCCGGGCCAGTTCGTGAACCCGGCGAATCCCGCTATCCACAAGGCAACGACCGGCCCCGAGATCTGGAGAGATACCGGCGGAAACGTTGACATCTTCATCGCAGGTGTAGGAACGGGCGGTACCGTGACCGGCACAGGCGAGTATCTTAAAGAACAAAACCCTGCCGTGAAAGTCGTTGCCGTGGAGCCCGCATCTTCACCTGTCCTTTCGGAAGGCCACGCAGGGCCGCATAAGATCCAGGGCATCGGCGCAGGCTTCGTCCCGGACGTTCTTAACACTGCGGTATACGATGAAGTCTTCCCGGTAGAAAACGAAAACGCTTTTGCTACGGCTAAACTGCTGGCAAGGAAAGAGGGTATCTCCGTCGGTATTTCCTCCGGCGCGGCTCTTTACGCGGCGGTCGAACTCGCTAAGAAGCCCGAAAACAAGGGCAAGACCATCGTCGCCCTCCTGCCTGACAGCGGAGACCGCTACTATTCCACAGCGTTGTTTACGGAAGCATAAAACTCTGTAATTATATTCATTCTTTTCTGACCGCCCGGCGCCGTTATGAGGTTTCCGGGCGGTTTTTATTCGCGAAAGCATACGCAGGTTCACAAACAAATAACAGTTATGCCGCAATTTAAACATAATTGTACCAAAGAAAAACCACTTTGGCCCGTATAATTGAAATCAGAGGAAGCGATCCGGTACATGACAGCGCCTGTATCCGCACCTGTATCCGCCGCCTGATCCGCGTACCTGATAAAGACCAAAGGGAGGGTCACAATTATGAAAAAAACAACAGATAAAAACAAGACAGATTCAAATAGCAGAAAAGCAGTTCTTAAAAGAGTGATATCCATATCGGTCGCTGCATTGATCGTGTTTGCACTTACGGCATGCTCGCCCGCCGTAAAAACCACTGTCTCGAACGTTGTTGACTTCACGGCAGTTACGGATAACGTCGAAACTGAGACCCTCGCGGTCAATTCAGCGGATACTGCAGTGACGGTCTCTTACGGTGATTTCGGCATCACTACTGATGACGGGAGCGTTGACGTTAGCGGGAACACGTACACGATCACGGCGGCCGGGACGTACGTTGTCAGCGGAACGCTTGAAAACGGCCAGATCGTCATTGACGCCGGCGAGGAAGACGAGGTCGAACTCATACTTAACGGCATGTCGATAACCTGCTCATATGATTCGCCGATATATGCCAAAAGCGCCGGAAAGCTGAAGATCAAAGCAGAAAGCGGCACGACTAATATTGTCACCGATTCACGGACGGTAAAAAAGGATGAGAACGCTGTAACCGGGAGCGCGGCAATATATGCACTGTGTGATATGAATATTGTCGGATACGGTTCTCTTACCGTTAATGCAGGATATAACAACGGTGTCCAGACAAAGGATGATCTTAAAATCAAAAACGTGACGCTCACGGTGACTGCTCCGAATAACGCAATAAAGGGCAACGATTCGATAACTATCGAGTCCGGTACGGTCAATGCGGTTTCTACTGCCGGAGACGGGCTGGAGACAGAAAATTACGACATTTCGTCGAAGGGTAACCAGCGCGGCATCATAACGATATCAGGCGGCACGGTCAATATCCGTTCGGCTAAGGACGGGATCCATGCGGCTTACGACGTGAAGATCAGCGGCGGAACAGTGACGGTAACCGCAGGCGATGACGGTATCCACGCTGAAAACACGCTCCAGATCGACGGAGGCTACGTAAATGTGGTCAATTCTCACGAAGGTCTCGAGGGTCATTACGTTACGGTCAACGACGGTGAGATACACGTTTATGCGACCGATGACGGCGTGAATGCCACGTCTTCATCCGGCAGCCGCGTTTCCGACGGACTGATCACGGTAAACGGAGGGATAATGATCGTAGAAGTTGGCGGACGGGACGTTGACGGAATAGACGCGAACGGCAGCTACAAACAGACCGGCGGCATCGTTATCGTCAGCAATCCGAATGCGGATTCAAGCGGCAATACGGCGTCAGTGGATTCAGACGGCTCGGTAACTGTTACAGGTGGCATCATCGTCGCTCTGGGCACCGTTCCGGGAGGTGCAGGCGGAGCGGGCGGAGGCCGCGGAGGCCGTTTCGGAATGGGCGGTATGAACGCCGGAAGTACTCTCCCCTCCGGATACGTGACGTTCAGTGGTTCCCTTTCCGCAGGCGATCACACCTTCACTTACGGAGACACAAGCATCTCCTTCACACTTAAGTCAAAGGTTGGCAGCGGCTGGATCTGGGCGTCAGGCATCTCCACCGGCATCTATACCCTGAAATGAGAATAAAATGAAGCGGAGGACAGAAACCGTTCTCTGTCTCCCGCTTCAAATTTTAGGAAAATGTTTAAATAATGAGCCGAAAAGCATCAGCTGATTTGTGCTTTTCGGCTCTTTTTCATCGGTTCAGAATAGTCCGATCATTTGTTTTTGAAGGAAATATTGTCGAAGCAGACCTGATGTGCACGGCCGGCAAACGCGATGCTCTTGTAGATAGAGAACGCGGCTTTATCCGTCTTGAGCAGTTCGGAACCGTCGCTGCCGGTGATAGTTACAGACCTGTAATAATGCTCATACATCGTCGGAGCATCGCAGAACCCTTCATCGGCATAAGCGACCGTCACAAACAGCGCGTCATTCAGATAAACCTCGACCTTCGAAGTACCGTCATCCTCGAGGCGGAAAGTATTGTAACCCGCATTGAAATCGACCGGAGCTTCGACAGTAACGGAAGCCACGGAGAGCTTGATCGCTTCGCTGTCCCAGACAGGAACGTAGATAACGACCTGATTAGCGCCTGCGAACGAGAAGCCGCATCCGCTGGAACTTGCCGACGTAAGTCCGGGAGGAGAAACGAGGCCGTTGTCCTCGAAGAAGTTGCGGGAGGTATTGCCCTCGTCGCCCCAGTTGAAGATGAAGCCGCCGAACAATCCGCTGCTGACGTTCATAAGATCGAAGCTGATCGAATAAGCCGACCCGCTCTTAATAATATCATAGTAAGAGATCGAGTCGAACTGCATCTGTGCGGCGATACCGCCGTCACGCTCTACGTAGACCGAGTTGTTGAGGCCGCCGACGTAGTGCAGAAGATCGGAGCCGGAAACGTTTGCTCCCGCTTCCATATCTTCGAAATCGATAACGGTCTCTTCGAAAGCGTCGACAAGATCCGGAACTACTTCCGTCTTTTCGATCTTCGGAGCTTCAGCCTTCACGAGTTTATCGCCGTACTTTTCATTGAAAGCGGCGTCGTATTTTTCAGCATCCTCGGCACTCTTGAACGCGCCCATCCATGCGTACGCAAGATCGCCGCCCGCCGAGTCGACCGTAGGTGTGCGAAGCGAACGCCATGCGGAGTCGGTCTCGGGGAAAGCTTCGGAAATTTGAAGAATTACGGTGTGCCAGTCGAGGTCGGCAACGTAATCCAGGTGGTACCACCAGCCGTTGTTCGGGGTCGGTCCGCCGCCGCCGGTGATGGCGTACAGGTGGTTCGCACCGCGCACGCTGTGTCCGTAACCTACGCGGTACTTGAACGCGATGAACGGGTATTCTTCGCTGTCAAACCCCGCACCCTCATCAAAATGCAGAACGATGTTGTCACCGCCGGACGGGCCGGAGACGATCGTGAGCCAGGGCTCGCCTGCGTTCACAGTTGCTTCTGCGCCTGCATAGCAGGTATAGCTATCTTCTACTTCAAAGTCGATCAGGATCGCGTCAATATCTGCACCCGGAGCAGGTTCTTTAGTTGCCGTCGGTTCCGGAACGTCGGTAGGCGCTTCGGTGGCAGCATCGGTCGGATTCCCTGCCGGTTCGTCGGTGACAACAGGTGCGTTGGTCGTTTTTTGCTCATCCGTTGCCGCCGGTTTCTCGGTGGCCTTTGAATCGCCTCCTGCTGTTCCGCATGCAGCTAAGCATGCGACCAGTGCGAGGGCGATCATCATCGTGATTAATTTTTTCATTGTATTCACTCCTTTTTCTGGTAAAAAGTAATAATTTGTTGAAAGTATAATTCATATTGAGGCAATATGTCAATCTTTTGCCGGCGCTCCGAGTGCCCCGATATCCGGCGCGGTCCAGTCTGCCCCCAGTTCACGGAGCCTCTCATCAGAGAAGGAGCTCGTTATTCCCAGACAGAACATCCCGCCCGCTTTGGCCGCACGCACGCCGTTCTCGGCATCCTCGCACACGATGCACTCATCCGGTCTGACGCCCAGTATCTCGGCCGCCTTGAGAAAAATATCAGGCGCAGGTTTAAGGCGCTCGACGTCTCCGGCTTTCACGACCGCTCCGAAATCCGAAGGATCAAGCCCGGCGGCACGGATGTTCGCATTCACCTTAACGGCATCTGCGGCAGAAGCGATCGCCAGCAGGATCCCGGAAGCACGCAGCGCTTTAACCGTCGGAAGCACGGCCGGAAACCGCACTATTTCGCGGTCAATATCGCGGCAGTATATTTCGTATACCCTGTCCTTCATTTCATCGCTGTACACCCCGCCGTGGAGGCGGACAACGTTTCCGATGAAGCTTCTTTCGCCCGTTCCGACGAACGGCTTGAAATCCTCTGCCTTCGCCTCGATCCCGAACTCGCGAAGCCCCGCGATCGAAGCCTTGTACATTGCCGGCTCCGAATCCACAAGCACGCCGTCCATATCGAATATTACTGCTTTTATTTTTCCGCGGAATGCGGAATCGCTCAGAATACCCATGTTTACCTCTTTTTTTATCTTCCGGCTCTGACCGGCGCGATCAACCGTGCGGCCGCGGGCCTCTGTATATTTGCCTTAATTGAATCCGACCACCAGCGCGCCCATCGGCCTTAACTCTGCCTCAAACGAGAAAGTGTAGTCCGTTCTGTCGGAATCGGGCGTAACGGCGGTGAAACTGCCGGATGAGCACTTGAATATGCCGTCGTCCGGATCGACTGTGACCGCGTGGCTTTGGGGCCCGATGCCGGTCCAGCACGACGGCAGGTTCAGCGAGACGGTGCCTTTAAGCGGAGCGGAAGTGTAATTGACCAGCAGAAACGCGAGTTTGAAATGCCGGGTGTCGTAGAAGGCGGAGATTATGAGCGGCGTGTCGGCGTCCGCAGCATTCACCGGAGCGGCCGCAAACGTCCCGTCCGGCAGGATCCCTTCTTTGTCGGATAATATTGCGCGTAAAGCATTGACTGCGGCCTTTACCGATTCCGGAGTGCCCGCCTCGTCCCGTACCGTGATGACGCCCGCCCGCGCCAGCTTCTCTGTGAGCTTACGCACGTTGTCCGCCTCGAAATTCATATACGGAAGCACGACCGCCCGGAAGCAGCTGCCGGCGTGATACACCCCGCGCCCTCCGATCTGCGTTTCAGGTTCCAGCAGCGACCCGGCGTCAACGCATTCGTACCCGATCCCGCTCAGCAGAAGTTCGCGGTTCAGCAGCTGCCACGACGCCTCCAGCCGGCGTTCGTCGTCCGAGTGCCTGCGCACCCCGAGCTGATCGCCCGAACCGAACGACGACGCAAACGCGGCTTCGATCGGATACAGGAGGAGCGTGCGGTTAACCAAAGCGGAGATCCGGCTGCCGGACGCGGGTTCGAGCAAGCGGCAGATATTGGCTGAAAACTCACAAAATTCGCGGAATTCAGTCTCGGAAATCGCGGTATCGCTGTAATATGAGGGGAAATACGTTACCCCGAGCGCCCGCTGGAGGGCTACGGAGGCTTTCATTTCCCGGACGCCCAGAGGGGGCTTTATGCCGCCCTGCATATGCGCGGAAACCTCCGACATGACGCCGTGCCGGTCGTGCCAATGCGCCGCGGACGAAATGAGTTTCGGCGTGGGAGCCTGCCGCAGAATGCCGTCGGGAAGCGTTGTCAGCATATCTATGCCGGGGATGCCCATATGAGAAATGAAGCGGAAAATATTGCCCTCAAACAGCGGATGGTGAAGCAACTCTTCTTCCAGAAGCACGTGACCGGAGAAGTTCGTGCCCGCGGCGTCGCACCAGTCGCCGAGCTGTTTGAAGAAAGCGTTTTCGTACATTTCGGAGGTCGTCGAAAAAAATCTGAAGCGCGTCACCCTGTTCGCGGCGTCAGGCTCACCGAAGAGCTCGCAAAGGTGCGGGAGCAGTTCCTCACCCCACTTCTCGGTGTATTTTTCAGGAAGTCTGTCGTCCCACACAACCAGCGGCAGGAGCGGCATAGTGTCGTCAAATTCGTCGCGCACTCTTCCGGGGTACAGTCCCGCGTTCAGATATGCCGCCATTATCGACGGCTCGTCGGTGAAAATCGCTTCTATTTCATTGAAAAGAGCGCCCAGCTCGCGGCGGTACGCCTCGTATGTATTGTCAATGAACGCCCTGACCGCATCGGGATCAAGCACGTTGATATATCTGCGCGATTCGTGCACGTTGTGTTCGGCGTGAGTTCCCTCATAAAGGCGCTTCACCGCGTAAGCGCGGGCAATTCCGTTCGCGTCTGCTTTTGCGTGCGCCGTCTTACCGGCTTCGGGGTAAATGAATTTTTCGTGTCCCGCGGGAAGCGCGAGTTCGACGGTTTCACCCGGCAGCCCCGTTCCGGTAACTTCCACGAGCGCCTTCGCCTCGTACTCCGGATGATCTCTGAGCGTTATTCCGCCCGCGCCGCCGCTGGGGTAGCCGTGCTCGTCGTACAGCCACACGCGAAAGCCCAGTTCTTTTCCGCGCCTGACTGCGTACCTGAGCGATTCCCAGTTTTCTGCGTTCTCCAGATATTCGCGCGTGTCAACGTTCGTGACGAACCCGCCGTACCCGAGCCGGTACAGCCGTGAGAGCGTCGCGTCAATTATCTCGCAGCGTGTTTCGCGGCTGTCGTCAATGCCGAACGGGAAGTTGTGTATCAGTTTGAGCGGCCGCCCGTTCATTTCGTACGGAATTTCAAATCGTTTCATATCCGAACCTTTCCAAAAAGAAATTACCCGGAGCCCGGGCAATATTCTTCTGCGTCATTTTCCGCTATATTTCCACTCTGTGCTGCAGCGCCGCGCCGAGCGTGACGTCATCCGCATACTCCAGATCGCCGCCCACCGGAAGGCCCCGGGCTATACGCGTAACTTTAACGCCTAAAGGCTTGATAAGGCGGGCAATATACATTGCCGTTGCCTCCCCTTCTACGTCGGAATTCGTGGCGACAATAACTTCTTTTACCGTTCCGTCGAGTCTTCCGAGCAGTTCTTTGATACGGATATCGTTCGGCCCGACCCCGTTCATCGGAGATATCGTCCCGTGAAGCACGTGATACGTGCCGTCAAATTCGCGCGACCGCTCTATGGCCTGCACGTCTTTCGGGTCCTGGACGACGCAGACGACTCCGTGGTTTCTGGAAGGATTCGCGCATATGTCGCACGTGTCTTTATCCGACATATTCTGACAGACCGTGCAGAATTTCAGCTGTTTTCTGGCGTCGAAAATAGCCTGCGCGAAGTCCCTGACCTCATCTTCACTTTTTCGCATAAGGAAAAATGCCATTCTTTCGGCGCTTTTATGGCCTACTCCCGGCAAAGACTCGAATTTTTCTATCAATTTTGTGACTGAAGCACCGTAAACGCTCATAAATCACCCTTGAAATGTCAAATCGGCCCGTTCCGGCGTCTTAGAATGGCAGTCCCTGAGTATATTTACCCATCTTTTCGCTGCTTTCGGCGTCGATTTTCTCACCGCATTCATTCATGGCGGCGACAATAAGATCCTGAAGCATTTCCACGTCGTCGGGGTCAACGACTTCCGGTTTGATCTCTATGGCGATCACTTTATGCGCGCCGTTCATGGTCACTTTAACCATTCCGCCGCCCGAGCTTCCTTCATATTCTTTTTCCTGCAGCTCGGCCTGCTCTTTTTCCATCTCTCGCTGCATCTGCTGAGCCTGCTGCATCATGCGCTGCATATTCGTTCCGCCGCCGCTCTTCTGGCCGAAGCCGCCTCTGAATCCTTTAGACATACTAAACCCTCCGGGGCAATTATTTTTATGCAGTTATTATACAGTAACCCGCCTTTTTATGCAACAACTCCGCGAATGGCGCAGCCGCGTGATTCACTAATTGATCACTCCGCGGCCTTTCGCCCTTCTTCAAACGCGCGCCTGTTAGTATCGAGAAGTTTTGCCGGGACAACGCTCTCGAGGCTCTGTCTCCACACGTCAGGTGCGATCCCGGAAATCACCGCGGACAATACTCCCAGCAGCACCACGTTCACGCACTTCGCGCTCCCGCACTTTTCGGCGATCGACAACGCATCCAGCGCGATGACGCGGAAATTGCCGCCGGAAAGCCGCGCCGGAACGTTGTCCGGATAAACTGCCGCGCCGGAAATGACCGGCATCGGAAGGATCTCCTGCGTGTTCATTATGACGGTACCGCCGGGCTTCAGATATTCGAGCGCCCTCAGCGCCTCGACGCTTTCGAACGAGAGGACAACGTCGGCCATTCCGCGGTCAATTATCGGAGATGCTACGTTCTCCCCGATCCTCACACACGTCTCAACGCTTCCGCCGCGCTGTGACATGCCGTGCACCTCGGAAACTTTAACGTCCCTGCCGAGCCGGAGGGCAACGTCGCCGAGAAATCTTGACGCTAAAAGCGTTCCCTGCCCGCCTACGCCGATTATCAAAATATTAAGAGAATCCTGTTTCATTTATTGTCCCCGCCTTCCGTCTTTTTGCCGATCGCGCCGAACGCGCACATCTGGACGCAGAATTCACAGCCGGTGCAGAGCGAGCGGTCTACCTTAGCGTATCCCTCCGCGGTCTTCAGGATCGCGGGACACCCCAGCCTCATACATGCGCCGCATTTACGGCATTTATCTTCATCTACAAAGACAGGTTTTCCGTAATTAACGCCCTTTAACAGCACGCACGGCCTCCTGGCGATGATCACGGACGGTTCTTCCGCGGCTATCTCCTCGAGCACCGCCGCCTTAAACTTCTTAAGATCGAACGGATCTTCCACGCGCACGCGGTTCACGCCCACGGCCTTGCACAGCTGTGTGAGATCGATCGGGTACGTGTCCTCCATGCGGATCGTTTTACCCGTCGTGGGATTCTGCTGATGGCCCGTCATGCCTGTGATCGAGTTATCGAGGATGATGACCGTAGAAGCGCCTTTATTGTACACGATATTGACCAGCCCGGTGATGCCTGAGTGGACGAACGTCGAATCTCCTATCACTGCAACCGTGCCGCGGATGCCGTCGGAGACTTTGTCCGCCTCTCCGGCTTCTGCTCTTGCCACGCCTTCCGCCTTTTCCATGCCGTGCGACATTCCAATCGAAGCGCCCATGCAGATGCACGCATCCATCGCCTTATACGGAGCAGCCGCGCCGAGCGTGTAGCAGCCTATGTCGCCGGTCACTCTTAATTTCAGCTGCGAGAGCGTGTAAAATACGCCTCTGTGCGGACAGCCGGGGCACATCGTGGGCGGTCTCATCGGCGCGTCTTCCGGTTTCAGTCCGGATCCTTCTGCCGGTTCTGCAGCGGGTGTTTTCGTGCCGTAGTACGACTGTCTGATCTTTTCCGTTCCGAGTTCGCCTAGGGGCGTGAAATACTTTTTCCCTTCGACGTACGCTATGCCGAGCTGCCTTACGTAGTTCTCGATATAAGGTTCGAGTTCTTCCACGACGATGAGTTCTTCGACAGACGCCGCGAATTCCTTGATCGCCTTCTCGGGAAGCGGGTATATCATGCCGAGTTTAAGGATCGACGCATCGGGAAATACTTCGCGGACGTACTGGTAGCATATGCCCGAAGTGATTATTCCGAGCTTGCGGCCGGGATTGTCCAGCTTTACCCATTTATCGGCTTCTTCGGACATGATCTTGTCGCGCTCTTTCACTATCGCCTGGCGCTTTTTTGCCATGCCGGGCATCATGACGTATTTCTGTATATCTTTCACGTACGGCTTTTTGGGAACGATTTTTCTCTCCCCGACTTCCACCGGGCTCCTCGAGTGCGATACGCGTGTGGTCAATCTAAGTATTACCGGCGTGTCGTATTTTTCGCTGAGTTCGAACGCTTTTTTCGCAAATTCGTAGCATTCGGAGCTGTCGGACGGTTCCAGCATGGGTACGTGCGCGGACAATGCATAGAAGCGCGAGTCCTGGTCGTTCTGCGAACTGAAAAGCCCCGGATCATCCGCGACAGCAAAGACCAGACCGCCATTTACGCCCGTATACGACGCCGTAAAAAGCGGATCGGCCGCGACGTTGAGCCCGACGTGCTTCATACAGCACATTGACCGCCCGCCGCCTATTGCCGCACCTATCGCGACCTCGGCACTGACTTTTTCGTTCGGCGACCACTCGCAGTAAACGCTGCTCAGTTTCGCGAGCGTTTCGGTTATTTCGGTGCTCGGCGTGCCCGGATATGAGGAGACAACGTGTACTCCGGCCTCCCATGCGCCGCGTGCTACCGCTTCGTTTCCCAGCAATAATTCTTTCATATTAAACATCCTCCCGGAACTGCCGGAGCATTGCCGCCCGAAAGGCGGCAGGCCCGGCATTCCGTATGATTATAGCACCCTCAAGGGCTTTAAAACAACTGCGCAGATGACTGCATCCGGTCACAGGTCGGTGAGCGAGTGTGTCACTTTTGCCTCGACCTTCTCATCGTAGCAGGAGAAGCAATGGTCCACGTGCTCCTTATTAAGGCGAGGCGTGATAAGACTCACCAGCGGAACGATGATCAGCGTACCGACCATAGCCATCGCACCTGCCATTGTCCCGTCAACAAATTTTACAAACAGATTCACTACCACAAGTCCGACGCCTGCGACGAAGCTCACCCAGACAGCGGCTTTCGTTATCCGCTTGCTGAACAGGCCGTACATGAACGGGGCCAGGAATGCACCCGCCAGTGCGCCCCACGAAATAGCCATCAGGTTGGAGATCAGCGAACCTTTATCCATCGCGAGCACTACGGACAGTACGATGAAGAACGCGCAGAGTATGCGTATCGTCCACATCTGCTTCTTTTCACTCATTTTAGGAGCGAAGAAGCCCTTGATGAGGTCAAGCGTGACGGTCGAGGCCGAAGAAATAACAAGCGAAGAAAGCGTTGACATCGACGCGGACAATACCAGTACGACGATTATTCCGATCATCAGGTCGGAAAGCGTTCCGGAAAGCATTGACGGCACGATACCGTCGAAACCGCTCACCGGAGCCCCCGCTTCGTTTGCGTCAACGTACAGCCGTCCGAATCCGCCCATAAAGTATGATCCGCCGGCCACGACTATTGCGAATATCGTGGATATTATCGTGCCCTTCCTGATGGCCTTTTCGTCGCTTATCGAGTAGAATTTGTGTACCATCTGAGGCAGGCCCCACGTGCCGAGGCTCGTAAGTATCATTACTCCGAGGAGTCCTAACGGATCTGGTCCGAAGAATGAAATAAACGCTCCGTTCATACCGTTCGCTGAATCCGCAGTCTTTTTAGAGAGTTCGACCAGTGCCGCAGTAAATCCGCCTTTGCCCGAAAGCACGGAGACAACGACGACCGTGATGCCTATGAGCATCACGATGCCCTGTATGAAATCGTTGAGCGCCGCCGCGACGTATCCGCCTAAAATGACGTATACGGCCGTAAGTACAGCCATAGCGATTATGCAATATTCAAATTTGATGTTGAACGCCATCTCGAATATCCCGGACAATCCTTTGTAGATCGATGCCGAATACGGGACCAGAAATACGAAGATTATGATCGCCGCCGCCAGTTTCAGCGCCTTGCTGTTATACCGTTTTTCGAAAAATTCAGGCATCGTGGAAGTGTCAAGGTGCTTGGTCATGACCCTCGTTCTGCGGCCGAGCACGATCCATGCCAGGCAGCTTCCTACGAGTGCGTTGGCAAGTCCGATCCACGTCGCTGAAACGCCGTAGTTCCATCCGAACCGTCCGGCATAGCCGACAAATATAACTGCTGAAAAGTATGATGTTCCGAACGCGAATGCGGAGAACCAGGGGCCAACGTTTCTGCCGCCCAGTACGAAGTCTCCTACGCCTTTGACTTTTTTGCTGCTGATGACGCCTATCAGGACCGTCACCGCGGCAAATACTACGATGCACGCAATCTTTACTACCATTCTACCATCCTCCTAAAAAGTGACTGCAAGCTGTCGTTAATATTGAATTATTCAGGATTATAGCACTTGCGCGCAGGAAGTGCAAATATTTCTGCTTCGGGGGCTCTTTTCCTGTTTCCGTGATTTTTTAGACAATTGAGGATGCTCCG
>DBVV01000026.1:9655-10003 GCA_002308795.1 Mageeibacillus sp. UBA1255 | reverse complement strand
TGCAAGAACAGTTTTTGGCCGATCCCCTGAGAACGTTTCCCGGGAACGACATACAGTTCTTCCACCTCAAAATAGGGCGTTCCTTCAGGCATGATCGATTGCATTTGTTTGGATTGACAGCGTTTTCCGAACAGATAGCCCACGACTTCGCCGTTCTCTTCCGCAAGGAATACTCTGTTTCCTTCAATATCCGATCTGCCGTTTGGCCGATACCCGTAGCAACTGTTCTCCGCCGCCCAGTCTTCCGACAACTCGATCAGTTTCGCAAGGACTGTTTCGTCTAAAATAACTTCTTGAATAACTGTATAATGTTTCTTCATGTCAACACCGCAACAAACTCCAATCAAT
>DBVV01000026.1:8194-9467 GCA_002308795.1 Mageeibacillus sp. UBA1255 | reverse complement strand
GGCCGTTTCCATCCTGAAACGGGTGGATCTTTTCAAATGCCGCATGAAAAGCGATCACGTCTTCCACGGAGATTTTTGATTTGGCGTTGTAACCGTCCAGCAGTTCCTTCATGCGTTGAGGCACGTCCTTCGGCTTTACCGTCTCTTGGCCGCCTACGACGTTCGGGCGTTTTTTATATTCGCCCACGGCAAACCATTCAAGCGTGGAATCTATTGTGTCATGCTTTAGAATATAATGCAGTTTTTTGATGATCTCTTCCGAGAGCGGCTCGTCGGCGCAGTCGATCACATAATCAATGGCACGAAAGTGGTGCACCGTTTCAAGAATATCGTCGACCGGTACGCCGTCACCGACGTTCAACGTGTTCGTTTCAAAGATCAGCCGCGTCTGATCCTCCGTTAAACGGTTGCCTTCAATGTGATTGGAATTGTAGGTCATTAACACTTGCAGCTCGTGATACAAGCCGCCCGGGATCTTCGCGCCCTTTTCTTCGCGCAGGACCTGCAGGATCGGATTGTTTGAGCGCTCGCAGACGAGATCGTCCGGTGTGCATGCGAAAAAGCCGGCAAGCTTTCCCATTACGGTTCGCGATAGTTTCTCGCCTTTGGCGATCTTGGCGACCGTTCGGGACGAGATCCCGAGCATTTTCGTCAAGTCCGACCTTCCGATGCCCCGCTCCTTCAGTTTTGTTTCAAGACCCTTGTATGAATACATATCGGTTTCTCGCTTTCATCTTTACTTATTTGTACCACAAACGCCTTAAAAAGTAAAGATTTTCGCGAAATATTCTAAAAAAGTAAAGATAACTGACGATGAGGAACCCGGGTCCTCTTTCAAATGATCCTGAAAACGGAGGAAGCAATACGCCTCCTCCGTTTTCTTGAAAAAATGCAGAACCCGTACTTCTCTTTCACCCAATCCTGGATCTGCTCGTATGTAGCCCCTTGCCTTTATTGCTCGTTATCGGGAACAGGCTTAGCCAGTTTCATAGCGTCTTTTGTTCCGAATGTTCTTCTGATAACAGTCTCAATGTATTTTGTTAAAAGCATTTCGTCATCAACAGGGGTAAAAAACCTCAATACTCTTGTCTGATTGAACCAGACGATTTTTACCGGCATTTTTAACGTGCGGCTGATGCCTCCTATCGCAAGCATGCCTCTTTCACGGGATAACTCTTTGAAAGACTTAAGTCCGCCAGTGATTTTTTTGTATTCATCAATCAGTTCTGTTGACGGCATATTTGCCAATTCGGAGACCGTTATTGTAGAAATG
>DBVV01000026.1:5680-8187 GCA_002308795.1 Mageeibacillus sp. UBA1255 | reverse complement strand
CATCCAGATCGGCCGACTCCATATAAGCGGCCCAACCGACCATCATTTCCCAACCGTACCCTTGTGCGGCTAAAAGGATGTCATACTGCTGCCATACTCCGCTGCGAATATGCTTCATTTCTTTTATGAAACTGATATCATCGATTGTTTCTTCTTCTGTCGTTTGAGAATTAGCATCCTTGACAACTTCATTTGCATCCTGCTTATCGACTTTATTCTTCTTGCTTTTGAAAAAATTGAACATTGCTTTACATACCTTATCTATCTGTACTTATTCATCTGCGAAAGAACCACTAAAAAGTACAAAACCGAACTAGGAACGCCAAAAAACACACCAGGTTAGTTTCTTTTCCTTACGTATTAGTTTTTTCTGCCGGTCCAATCAGTCATAACTTCTATTCTTCTTGAAAAGGGCATTCCATTCTTGATATGATCCGAATCAAACTGTTTCTGTGGGTAATCTTCTCTGCCAATCACCAGTATCGAATGATCATTAGATTTTACATCTTGAATCATCAGCGAAAGACATGCATGCGGATTAATGCTTTTTGGACTTATCTTTTCGGTAATAACCATTTTTTCGGCATCTATTATACAGTGATGTCCGGAAATAGTGTCTGCAAAAACATAAGGACCAGATAGGCTGAAAATATGATCTATGGTTCCGCTCTTAATGCTTGCACACCGTTCTCCGGTTTCAATGTCTATTTTAACGACTTCTTTGTATGCTCGTGCAACAACTAAATACTCAGGAAAGACAAGGACATTTCTAATTCCGCCAGGTCTAAATCTCCAAAGCTGTTCTCCGGATTGAATATCAAATGCAGATAGTCCTCTCTCCCAATCTCCAACGAACAGTTTTGTTCCATCATTTGAGACAGGTATCCCATATTGGCGATTATATACGGAGCAATTCACTTTTAGCGTTTTAAAAGATTTGTTTTGAAACCAAACTGTGCATGTGGAATCGTACTTGCAAATCACCTTTTCAATGCAAGGATGATCCATGAACTCCGCAAAGCCGTTGTCAATTGCCTCAATTCTCACTGAAGGCCTCCACCATACACCCAGTGTCGCTTTTTCATCCCACTCAATTGCTCATCTAATCCCATTCTTCTATAGTAATCCATCTATCAATAAATGCAGAAAACTGTAATCGATGATTTGGATTAAACAATAATCTGCAACTCCCGAAATGATTCGATGCATTCCTGTGTCAAATAATCTCCTGGTATCATCCTTTTTTGACGATTATTCAGGACAATTACCGCTTGCGAGTTGCTCTCTTTCGCGTCAATAATCTCTCGGAATAAAGCAATTGCACCCGAGTTCATATCATAGTATTCTATCCATGCGTCAATTGCTTTCTCACGTGGCAGTATAACTCTTCTAAACAACTCGAAGTCACTCTTAAAACTCTCGCGGCACTGATTTGCGCAGTATATCGAATCATCATCTGCCCAAAACACACTGGACACACAGGGAAGAATACTGTCACCTGACTCTGACAAAAGATACTGTAATGCCTCGTCGTAAGCCTTTTGAATCACAAAAGGAGGAAAGCCGATCATATAACTCGTTATTGCTGTTCCTGATACCACAAATGGTGACTTATCATTTCTGATTGCACCAACACAAAAACTATTATCAAAAGTAATTGTCCCTCTCGTTCCCTCAGAATCGTGAATGGAATAATTGATGCCGTCCCACGATTGCTCATATGATAGTAGCGGGTAAACATTCGTCATAATGGCGTGAGCAATCGATGCAACTAAACAGCCATTGAATAATTCGCGTTTGGTTAGTTTCATGGTTTGTCACCTAGTTGTATTATACCATTTTATGATGCTTTGCTTCCGAAAGTTTGGACAAAAGACATACCGTCTCAAGTAAATCGAGTGGATGAAACATATCGACATGTAATGGTTCAAATCACAAATCGCATGCTTTGGACTTAATTACAGTAACCATTTCATCAAATATCTCTCGGCATATCTGCAATTCCAATGTCTGCCTATGCCGAAGGTGTATCAAAAGATCTTCGTATTTATTCAAAGAGCGCTTCCTTGCATATGGTGAATTGATAAAGAATTCCATCAGCATATTAAACCATATTTCATTCCCGTCTTTATCCACTCGTTCCACTCGGACAGCATTCAGGTTTTTCTCGATATCAGGCGACTCGATGTAGTAGATCTCATATTCTTTGCCATTAAGGGCGGATCGTACTTCTTTATAGAAATCAAAGATGGAATCATCTGACATATCTCTGAAAAGGATCATATCTTCCACTGCGTTCTGAAACAGAGAGCATTCAAAAATTTTGCCATCTCCATGCCAGTTTCGATATCTCGTCAGAACGATATTCTTATACTCTTCAAACGCCGTCCTTCCGTTATAAATCTCATATTTCTCCAGTTGCTGATAAAAATCACGGTTGTCGCTCTTAACCTGTGTATAACAGACGATCCAGTAGTTACTTTCTTTATGCGACTTGCTGCGAATCT
>DBVV01000026.1:1258-5523 GCA_002308795.1 Mageeibacillus sp. UBA1255 | reverse complement strand
CCTTCAACGAAATAATTCATACTTTTATTATAGCTCCATTTTATGTGTCATTTGAGAAGTTGGTTTTATGCTGTTTCAGATAATCGTCATCCTTCGGCTCATATGGTACTGAGATGAAATCCTTCTTTTGGTGGTACAAGCAGCATACCGTCTCCACATGCACCGTTCCCGGGAACATGTCGACCGGCTGGACCGCCTGAATGCGGTAGCCGCCCGCGCACAGAATCTTCAGGTCCCTTGAAAGCGTCGCGGGGTCGCAGGAGACGTAGACGATCCTCGCCGGCGAGATCCGCAGCATGGTTTCGAGACATTCGGGATCGCAGCCTTTCCGGGGCGGGTCGACGACGATGACGTCGACGGCTTCCGACGGGTTCGCTTCCCGCCAGGCGGGGAGGACTTCTTCTGCTTTTCCGGTAAAGAATTCGGTATTGACGAAGCCGTTCTCCGCGGCGTTCCGGCGGGCGTCTTCGACGGCTTGCGGGACGATCTCCACGCCGTAGACCTTTTTCGCGCGGCGCGCAAGGAACAATGAGATCGTGCCGATGCCGCAGTAAAGATCCCAGACGGTCTCGCCGCCGGTCAGGGCCGCAAATTCGAGCGCCTTTTTGTACAGCACCTCCG
This sequence comes from Mageeibacillus sp. UBA1255, assembly GCA_002308795.1. Lineage (GTDB taxonomy): Bacteria > Bacillota > Clostridia > UBA1212 > UBA1255 > UBA1255. The sequence goes on along the minus strand of DBVV01000026.1, from coordinate 4,902 downwards.
TCATGACCGGATTGACCTGATAAAAACTGTTCGGCGAGATCAGGAAGCGCACGCCGTCGAGCTCGTCGGCAATGAATGCGGGACCGTAGATGCTTTTCGTGACCGGCCCGAGGATCGCATTGCCGAAACTGCGGTTCTGATTGACCGAAAGCGAGACGAAACGCGTGTCGCCGGTCTTCGCCGCGAGGTTTTTCAGTTCAAACGCGAGCACCTCCCCGAACGGGAGCGCGTCACCGTTCACGACGACCGTCACCATCAGCTCGCCCGTCGAAAAGCCCTTCCGGATCAGGACGTGCCGGATCAGCCCCTCGTGCGTCTCCTCGCGGTAGACCGGGATCTTGTAATGCTGAACGTGCCGCTTCACCGCCTTCACGACGTCCGAAAAGATCTCAGGCATCAGAATGCAGTCGTCCGCCTCCACGATGTCGTGCGTCCGCCCCGCGTAGAAGCCCGTCAGGAGACGGCCGTCCTTACCGATGCCGAACGGCACCTGCGCCTTGTTCCGGTAGCGGAGCGGATCCTGCATGCCGAGGGTCTTCCGGACGAGGACCGCATTCTCAGAAAGGGCCGGAGATTCGTCCCCCTCCGTCACCGCGTCAAAGCCGCCGATCCGCTTCAGGTCCTCCGCGATCTTTCGCTGCTTGAACCGGAGCGCTGCCTGATACTCCATTTCGCGGATCTGGCAGCCGCCGCAGGCGCGGGCGACCGGGCAATCCGCCGGGATCCGGTCGGGCGAAGGCGTGACGACCGAAAGGAGTTTCGCCCATCCATAGTTCTTTTTCAGTTTCATGACACGGCATTCCACCGTGTCGCCGGGCACCGCGTCCTTGATGAAAAGGGCGAAGGCATCCACGTGCGCGATGCCTTCACCCTCTGCCGTCAGATCGGTCACGGCGACCTGAAAAATATCGTCTTTTTTCATCGTTTACTGCCCGTCCCGGGAGGTCCGCCGGATGTTCGCGTCCAGGAACCGGTTGAGTCCGAGGAATTCCTGCGTCGGATAACGGTCGAATTCCTCGATCATGATCTCCATCTTGGCGTCGGTATCGTCCGCAAAATGCAGTGCCAGCGCCTCAATGAGCGACGGCCGCTTCGGGGAACCGTATTCCGGCTGTCCCTGGTGCGTCAGAATGCAGTGCAGCAGCTCCGTTTCCAGTTTTTTCGGGAAATCTCCGATCTTGTCGATGCGCTCTTTCACCATCTGATAACCGATCACGATGTGACCGATCAGCTGCCCTTCGTCCGTGTAGTCGTTCGTCGGGAAGGGGGAAAGCTCGCGCGTCTTGCCGATGTCGTGGAACATTGCCGCGGCAAGGATCAGATCCCGGTTGATCACCGGATACTGCTTGGAAAGGAGGTAACAAAGCTGCGTCACGCGGAGCGTATGCTGAAGCAGGCCGCCGATGTATGCGTGATGCACGGTCTTTGCCGCGCTATGTTTTTTGAAAGTCTCAATGAACTGCGGATCGTCGACGAAGAACGAATCCACGAGTTGCCGGAGCTTCGGCTGCTCGATCTTGTCCTTCAGTTCCATCAGCTGCTTGTACATGTCGTCGGCGGAAAGCTCCGAGGACGGCAAAAAATCTTCCGGATCGTATTCGCCTTTTTCCGCGCGGCGGACGCGCCGGACGTTCGCCTGCAGCGCATTGTTGAAGGTCGTGATGTCCACTTCCGCGAAGATGAACTCATTCTCCNNCCGATCGCGTTGTTCAGGTCCCAGACCTTGCCGTCGAGCGTCCCGGTCCGGTCCTGAAGCTTCAGGGCGTAATAGTTCTTGCCGGTCTTGCTCGTCTTCATTTCCTTCGTTTTGCAGAAAAAGATCTGTGAAAGATGCTCCCCTTCCTGCATGTCTCTGATATAGGTCATGTTTTATCCCTTCTACCCTTTCGGGAATGATGTTCAATGCGTTACGGCCGCGCCCCGAGCGTCGCGGTCAGCGAAAGCACCTGCGCGTTCTCGCCGACGCCGCGGGCGACTTCGATCTCAACGGTGTCTCCCGGCTGGGCGCGGTCTAAGAACATCTGCAGCGCACGCACGTTGGAGACGGACTGCGCGTTGATCCGGACAATGCGGTCGCCCTGCTGGATGCCCGCGATAAAGGCGGGGCTCTCCTCGACGGTCTCCGAGACGTAGAGGCCCGGCTGCACGTTGTAGGGCGCCGCCTCGGCGGTGCTGATGCTCCGGCAGCGCACACCGAGGTACGCGGTATCGCGGTTCAGGCAGAGGTCCTCGATGATGTATTTTAAGGAGCTGATGCCTGCAAAGATCGCCACGGGGGAGTCGCCGGCCGCATAATCCGAGACCCAGCCCACGACTTCCGCGTTTTCATTGAAGATCACCGCGGAGCCGCCCTGTTCCCGCGCCATGTTCGTATAATACCGCTGCCGGAAGCCGTCCAGTACGCCCTCCACGGCGCCGACGGAGATCACGCGTCCTTCATCCAGCGCGATGTAATGCCCGAACGGGGTGCCGGCTAAGAAGACCGGTTCCGAATTGGTCAGGACTTCGGAGTTGCCGAGCGAAGCGACCTGGATCGGCCGTTTCAGCATGCTTTTCGGGAGCCGGACGATGCCGAGCCCGGTCTCCTGATCCGTCAGGAACAGCGTCGTTTCGTACACGGTGCTGTTCACGGCGACCTCGACTTCCGCGCCGGGAAGCGCGTCCCGCGCGTCCAAAAGGATGAAGAGGGCCGAATCGGTCTCCATGACCGCAATGCCGAAGGTCTCCCGGTGGGAGACGATCTCCGCACCGAACCAGTCTTCCCCGGCGGACTGCATCATCGTGACGCGGACGATGCTGCTCTTCACCGCCTCATAGATGCTTTTGATCGACGGGGGCGCGGTCTCCTCTTCCGTCGTTTCCTCCGGCTCCGCCGACTCTTCCGCGCTCTCCGTCTCGACCGGATCTAAAATGTCCTCGCCGCCGGAAGGCGCTTCTTCGGTTTCATCAAAGTTGCCGGGATCGTCCCGCGAAAAGACCTCGGGCGCCGGCTCCGTCACCGCATTCGGCTTGCCGAGCACGTTCTGACTGATAAAAAAAGTCACGCCGGCAGCCGCGCCGAACAGGACCGCCAGCACGACGGTCAGCACGATCAGAAGAATGACGCGTTTCGTTTTTTTCTTCGGAACGATCTTTTCGCGGATGAAAGGACGGTCCTTCTTTTCATTGGGTTCGCTCATAGTTGAATTATAGCGGAAACCCTACGAAAATTCAACAGAATAAAGGTCTTCGCTTGCGACATTTTCGGCTTTGGTGTATAGTGGATTCATGAACGAAAAAGTACTATCTGTTTTGGAATATCATAAGATCATCGCGATGCTTTCCGCGAAATGCGCGACGCCGCTCGGCACGGCGGCGGCAGAGGCGCTCGTGCCGATGGCAGAGCGGGAGGAGATCGAACAGGCCGCGACGGAGACCGAGGACGCGTTGACGCGGCTGCTCCGCTTCGGCCCGGTCTCGATGTCCGGCGCGCGGGACATTCGCGATTCGCTGCTCCGCTTAAAGATCCAGGCGAACCTTTCGATGCCGGAACTTTTGAACATCGGCGTCGTCTTAAAGACGGCCGCGCGGGTCAAGACCTACGGCTCAAAACATGAGGCGGAATCTCTGGAGGATTCCCTGTCGGCGTCTTTTGCCGCATTGGA
>DBVV01000026.1:0-1117 GCA_002308795.1 Mageeibacillus sp. UBA1255 | reverse complement strand
CGTACCTTCGGGAAAACATCGTCACGATGCGGAACGGGCGCTACTGCCTGCCGGTCAAGAACGAGTACCGCGCGCAGGTGCCGGGCATGGTCCACGACGAATCCAGCAGCGGCTCCACGGTCTTCATTGAGCCGATGAGCGTCGTCCGCCTGAACAACGAGATCCGCGAGCTCGAGATCCAGGAAGAGAAGGAGATCGAGAAGGTGCTCGCGACGCTGAGCGCCGAGGCGGAGACGCATCACGAAGCGCTCGCCGTCGACCTGGAGATCCTCTCCCACCTCGATTTTGTCTTTGCGAAGGCGTCGCTTGCGCGGGACATGAAGGCGAGCCGGCCGATCCTATCCGAAAACCGGAAGATCGACCTTAAGGCCGCGCGGCACCCGCTCCTCGATCCGAAGACCTGCGTGCCGATCGACTTAACGCTCGGCGACACCTTCGACACGCTCATCGTCACCGGTCCGAACACCGGCGGCAAGACCGTCACCCTGAAGACTCTCGGCCTCTTCGCGCTGATGACGCAGGCGGGNNCGAACACCGGCGGCAAGACCGTTTCCTTAAAGACCGTCGGTCTGCTCACGCTGATGGCGGAAGCGGGCCTCATGATCCCCGCGGCAGAGCATTCTTCGGTCGGCGTGTTCCGCGAGGTGTTCGCGGACATCGGCGACGNNTCGAGCAGAGCCTCTCGACCTTCTCGTCCCACATGAAGAATCTGGTCCGCATTCTAAAGACCTCGGACGGGGAATGCCTGGTGCTCCTCGACGAGCTCTGCGCAGGCACCGATCCCGAGGAAGGCGCTTCCCTGGCGATCGCGATCCTGAATGCGNNTCCGGCGCCGGCACTCGACCGTGATGGCGACGACGCATTATTCGGAATTAAAACTGTTCGCGCTCGCGACCGAGGGCGTGGAAAACGCGTCCTGCGAGTTTGACGTCGCGACGCTGAGCCCGACGTACCGGCTGCTCGTCGGCATTCCCGGAAAGTCCAATGCGTTCGCGATCTCCCGCCGGCTCGGGCTCTCCGAGCAGATCGTCGAGGAGGCAAAGGCGCAGATGAGTTCCGAAGGGACCGCCTTCGAGGACGTCATCAAGGACCTGTACGATTCCCGCCGGAAACTCGA
>DBVV01000087.1 GCA_002308795.1 Mageeibacillus sp. UBA1255 | reverse complement strand
GGTCCCTGTTTTCCGCAATTTGCCTTTTTGCGCTACGATATAGCAATAAAATTAAGAAACAGGGACCTGTCCCCTGTCCCGCGCCGTTGACCGCATTCTTTGAAGCAGCTAAACTATATTAGGGATCAGAAGAAACGACATTGACCTCTTGATCAGCTTTTTTGAAAGCAAAAAACCGTTGACCGAAATAATTCAGTATGACGAACAGACCTGCCCCGACGAGGGTCGCGACGTACCCGACGGCCTTGGGCATCTCAACATTCTGCCACGGGAACACCCAGGTCTTAGTGAAGAGCCAGCCGACGAACGGCTTCGCGGTCCCGTACGCAATTATCCAGCAAACGATGATATTGACGATAAACCGCAGGACCTCTGAAGCACTTTTTGCCTTGCTCTTGAACGTAAAATATTTATTCAGGAAAAAGCTGACTATGCTGCCGACGGTGTAATTGGCCGCCGAAGCGATCCAGTAAGCTGTATTGTCCGAAACGCGATCCGTAAGCCCGAGCAGCCAGAGGACAAGATAATTGACACCGAGACCGATAAGTGTGTTGACAATGCCAACGAGCACGAACCGCCAGAAAGTCTTGTCGAGTATGGTTTTTGTTAAAAATTTCTTTATGACCTCGCCTATCTTCTTAAAAATATTCATTCTTACAGACCTCTCTTTTTATAATCCGGTCAACCTTCCCGCGAAGCACACCGTCAGTCAGGCCGCCCGGTCAGATGCCCCTTTGGCTCCAAGCCTTCAAAATCCAGCTGCCTCAGCGCCTCATAAACTGCGATAGCGACAGAATTGCTGAGATTGAGCGACCTTAGCCTTGCCCCCATCGGTATTCTAAGGCACATATCATAGTTTGCTTCGAGCAGCGGTTCCGGGAGCCCGTGAGTTTCCTTACCGAAAACGAGATAATCACCGTCGCGGAATTTGGCGTCGGAATACCGTCTCGAACCTTTGGTCGTGTAAAAAAAGAATCTGGCTTCCGGGCCGGCATTCGCTCTTACCTGTTCAAAACAGTCATATATGGAAACGTCGAGTTCAGACCAGTAATCGAGTCCGGCGCGTTTGAGCTTCCGGTCGTCGATCTCGAATCCCAGAGGTCTGACCAGATGGAGATGTGAGCCGGTGCATGCACAGGTGCGGGCAATATTTCCTGTATTTTGAGGTATTTCTGGTTCGACGAGTACTATGTTGAGTCCGCGCATTTGTTTAAACCTCCGCAATATCTGCGTTGAGTATCGCGTCCGACGCGGTCAGATCTTCCCGGCCAGGACGGCAATGGGTGTTTTTTTGATCTTTACCGCTTTAAAGGGGCACAATTCCTGGCAGCAGTAGCATCTTATGCATTTATTGAGATCGGCCTTCGCGCGTTTTCCTTTCTCGACTGTGATTGCTTTTACCGGACAATGTCTTGCGCATTCGCCGCAGCTTCTGCAGAGTTTTGTGAATACGGGCTTGGGTTTCATCAGTTTTTCAAGGGCTCTGCCGACTATGCCGTCGCTGAAGTGGAGGCGTGACAGGCTGTCGTTGTACTTTACCACGAACCCTGATGCGCCTGCACGGGCTTTTGCGAGGTCAATGTCGCCGGTGATCTCTATTTCGTCTACATTTTTGCTCATAAGGCCGCGGGATATTGCCGCCCTCGCCATCGGAACGCGATCCGTATCGGCACCTATAATATCCATTGCCGCCCGGTCTGCTTCGAATGCATTGTCCGATCCTATCAAAATGCCTGTTTCGATCACTTCTCCTGCCGTCGGTCCGTCTTTATGCATGCCCGTGATGCCGTCGATTATGCAGAATCTGACTTTTGTTGAGAGGAAAATGTCTATCATCGTGTCGGCGAACGAGTCGTAGTCGGGCATTTTCATATGATATTCCGCTTTATCTACTCCGGCGATGGCTCCGAACATGTTTTTTACGGCTCCGGTGTAAACCATCATGCCGTGTGTTTTTAATTTTGCGAGGTCGATCACGACGTCGGCTTCGGCGATCGGCGTCAATATTTCTACTGTTTTCAGATATTTGCCCTCCGGATTCTGGACTTTTGTTACCGACGTGTCGAAATTGAGTTCCGCTCCGGCTGTGATTGCCGCCTCTTCGATACCCGAATACCTGTATATGCTTTTGAGTGCGGCTTTGTCGTACACTCCGCCCGGGCTTTCGGCGACAATTACGTTGCCGCCTGCGTTTTTGCATATCTCCGCGACGGCTCTTAATATTTGCGGATGGGTGGTGGCGGCTTCTTCTGGCTTTTTGCGGGCTATAAGGTTCGGTTTCAGTACGACTTTCGCTCCTGGTCTTACGTATTTTTCGATCCCGCCAAAGGCGTCAAAGATGGCTTTTATCTTTTCTCTGACAATGTCGTATTCGTATTTTTTACAGCTTTCTAAGGCAATCATAGATGGTTTCTGCCGCCTTTCTTAATGCTCTTCCGCGGTGACTGATCTTGTTTTTTTCTTCGGGTGACAACATCGCCGTGGTTTTTCCGAGTTCGGGTATGTACAGGACCGGATCGTATCCGAATCCACCCGTTCCCTTTGTTTCGTGTGTTATCCGTCCTTTCAGGTCGCCTGACGTCTCGATCCTGACGCGTGTGTATCCGGGTGCGTTCCCTGATCTCAGAAGCGCGGTGATGTGGCATTCAAATCTTGCGGTTCGCATTTCTTCTGCCACGTTTTCCATGTTTTTCAGCAATTTTTCTACATTTTTTGCGTCGTCCGCATCTTCAAACGATCCCGGATCGGAGGCGTATCTTGCCGAGTATACCCCCGGCGCTCCGCCGAGTGCGTCAACACACAGGCCCGAGTCGTCGGCGATCACGCATGTGGCGCTGTAACCTTCGGCGTATTCCCTGAACGATTCACTTTCAAATATGAACTTTTCTAAAGCAGCCGCCTTTATATATGCGTTTTCTCCGAACGTCGAACCTGTTTCCTCCGGCGAACAATACGCCGCACCGACGATTTTTGCAGCTGTCTTCTGTGACATCATATCAAAAATGTTTTCAGGCAGCGCGTCGACAATTATCTGCCTGAACTCCCCCAGTTTATGCTCATTTCCCGTAGCACATACGACCAGCAACCCGGACCTGTCCCCTGTCCCACAGTGGTAAAACCCGGACCTGTCCCCTGTCCCACTTGAGCTAAACCGGGACCTGTCCCCTGTCCCGGCGGTCATTGGCCAAGCACCTTGCCGAGGACGGAGTTGATGGTTATGAGGCCGATAACGCGGCTGTCTGAGCTGTGGTTTCTGTTGTCGCCCATAACGAACAGCTGGCCTTCGCCGACCTCCCATTTTCCGATGTTTCTGCTGTAGTTCGGAACCTCGTCAGGATTGACATAATTTTCCGTAAGAAGGACCCCGTTCCGATAAACGCCGTCAGCCTTTATCTCGATCGTATCGCCCGGAACACCGATTACACGCTTGATCCAGTACTTATGAGCATCAGACTTCTTCGTTATACTCAGCGTGATGATGTTGTACTGAAGCGACTCCTTGACCTCAACTAAAATATTGCGATGGACCTGTTCGCGGTCAAATACGACAACGTCACCGTATTTAGGTTCGGAGAAAATGTAAGGAGCACGGGAAAGAAAAACGGTCTGACCGCTCGTAAACGTCTTAAGCATCGAATCGCCGGACACCTTGCTCACGCGGAAAAAATATGCGTTGATGATAATCGCGACAATAAAAGCGATCAAAAATGTAAGGATCCAGCTAAGGATCTCCTTGCCCACGTTTTTCGCCCCCCTTTTGCCGCCTCGCGACTCCACGCCGCTCTCGTCATCATCCGCAGATCCATCGGCATCACCGTCTTCGTAAATGCTATTTAGATATTTAGAGGCGTCAACCATATCATCACCGATAACCTTGTCCTCGTCGGCAATAATATCTTCGCTGATCGGAACATCCACGCCGGCCGTATCTTCCGCTGCAGCGACCGCATCAGAAGCATCGCTAAAAGCCCCGTCGACGTCAAATTCTTCAACGTCAGACCCGCTGAATGACACTTTCTCTATCTCGAGATCGTTGTCCGAACCGTCGCCGCCTTTTCTGAACTCATTGTCACTCATTTTATCAACCTCTTATTTTTATCACTCTATTGTTTCACCGCACCGCCGGGATCCCGCTCCGAGCGTATGCACCCGCAATATTTCTGCCTGTAAAGACCGATCGCCCGCGCCTCTGCCTGGCCCTTTCGAAACCCGGGGCGAAAATCTATATAAACGAAATCAAGTCCGTGCCTTTCAGCCGCCTGTCCGCATATTTTCTTTAGAAGTTCGTGATTCTGGTACGGACTGACGAACAACGTGCTCGTCATCGCGTCAAATCCGTGCTTTTCCGCATATGATGCGGTCAATTCCATCCTCTGGGCATAGCACATCGCGCAGCGTTCGCCGTCGGGCTCGCCCTGAATCTGTACGGTTCCGTCGTTGCGGACAAATTCTTCCCATTTCTTTCTGTCAAAATAAGGCAGGAATTCGACTTCCAGCTGCTTGTAATTTGCTGCCTGTGCCGTGCTCTGCGCGCGTCTTATGAATTCGTCGTACGGGTGTATGTTCGGATTCGCATACAGTCCTTTGAGCCCGGCGCCGGGGAAAATGCGGCGGAATTCGTCGATACAGAACAGACTGCAAGGCCCGCAGCAGATGTGCATCAGGACATTGCCGCCGTATCCTTCGCATACAGGTACGGGTTCATTTTCGCTATTATTGTGATCGTCAGGGCTTTGGCGCTGCCCGTATGTGGTTATGATCATTCGCTTAGTTCCTTCGTCGTTTTGCTGCTAGACCGGTCTGGCAGTGAGAGCCGAAAAACTGTGACAGATGGATATTGCCAACGCGTCCGCAGCGTCGTCCGGTTTCGGTATGCTGTCAAGTTTCAGCATTATCTTTACCATCTGCTGTATCTGTTTTTTATCCGCCCGTCCGTATCCCGCCACCGTCATTTTTACCTGCAGCGGCGTATATTCATATACGGGTATTTTGTTTTCGGCGAGCGTTTCTACGGCTACGCCTCTGCCCTGTGCTACCTTGATCGCAGTTGTCGTGTTGCTGTTGAAAAACAGTTCTTCGATCGCTGCGGCATCCGGCCTGTATTCTTTTATTATTTCTTCCAGCCCGTTACGTATTGCGAGCAGTCTGGCTGTGAACGGCATGCACGCGGGTGTCGTGATAGCGCCGTATTTTATGACGGTCAGGTGGTTTGATACGCTGTTCACGAGTCCGTAGCCTGTGATTGCGAAGCCCGGGTCAAGTCCGAGGATCAGCATCAGCGTTCATCTCCTTTTTTTTCATATCCCGTATCGAACAGTGTCGGTCTTCCGTCTGATGCCGTGTCCGTTCCCGCGCCGTAAACGCTTCCTTCGAACGGTATTCCGAGGTGTTTGTATGCAAGCGGCAGAACTACTCTGCCTCTGGGCGTCTTGTTTATGAATCCGAGCTGCAGCAGGTACGGTTCGTAAACATCCTCGATCGTCGTGGCGTCTTCGCCTGTTGCCGCCGCAAGGGTGTCAAGTCCGACCGGCCCGCCCCCGAATTTCGCAATCATTGTCAGCAGTACATTGCGGTCAACGTTGTCCAGCCCGAGTTTGTCGACGTCGAGCAGGTCAAGTGATTCGCGGGCAACTTTTTCGGTGATGATCCCGTCTGCTTTTATTTGCGCGAAGTCTCTGAGTCTCCGGAGCAGTCTGTTTGCTATCCTCGGTGTTCCTCTCGATCTTCTTGCTATCTCGACCGCTCCGCCGTTTTCGATCTCGACCTTCAGTATTCCGGCGCTCCTTTTTACGATCCGTGTGAGTTCGTCGACGCTGTACATTTCGAGCCTGTTGATCACGCCGAATCTGTCTCTCAGTGGTGCGGACAGCAATCCTACTCTCGTCGTTGCTCCCACGAGCGTGAATTTTGGCAGATCCATTCTCAGCGACCTTGCCGCGGGGCCTTTTCCTATCACAATATCGAATGCGAAGTCTTCCATCGCGGGGTATAGTATTTCTTCGACTGCCCGGTTCAGGCGGTGTATTTCGTCAATGAAGAGTACGTCGAATTCGTTCAGGTTCGTGAGAAGTCCTGCCAGATCGCCTGCTTTCTCGATCGCCGGTCCTGTGGTGATGCGCAGATTTACGCCCATTTCGGATGCGATTATTCCGGCGAGGGTGGTTTTTCCCAGCCCTGGCGGTCCGTACAGGAGCACGTGGTCAAGCGGTTCTTTTCTTTCTCTTGCGGCCTGTATGAATACAGACAGGTTGCTGCGCACTTTTTCCTGGCCAATGTATTCGTCAAACCGCCTCGGTCTGAGCGTGGCCTCTTCCGCTTCCTCGTACTGTTTTATCGACGCCGAAATGATTCTCTCGTCTTCCATAATCTCTCCTTTATGTGGGACAGGGGACAGGCCCTCGTGTGGGACAGGGGACAGGCCCCGATATCGCTTTTAAATTGCAGCCGTTTCCGGCTGCGAAAGTGTATTTTTATTGAGAAACTTATAAAGTAAGCTTTTCTTTATCCTTGCAGAGTTGTTTCTATTTCATCTTTATGACACGTATAACGGCATTTATACGTTGGCCAGTGCTTTTCGCACAGTCTGCTCCAACGTCATTCCCTCCTTATAAACTTTTCTAACAGCGTCTGAAGCCTCTTTTGAACTATAGCCGAGAACCATTAAGGCGGCAGAAGCATCGTTGACGACAAACCCCGCAGGAACAGAAGAAGGAGCATTGTCCTCGGCCTTTTCTACACCTTTAAAGTCTTTTGCGACTTTGTCTTTGAGCTCCAGAACCACACGCTGAGCGAGCTTAGGCCCGACGCCTTTGCTTCGCGTTATAGCTTTATAGTCCCCGGTTGCAACGGCAAGGCAGAATTCCGAGGGGGTCAACGCATCCAGTACCGCCTGCGCGACCTTCGGCCCGACACCGCTGACAGTGATCAGCATTTCAAACGCTGACAACTCTTCTCGTGATCCGAACCCAAACAGCGATATTTCATCTTCTTTTACATTCATGTATGTATACAGCTTGACTTTGCTGCCTTTCGGACCGGCCCCGGCAGCAACTCTCGGCGACGTGCTTAACCTGAAACCGATCCCTGCCACGTCAATGACTACATGATCGATCCCTGTCTGTTCTATTGTTCCGCTGATATAGTCAAACATCTGCCCTGCCTCCGGTTTTTGTTCTTCGATATTTTAGCACATTGTGCCCCCCTTTTTCAAGGCTATATAAGAATATCGATCAAACGGCAGTGCTGCACCGGCGCGGCGGTCAGCCTAACCTCCATCAGCTTTTACCCACCGGTAGACCGTGCTTTTCCCGCGTTTTATAAAATCTGCGATCTGCCTGTATGATAATCCCTTCTTCCTGAACTTTTCGATAATTTTGATGACTTCATCCATCCCCAGATCCATAAGTTGGAGAGCGTCGCTGCATCCGGAAATCGACTGCATGATTTCACCGGCATCTTCTTTCGCAACGCGCGGAGCCTGCGCTCCCGGCATACGTATAAATTCCAGTTCGTCGCGGTCAATTTCTTTGTTATGAAATGCAGCGAATTCGTCCGGTTTGATCACCTCGAACACATCGTCGCGGTCAATGATTCCCGGGTCTTCATCAAAGTAGCAGTTGTAGCTGCTGTCTCCATACTCTCCGGCACTCTTGCATTTCCCCGCATTTACCGGATTGTTGTGAATATATCTTATCACGCTTACAAAGTAATTCATATCATTAATAGGCTTGCTCAAATATCTGCCCTGGAACAGATGGCCGCATCGCGATTTTGAAATGTTGTACCAGGTCACGTAACTCGTTTCAAGGGCATGCATAAATTTGCTTAGCTGACCTTTTTCGCTTTCTCGCAGGCACAGGTGAACATGATTGACCATAAAACAATATGCGTATATTTTGAATTGAAATTTGTTTTTAAATTCGGCTAATTTTAGCAGAAATATCAATATGTCGCGCCTTGAGCAAAACACGTCTTCTCTGTTATTTCCTCTGAGCATCACGTGATAAAGTTTCAAATCGCTTATTTTTCTGGCAGTTCTTGGCAAGACGGCCACCCCCTGAGAGCAGTTTTTATCTTCCTCTAAAAGTGCGGCGTCAATTAAAATACTACGGTGAAGGTCAGATAAATTGTGTTTGTATTTTGCCACAAACGCCGGGCAATGTCAAGTTGTTTTGTTTTTGGCGCCGGGCAATAATCATTGTGCGGGACAGGGGACAGGTCCGTGTGCCCTCGGCTCTAGGCCCACGGACCTGTCCCCTGTCCCGCCAATCCTTTCCTTAAAAATCCTCCACACATCAACTCAATATCATCAATATAATAACGTCATATACATGAATGCTAAAAGCGCTTGAATTTTCATATTCATGTCTTATATAATAACTGTACTTATATAGGTGCGACTGGTTTCGACCCATCCGAAACACGGACCTGTCCCCTGTCCCGCTTATATAGAAAGAAGGTTGTTAGATTTGAACATTATTTGCCTCGACCTTGAAGGAGTACTTGTGCCAGAAATATGGATAGCTTTTGCCGAAGCCACCGGGATCAAAGAACTCAGACGTACTACAAGAGATGAACCCGACTACGGGAAACTGATGACTTGGCGTCTGAACCTGTTGAAAGAGCACAAATTAGGAATAAAAGAAATACAAAACGTAATTTCAGGAATCGATCCGCTTCCAGGAGCAAAACGCTTTCTAACGCGCCTGCGCACAATGAGCCAAACTGTAATTCTCAGCGATACATTCGAAGAATTCGCGCTACCTCTTATGAAAAAATTAGGAATGCCGACAATATTCTGCAACTCATTGACGATAGGCCCGGACGGCGAAATAACCGGATACAAACTCAGAACCCAAAATACAAAATTGACAACAGTTCGAGCGCTGCAGACGATCGGATACGATACTATCGCAGTCGGCGACAGTTACAACGACCTCGAAATGATATATGCCGGCAAGGCCGGATTCCTGTTTCGCAGTACCCCCGCAATAATAGCTGCCAATCCGGAGATACCGTCATTTACCGAATACAGCCAACTCCTGAGGGCAATATCAGAAGCACTTTAATGATCAAGCAAAGTCGAACCCCTGAAAGGTCCCCTTTGCCGAACGCGTTAAGGGTCGGGTCATGCACCTGTCCCCTGTCCCACGAAAGAGAGGAAGAATTATGAAAGCAAGACCCGGAACAAGCGGAAACCGCTACATACCATACGAACAACGCACCGGAAACGAATCGATAGTATACTTCACACGTGATCTGTCAAAGGAAGGGCTGGCCAGGATATACAAAAAAATCGGCGCCAATATCCGCGGAAAAGTAGCTGTAAAACTCCACACAGGCGAAAAAAACGGTCCCAACATCATCCCGCGGCCTTGGGTAAAACACCTGCTGGAAACCGAAATACCAGGCGCAAACATCGTCGAAACAAACTCATATTACGAAGGTGACAGGTATACCACCGAGCTCCACCGCGAAACACTAAAGATAAACGGGTGGACGTTCGCAAACGTTGACATCCTGGACGAAGAAGGAACCGCCGACCTGCCGGTAAAAGGCGGGAAATGGTTTGACCACATGACCGTCGGCAGCCACCTGCTTGGCTACGACTCACTTGTCGCCCTCACCCACTTCAAAGGACACACACAGGGCGGATTCGGCGGATCGAACAAAAACATAGGGATCGGATGCGCGGACGGACGCGTAGGCAAAGCAATGATCCACACGACACCAGGCCAGGACAATATGTGGGACATCGCAAAAGAAGAATTTATGGAGCGAATGACCGAATCGACCAAAGCGACTATCGACCACTTCGGGAAACAGATCACATACGTCAACGTTATGCGCAACATGTCAGTATCATGCGACTGCGAAGGCTGCGCAGCGAAGCCCGTTGTCACACCAAACGTCGGGATCATCGCATCGACCGATATACTCGCCGCCGACCAGGCATGCGTTGATCTCATCTATGCCCTTGGCACGAACGACAGACGGGCAATGGTAGAACGTATCGAAACAAGGCACGGAATCAGGCAGCTCACTTATATGAAAGAACTTATGATGGGCAACGACAAATACATCCTTATCGACATTGACAACGACGACACACGCATCACACCGGCTGCAGCGGTAGAAGGAGTTGTCCCGTTCGTATACTGACGTTTCGTTGCCGCAGCACCTGATCTGAAACGCACAGGCACACAAAAGGCGATCTCAAAAAGTCAAAACGCGTCGGGAGGCGCGGTCAATGTATATAAGACATACAGATGAAGCGGATATCCCGCAAATAATGAAAATATACGAATCGGCGAGGTCGTTCATGGCAAAAGAAGGCAATCCCGACCAGTGGGGCGCAGACAATTGGCCTCCGGAATCGCTGATACGATCTGATATCGTTAAAAATAAAAGCTATGTGTGCATCTCGGAAAAAGATGATCGCGTAATAGGCACTTTTTATTTTGATTTCGGCCCGGAACCGGAGCCAGACTACCGCACTATCACGGACGGCAGCTGGCTTAGCGCGCTCCCCTACGGCGTTGTCCACCGCATCGCATCCGACCGGTCGGAGCGAGGGATAGGCACGTTTTGCATCCGGTGGGCAATCAACCGGTCAGGAGGCCATCTTCGTATTGACACACACGACGCAAACCGACCTATGCGTTCGCTTCTTTCAAAGCTCGGTTTTTCAGAGCGCGGAGGCGTTATGATCGGCAGCAATAAGCCCCGCATCGCGTACGAAATTACCGTTGCCTCGTTCACTTTTTCCTGACAAACGTCATCGGGAACATGTTTAAATAAGGATTGTACGAGGCATCTGCTCCTTCAACTCCGGTAAATATCAGCTTTCCGTCTTCAAACTTGTACGTTGTATAAGTTTCGCTGTTAATTTCGTCTTCGCCGGTGTTTGAAAAATAGAGTTTTCCGTCTTCGATCTTATATTTTACCGTGTTATTGAAATTATCCGCCATTTCATCGACCGAAAACATCGAATCCAGGAGTTCGTCAACGTTCCTTCCGATCACCGATGCCAGTTCCTGCAGCGCTTCTTTCAGAGGAGTTTTGATCCTTTCGAAAGCATCCTGAACAGATTCTTTATCTACTTCCTGGACGCACGTTCCATCCTTCCGGAATGTCATTGACATCGAAAACTTGAAAGAGTCGACTTTAAAGTCTCTTCCGAGCATCGTTCCGAACGAGTCGTTCATCATTTTTGTCATATCCATTTCGCCTGTCCAGGTGCCAATGATCTTTTCGCTGTCCGGCCTGTTATCGGCGCATCCAGTAAACAGTGCAGCTAACATAATAAGTGCAGCGACAACGATTGCTATTTTTTTCATATACCGTTCTCCCTTCGATCCAGCCTTCATACCGGGCGTCGATCATTTTTTCCTTCCCGCCCTGCCGAAGCTTATGATTTGTTTTTCACGCATATGTTAACATTATTTTTGGGATTATTCAAGTGAAACACGTGCCTGCCGGAAGGTTAGTTAGAGCAGCGGGTCGGTGGGGGCAATGGGACGGGGGACAGGTCCGTGTTTTGATTGCAAAACACGGACCTGTCCCCCGTCCCACACCAACCCCACTGCACTCCCGTCTCACCATCCAGACCGCTCTTTTAAATTACCTAATATAGTTGTATAATAAAAACTGGAGCGGCCGGTCTATGACCCTGCCGCCGGAAAAAACAGAAAGGCGGTAAACAAAATGCCCTTTATTGACGTCAGAATAACCAAAAAACTCACAGAAAGCCAAAAAGATGACATCAAGAACGAGATCGGCGCGGCAATGGCGATCATAGGAAAGCCGGAATCGTACACGATGATCGGCATCCAGGACGGGTATACGCTCTATTTCGGCGGAAAAAAGATCGACGACGGAGCATACGTGGCCGTTGACGTCCTTGGCAACGCAAACCCGGCAGGCTCGGAAAAATTTACTATGGCAGTATGCGAAACACTTGAGAAAAGATCGGGTCTCCCCGGAAAAAACGTGTACGTAGAATACAGGCACACAGCTGACTGGGGCTGGAACGGGACAAACTTCTGAAAAAATGACGGAAACAAAAACCGGAACAAACACAAATAAACCTGCCGGATTGACAACGGACAGGACAATACGAACGAGAAAACTAACATTGACCGCTGCATTCGGAGCGTTGATATGCGTTATAGCACCGTTGTCCGTCCCGATCGGCGACGTCCCTCTCTCGCTTGCAACGATTGCGGTGATGCTTGCGGGTACGATTTCAGGGCCTGCTGCCGGTTGCTGTGCTTCATGCATTTATATTCTGGCAGGGATAGTCGGGCTCCCCGTTTTTGCAGGTTTCAAAGGCGGGATCGGAGTAATGGCAGGGCCTACCGGAGGATTTATCGCAGGATATATATTACTTGCCGCCGTCTGCGGTCTCTACCAGACTATACGCTCATCCGGATCACGCAGGGACGAAGCTCGCCAAAACAAAAAGGCAAAAATGAAACTGCCTCAAAGGACGGTTTTGCTCATAGCCTTATGCGCTGCGGGTACTATAATGCTGTATGTGACAGGAACCGCGTGGTACTGCCTGATCACAGGTTCAAACCTGACAGGCGCGATCGCGACGTGCGTGCTTCCCTTCCTGCCCGGAGACGCGGCAAAGATCGCAGTATGCACCACTTTAACGGCAATGTTAGAAAAAGCGCATATTTAAAAAACAGATTATAAACAGTTTAGAAGTGGATAATAAAGCATTTTCAAAAGGAGCACAGCTCAGATGAGATACCCTGAATTCATCAAACCGGGAGATACGATCGGATTTATTGCCCCGTCATTCGGCTGTACAATAGAGCCATACCTTAGCTGTTTCGAAGCAGCGGTCGGGCGTTTCGAAAAGATGGGTTTTAAAACCCGCCTTGGTCCGAACTGTTTTGCCGCGGAGGGTGTCGGCAAGAGCAATACCCCCGCTAAATGCGGCAGTGAGGTCAATGCTTTTCTCGGCAGTGGTCCTGACATTCCGGATCTTCGCGCAGTTATTTCATGCGGCGGCGGCGAAACCATGTGCGAGGATTTGCCATATATTGATTTCGACGATATCCGAACCGCGGTGCCCAGATGGTTTATGGGTTATTCGGACAATACGAATCTGACTTTCACGCTCCCTGTCCTGTGTGATACCGCTGCAATTTACGGACCAAATGCGCCTTCGTTCGGTATGGAACGGCTTCACAACTCTCTGGTCGATGCTCTTTCTTTTCTAAGGGGTGAAAAACTGGCATTCGACAGTTATCCGTTTTGGGAAAAAGAAAGTCTCAAGACACCAGAAACACCGTTTGAGGCGTACAATCTGACCGAGCCTGCTTCTATTCGCACCGTTTCGTGCGACGGACAATTTGTCAAAAACAGCTCTCCGGTCATTGATGACCGCTCTGTCATTTTCTCCGGCCGTATGATCGGCGGCTGCCTCGATTGCCTTATCAACCTTGCCGGTACGCCGTGGGACAATGCCGTCGGTTTTTGTGAGCGTTACGCTTCTGACGGGATAATATGGTTCCTCGAGTCGTGTGACCTTACGCCTATGGGTATCCGGCGTGCGCTCTGGCAGCTTGAGTCAAACGGATGGTTCCGCCATGTTTCCGGCTTCATCATCGGGCGTCCTTTTATGTATGATGACAGATTCGGTTCTGAAGGCCCCCGTGAGGCCGTTCTGAGCATTTTAGGAGGTCACGGCGTACCGATCATCCTCGACGCCGATCTTGGCCATCTGCCCCCTGCCATGCCGTTTATTTCAGGCGCATGCGCCACCGTCCGCGCCGCGCGCGGGACGATGCACGTAGATTATTCCCTTATTTAGCTTTATTAGAGCGTTCATCTCCTTTTAATAAACGCGGGCAATGTGGGACAGGGGACAGGTCCCTGTTTCTCGCAGCTGTTTAGTCAGCATGGCGCAGAAGAAACAGGGACCTGTCCCCTGTCC
>DBVV01000112.1:2580-3096 GCA_002308795.1 Mageeibacillus sp. UBA1255 | reverse complement strand
GAGGACAAAGCGTATTATGAAGAATTATTATACTGAGCCGAACGGCTATCTGGAAACGATACAAAAAGCGTACTCTGCGATCCGCACGTTTGACCTTCGCATTTCCGGGGGCGTCGGAACACGCGAAGAACAAATAGGCCGGCTGAAAAAGGAGATCGAAACTGCCGACGCCGTACTTGTTGGCGCGGGCGCGGGACTCTCCGCATCAGCGGGTCTGACTTACAGCGGCGAACGGTTTGAACGGTATTTCTTCGACTTTGCGAAGCGGTACCATATAAGAGACATTTACTCCGGCGGCTTCTATCCGTTCCCCGACGAGGAAACGCTGTGGGCATGGTGGGCAAGGCATATTTACTACAACCGCTATATCGACGCGCCGAAGCCTGTCTATCCCGAACTGCTGAAGTTGCTGAAAGACAAGGATTATTTCGTCATCACCACCAATGTCGACCATCAGTTTCAGCGCGCCGGTTTTGATAAGAAACGCCTCTTCTACACACAGGGCGATTACGGGCT
>DBVV01000112.1:0-2494 GCA_002308795.1 Mageeibacillus sp. UBA1255 | reverse complement strand
AAGGCGATCAAAATGCGTATCCCGACGGAACTGATCCCGAAATCGCCCGACGGAAAAGCGGTGGCGATGAATCTGCGCTCCGACGATACTTTCGTCGAGGACGCGGGCTGGCACAAAGCAGCCGCCGCGTATTCGGATTTTATCCGCAGGCACGAAAATCTGCACGTTCTGTATCTCGAACTCGGCGTCGGCTCCAACACGCCGATGATCGTCAAATATCCGTTCTGGCAGATGACCGACGCAAACGAAAAAGCCGTTTACGCCTGCCTCAACTACGGCGAAGCGTATTGCCCGAAGCAGATAGAAAAACGTGCGATCTGTATCAATGGCGATATTGGCGAAACCATCAATAGAATTGAAGAACAATCTCATTTTTGAGTAAGAAAAAGCCGCGTTATAGTCAACAACAGAGTGATAATGAAAAGAGAAATAATTGATTCCGAAAAATTCCGGTCTGCGGGGGTAACGTTATGAAAATAGAGTGCGTATGGGAACATAACTGGAACGATTCACTTCTCTATTCAAGCAATATCATTGGCGCCTTTACGAGAGGGGCAACAAAAGAAGAAAATTGTTTTCGTTTTTAACGTATTTGTCGTAATCCTTCCAAATTACGCAAGCAGGGTATTATCCTGAATGATCTAATACTCCGACAGTTTCTTTAAACTTAACATACGAGCGCGTGAGCGGCCGCAGAACATATTTTTTAAATTTTATGTCAGGAATCCTGAAAGCAGCACACTATTTAAGTGAAAGGAGGCGAAAGCAATGCAAACCACGAATGAAAAAACAGATCAGTTGACCGCCGAATTCTGCAACAACTATATGGAAAAACTCTTCTACTTCTGCCTGAAAAAGACCGGCAATAACGAAGATGCCGAAGATCTTTCACAGGATATCGCGCATCAGATCGTTGCCGCGCTTAACAAAGGCAACGTTCCGTTGAACTTCTCCGCATGGGTCTGGCAGATCGCGCGCAACAGATACTCAGTATGGGCCTCTCAAAAACATATACGGAAAGAAATGATAAGCGATTCCGATATTAACGATTTCGAGATCGAAGACGAGAACGCAAATTTACTTGACGGGATGATACAGACAGAGCAGCTGGCTCTGCTCCGGCGAGAGCTGGCGTTCATCAAGAGCGATTACCGCGATATCGTCGTTGCATACTACATTGACGACATTAGTATTCGTGAAATTGCATCATCGCTCTCTCTTTCGGAAAGCGCAGTCTGGCAAAGACTTCACCGCGCAAGAAAAATGCTGAAAGAAGGAATGGAAATGTCAAGAGAATTTGGAAAGAGAAGTTATAATCCGGAGAATATCACGTTTGCCGCTTCGGGATCGCAGCCAAGCGGTCTTCCGTGGAACGCCGTGGGCAGAAAGGCTCCGATCAACATTCTGCTTCAGGCGAGCAACAACCCTTCTACCGTTGAAGAGCTATCGATGGAACTAGGTATCGCCCTTCCATATATGGAGGAAGAAGTTGAGATCCTTCGAAGAGCCACTCTGCTCGAAAAGCAAGGCGATAAGTACGTAACGAATTTCTTTATAATGGACAAAGATTGCCGCCTTGCCAATCATAACGCGATGAGGGAAAATTCAAAAGAACGAAGCAGGCTCATCAACGAATTTATTGACGACAAACTGCCGGAGATCCGCGCGCTGGGCATTGCCGGCGATCATATAGATGACAATGCGATCCGCTGGTGGCTGGTACCGTATCTTATTGACCTCCTGATCAAGAACTCCGTTAAGGGTCAATCGATCTACGAACCGCCCGTACGTGCCAACGGGGAGTCATGGGGCTTCGTAGGCTATGAGCTCACCGAAATTCCTGAAAATACGGTTATAGGGCATAACGGCCGCGGAAACGCCGGCACTATGTTCTGGACATATAAATACGACGGCGGTCTTAATATGTGGGATCAGTGCGGAGAGCCTGATTATGATGAAGTCGTGCTGCTTGGTGATTGCATCAGAAATCAGCGGCGTACCGGTTCGTTCACAAACACCGAAATGGATGTCTGGAAAAAGATCGACGGAAAATACGCTCACGCTTCAGCGGAAGGGATTATTGTTCCGGACGTTCTCGTTATAACGATCCAAAATCTCAAAGAGATCGAGAAACTATTCACCGGGCATAAAAATTATTCGGCGCTCCTGAGCGATTTTGAAACGCTCTATTTCAAGCTGGAAGAGATCCTCAAAAAAAGCAGCCATCAGGTCCTGCATAAGAATATGGGATACAACATCAGGATGGAGCTATATTCGACCCGAATGATGTCGATACACGATCTGATCGAGAGCAAAGTACTCGTTTTACCGGAAGATCCCGGCAGGTCAACACTTGGTATGATCATTATACTGAGTTCTTGCTCAGGTGATCTTGCGTCGGTTATTTCTTAAATTGATAACTTGCTTAAATGGGTAATTTGTTTAAAGGGTTCAAACTGATCCCGAACCCGGCTCTTTTCCTGTTTCCGTGAAA
>DBVV01000097.1 GCA_002308795.1 Mageeibacillus sp. UBA1255 | reverse complement strand
TCACTGCTCACAATTTTTTTCTTTCTAACCTACAACAACTTTACGCTGTGTTGACAACGCTTCTCTAATTAATGTATTATTCCACATACCCTATTTCGACCGCCGCCGCGCCCGGCAAGGATGATTTTCATGGACGACAATACATTGGAGCAGGAACTTAACGAGACCCTTTCGCATAAAGAAAAGAACCATCTGCTATATCTGAAGCAGAAAGCCCTTCTGGACACTTTTCTGGAGCACGGCACGATCTCCCGGAAACAGTACGAGAAGAGCCTGAACGATCTGACCGTAAAAATGGGTGAAAACCACGAATAACAATAGCAAAAGGAGGAACCAACGGTGAAAAACAGAAATATAAAAATAATACTTGTTGCGGCATTGACCCTCGCGGCAGCGCTGCTCCTTTCGGGCTGTCTGGGCAACATTTTCAACATGTACGAAAACCAGAAAAATGAAAATATTGACCCCGTGATCACCGTTGACGCCGCCGGCCTCGCCACCTGGAAATGCAGCAAAAACGCCATGTACGAATTCCAGATAAACGACGGCGAAATATTGACGCCGGAATTTAATTATCCCGAATCATACAGCTACCCCATCCCCTATGCCGGAGATGTGCTGCGTGTCCGGGCGGTCCCGCGAATGTACGGCGAGGAAGCTCACGAATGGGTCGAAGTCACATACGAACCGGATGAAAAATACGATTTCGCGTCAATGAAGCTCAGCTACTGGCTGCGGGTCCAGCTGATCAAACTGTACGACCTGGCGCCGGGCACTTACGAATTCGAGTTCACGCCGGATGACGGCATCGACACGCTGATCGACAGCTTCATCAAATTGAGCGACGGCAATATCGTGTACCAGGAGACCGACCGGATCCGTTTCGGCAGCCCCAGTAACTACCGGGCGATCAATTTCAAGGAGCGCAAGGGCATTCGGGTCTTCGCCAATTATGATAACCAGGAGACAACGGATTATTTCGTTTCTGACCTTTCCGCCACTCCGGAGCGATTTTTTGAAGACTTCACCGACGACTACGACTACTCCTATTTTATGATCTGTGAGAGCGGTCTGGATTACCTGTGCAGAAGCCTTGATTCAAGTCCCGCAAAAAAAGTATCCGACATGACCTGGATGAATATTGACGCATTTTTCACGGCCAAGGGCATCAATCTGCTGAAAAAAGATGAGATCTCGGATAAGCGGCAGGATTACGAGCTGGAGCTTTACATTAAACACGGCGACACCATCGATAAAGACATGCTGAATGCGAAATATGTGAGCAACCTCCGGGAAAAGATCTGCGACTGCTTCAACGTGTTCTCCTCCGACATGGCTTTCTGGAAAATATTCCGTTCGAATTCCAGCGGCGTGTACATTAACAGGGAGCACGGCATATACACCGACTTCACGCTGGTGGTGGAATTTGACGACGTCAGCATGGAAAAAGCGATTCTCATTGACGAGTCGATCAAAGCCGCGCTGGGCGGTGCTTTGCATATTGACCCGGACAATGAAAAGATCGATTTCAGCAGTTACGTGATCGAGATGCTGGGTACCTACCCCTGCTACACCAAGGGCAATGACGTGCATCACGATGTGGTGCGGTTTGAGTACAGCGGTGTGGATGAAGGCACTTCCGGCCGGGTCTACATCGAGGTGGAGTTTTTCACGGACGTGTTTTACGATCCCCCGGGCGAGCGTATCGTGCTGACGGACGGTATCTATTTTTATGACGGAGAAAGTGTGTATAAAGAGTATGATAATCCTGAAAAATAATACTAAAATTCGTGTTTTTCTCGCGCTCGTTGCAGCTGTTGTGTTGATGATAACCGTTTTCAGCAGCTGCCAGAAAGATGCTGCTCCGGCTTCGGACAATACCGCCTCTGCAGCGCCGTTGACGACGACCACGCCGACTGCTCCGTCTGNNCCCCCGCCACTGCGCTGAGTGACTGGGACCGGGCAACGCTTACCTGGGTACCGACCACTTTGCTGGAGTTTGAACTGCGGGTGAAGCCGGGCGTTTATTACGAAATGACGCCTGGTGATGATCACGATTACAGTTTTTTGGCGGATGACGGCATTACTGTCAATGTCCATATCCAGGGCCTTGATTACGAAAAGTATTTTGAGCAATTGCTGGCATTTTACCGGAGCAAGCACCCCGAAAAGCTGCTGGTCAATTATTCCACCCAGGCCGTTATCGTGGTTTACGATTCCACCCGCACCGAGATATGCACCAAGCTAGACAACGAAAATTGCCTCACGACCACCGGCCCCAGCATAGAATCTATCTCCTCCCTTTTCTCCAACGTCATGATACGCGTCGAGGGCAATGACTACGTCCCATTCGTCCTGGATGAAGGATTTGTTGAGGCTTAGCCTCAGGTCTCGCATCATATTTAGATGTTAGTTACTTTGAATTACCGCCTGAGAGTCAAATACTAACAACTCAGGCGGTAATTTGGCGCTGTCTCTATCCTCAAATTGAGTGGTATCATCTGAAAATACCGCCTGAGATATCCAGATCATATAGTCAGGCGGTAATCTGGCTCTGTCTCTCGCCCTGAATCAGATGAACTCATCTTAAAATTACCGCCTGGCAGGCTCTATTCTTTATGTCAGGCGGTAAAATTGCTATAGCACCATCCTAGAAATGAGCGAAGCTTTCTTCATATTACCGCCCGAGTTCCCAATACCACATAGCCAGGCGGTAATTTTGCTTCTGATCAACTAAAAAATGAGAAATAGAGCCACCTATAAGTTCCACTTGAAAGTACAAATTCGATATTGTATAATTGTGGTAGGAAATTCCTACTTTCCTACCTATATAAGGAGGTGAAAATAATTGGCAACTTTATCTTTCGTAAATGATGCGCGTGTGATGTCAAAAGGTCAAGTCACGATCCCGAAGAATGTCCGCGAGGCTCTCGGCATCGAAACCGGCGACCGCGTCACTTTTATTGTCGACGGCAACAACGTCCGCGTTGTCAATTCCGCTGTTTATGCTTTGATGCAGTTCCAGCAGCAGATGCGCGGCAAGGCCAGCGAGGCTGGCTTTGTCAGTGAAGATGATGTGGCAAAATGGATAACCGCTTCACGCCGTAAGGAGAACCAGATCAAATCATAGAAGGCTGTTATTTACAGATAATAATACCTCCTGTTTACGTCTACGCGTTTTGCGAATTATTCTGTGTAAAATTGCG
The DNA here is from genome assembly GCA_002308795.1 of Mageeibacillus sp. UBA1255. GTDB lineage: Bacteria > Bacillota > Clostridia > UBA1212 > UBA1255 > UBA1255. The sequence goes on along the minus strand of DBVV01000097.1, from coordinate 11,608 downwards.
TGAATATGTGTTGACCGCGATCAGCGCGAACCTCGAATCTTCTTTGCAAAGCTCGATGGCTATCTTGCGAAGGACGCGGCTGTCGTCGCAAGGAATGACCAGATGATTGACCGATTCGAGATACATTTCCACCGAGCTGCAGTCCACCGGCACGTGGACCGTGTCTTTTGCGTAATTCCGGAACAGAGAACCAATGGTTTTTCCGCTCTCCAGCATTGTGCGGGTCTCTTTTCCGTCGTCGTAGCTAAGCGTAATGTATCCGATCAAGGCTCCCGTCAGGCGCACGTCCACATCCCCCTGGTACAGCAGCGATATGGCACCGACGGCCCGGTCAACCTCCAGTTCCACTTTTTTCGGATATATCCCGGGGGCAATGCGGCGGGTGTATGTTTCGCTTTTTCCGTTGTCCAGGCGGCATACCCGTACGTATCCTTCTTCGTTCCGTACGATACTGTAATCGCAGCGGGTGATTGCGCGGCAGGTATCGCCGGACAACCGCATTTTTAGCGTTGCCCAGGAGCGCCACGGAGCGTCGCCGGTAATGTTTACGGTATTTAGATGAGCGTCCAGCTCGACAGGCTGCCCCGCAAAGTCAATAAACGATGTATTGACCGCCCGCAGCTGTCCTTCCTCTGCTCCGTTCTCCGAAGTGAGCCGGTAATTTACAATATACGCCGGAAGCAGCAGCCGCACGGGCAGCGTGAATATGCACGCGAATTGTCCGGCCTCGTCCGCCGCCAGTTTCCGCTGGAATTTGTACCCGCCTATTTTGAACTCGGCCTGGTATGCATAGCGGGGATCGATCTGTCCGCTTATGGTCATTTCCCGGTCAAAGATCTTGGCTTCGGATTCGGTGAACGGCGGCAATATTTCTACCGGCTGGTCTATGTAGCAGTCGCCTGCTGCCACCAGCACGTGATGGCGCCCCGGCGTCGTAAAACTCTCCGCCTGGCCGGGCGCGGCGTCGTTGACGGCGATGGCTTCTCCCGGGCGGCGGNNNGGATCTGATGAATTTGTTCAAGTTTAAGTTCCCATACCTGCTTATCCTGCGCCGGTACGGCCGCGGTTATGCGCTTTTTACCCAGCAGCGGCTCAGACGTAAATTCCAGCGGTGCTCCGTTGCAGTACAGTGTTACGGTGTTGCCTCCGGGCACGCAGATGCTGAATTCCACCTGTTTCCATTCGTTCTGTGCCGCAAATTCAACGCGAGCCGTTCTGGTCAATTCATACCTGTCGTTCTCACACACGCAGTTGACGCCCAGCCAGTCGATGGCGATTCGCTTAGAGGGCAGCCGAGCAGGAGCAAAGCGCAGGACATTGCCGCCGGACTTCTTCTGAAGCCCGAGCAGGCCTTCCACCACCGCCAGCGGGAAAACCGCAGCGGGATTGCCGAAACCGTAATTCGCTTCTCCCCTGCCTTCAAAACTGAACCGCTCCGGAGCACTGCCGGGAGACTCGGTATTGACCGAATACGCCAGCCCGCAGGACCGCAGGAGCCCCCAGCTCAGCTGGTCGAATCCCATTTTGAACAGAGCCAGTGCCGTTTCGGCGACGCCAACGGACTGGACCATATCCTGGGCGAAAAGCGAGGGCAGCAGATCTCCTACTTTTACCAGCGGAAGCCCCGTGTCCGGGCTGTCATATATAAGCGTATCCCGAAGGTGAAGCAGACAAAGCAGGCCGCGGACGTTGTCAATATCTCCGTACAGCGACGGGAACACCAGGTCTGTGTAATAATGCGCGTGATCCGCGTCGTTAGCCGCGTCGATCTGACATACAAAGCAGTCCTCGCTCCACAGTTTTCCTAAAGCGCCGAAAGTCCGCTCCGCAAGCTCTTCGTAAAAGTCTGCCTCCGCAACTTTTCCCGCTTTTCTGAGCAGTTTCGCCAGCAGCCGGAAGCCTGAAGCTATCATTATGGACGGCGACGTACCGTATCCGGGCATCGTCAAATGATCCGCCTGGTACATAAACGAATTGCATCCCGGGTGCCAGCCGTACAGCCCAGTGCCTTCTGGGTCGCAGTGAGCGATCATCGACAAGTTGTTTTTATGGATATTATCGAAAACATCTTCCAGCAGTTTCAGGCCTTTTTCGCCCACGCCGTCGATATACCGGTACAGCTGGTACAAATAATATGGCATTCCGTCGAATTTTCGCACAAATTCGCCCGAATCATCCCGTTCGATCTGATCCGGATTACCCACGGGCGTGGTGGCGTTGTAACCCGCCTCGATCTGCCCGAAGAATTTGAGCGCACCAGCGGCTTTTTCATAGTCACCCAGCGCAAGTGCTGCAGAGATCTGGTAATTGTTCGTCCAGTAGCAGCGCCAGAACTGGTTGCATTCCAGCCACGCCGGCGTCCAGTAAACGTAATCCAGTTCCTGCACGCTGTTGTGGAAGCCGTTGTCCAGGTACGGATCTCCGCTGTCAAGTTCCACCCGGAACAGCCTGCGTTTCGCCTCCGTTTCCGCATTCGCGATTGCCCCGCACAATCCATCGAGAGACGTGTTTGCCCAGGCCGGGTCAATTTCCTTGTCCTGCGCCGGGATCAGTACCTCCGCCGCAAAAATATTGTCCGGGCCCAGCATAAACCTGGCATTGACAGTATCGTTCAGCACTTCCGCTTCGATATCACCGCACCAGAGTGTCAATTGCGCCTGCCGATCCAGTCCGTCTTCGGTTTTTATGTGGAACCTGGGTGCAGCCGCAAACGGTATCTTCGTTACGGTTTCCGGTATCGGGCTGCAATCGGGCCGCAGCCAGGTCGCGTCAAGATTCCGGTTCGTGAGCCTCGGATTTCCAACGTTCAACGAAAGATCTGCTTTTTCCGGTGCTTCCAGCCTGACCGCCATGCTGTTTCCGCCCAGCAGGCAGGCCTCCATCCGGACTGGTTTTGTGTCGTTTTTATCGATCAAAATATCCCACCGGACGCCGCCGGGAAAATATTCAGTATGAACTTTCGCCGCTTTGGTGAAGGGTATGGTCCGGCCTTCCCTTTCGATCGAGAAACCAAATTCCCCTAAGCAGAGCATAGGGACTTCCAGCCTGTCTTCCCTGTGAAACGTGCCGAAGCCCAGCACCGGCAGATCTCCGCCGAAAAGCACGGTCTCCTCACAACGCATGCCCCGGTTCATATACCGCTCGTATTGACGCACGGAACGGCGGCCCATATTGTCCTCGTCCACATATAGTGCCGAAGCATCCCCCGGAGCAAAATCCGTATATATTGTCACCCCGTCAGACCCTAAACGGTACGGCGAAGGAAACTCGCTCTCCGACGTATGCTGCTTCCTCGAACGCATGGGTTCCGCGCCGGTCAGTTGGGAAATATCGCGATATTCAGGGATATTGACGTCATCGAACAGCCCCTCCGGTATCTGGGAAGTCCAGCCTTTTTCGTCAAAAGCGGGTGTGTCGAGTCCCAGGGCATACAGCACGATCGCCGCTAGGTCGCGGACGTTCATCTCTCCGATATTCCCCTGTTTTACCCCCGGCCCGGCTGCGGCAAATGTCACGTATTTTTCCGCGTCCGACCAGCCCCCGTGGCTCGCTCCGGAACCGTTAAATGGTGTCCCGCCGTGATCCGCGATCACCATAAACAGTGTGTCGTCAATGATCCCGGCGCTCTTTACAGCTTCGTATATATCGTTTACCATCGAATCCACCGCGTGGATCTGGTTAAGATGTCCCTCCGAACCGTACCCGAAATGATGGCCGGCGCCGTCAACGCTGTCGATCTGGCAGAACAGGAACAGAGGCTTCCGCTCTTTAATGAAATCGCATATCTTCACCGTAAGGTCAATATCTTTCCCGGTGGCGTGGTGCACGCCCAGGTCGCTTTCGACTATGCCGAAAGTTATGGAATTCCATTCGCAGAACGAACCCAGGACCGCATCGGGAATTGCCCCCCTGATACGCCGGAAAACTGTGGGAAACTGGGCATCCACCGGATACGGTCTGTTCGATACTATCTCGTTTTTCAGTTTGTGGACTTCTGGACCGACGCCCAGCAGCATTGACCCCCAGCATTCGGCGCTGATGGTGGGATTTGACGCGAGGGCTCTGTACGTGACTGCTCCGCGGGCAAATATCCTGTCGAAGCTAGGCGTATCGGCGTCTTTTATAAACGCTCCGGCGCCATCGATCCCGATTACTATTACGTGTTTGTATTTTTCCATGTTCTCCCTCCGGATCCGTGCTTTATCCCGGGACGTTCGCTGCATATGTCCTGTTGATTTTAATATATTTCCGCCGGTTTTTAAATATACTATTCCGCTGTATAGATGGATTATTCCAACTTTTGATCTGCAAAGAAAAAGCAAAATAATTCACGATTTTTTATTGCCAGCCGCCCCGCTCAGGTGGTATAATGCAGGTGAAAAAACTACCGGAGGTTTTTTGTCATATGAGTCCCGAAAGAGCACCGTTCTCAGATCTAACACATCAGGTCGGCCCCATTGGCCTTCTGCCTTCAAGAGCGAAATGAGCGTAAAACACCGCCTGAATCTAAGTTTTTAATTTTCAGGCGGTGTTTTCAAAGTGAGGACGCCGTCTCGTGGCGGAAAATAGGGCGCGAGCCGGATGACCGAAGGAGGTTATGGACGTCTGAACCGCAACAAACAAAATCAACTTGCCGCCAGTCGAACCGAATCATTAATAATCACCAATTAAGCGTTTACCCCGCAAAACGAAAAAAAGTGGTTGACAACTTCCTTTGAAAGTTGTATTATACGCGTCGTGCTTGTAAAAAGCACCACGACCCATTAGCTCAGTAGGTAGAGCACCTGGCTTTTAATCAGGGTGTCCGGAGTTCGAGCCTCCGATGGGTCATATAAGGATCGCGCCGGTCATACCGGCGCGTTTTTTATTTCGCTCCCCGTTTGAACGGAGACAGGAAAAGAGTCCAAAAAACAGCGTGACATTTAACGCAAAATAGGGTAACATATATACGCAAAAGGAGATGATCCAGATGAGAAAAACCGCACTGTTATTGACCCCCGTACTGCTTCTGGTATTCATATGCCTGTTCGGCGCGTGCACTATGAACAGCGGAAATGATCCGGAAACTACCGAAGACGCCGGAATTGCCACCCGCAGCGGAGATCCGTCTGAGCCCGCTACCGAAGCGCCGAAACCGACAGAACTTCCGTGGCAGACCGACGAACAGGGCAGACGGCTCGCAGGGACCGATTCAAAACTGACGCGCGACGGGACGCCTAAAAAATATTTTACGATCAGCTTCGACGACGGCATCACACAGGATAAGAAGATCATTGAGATTTATAATAAATATAATTTCAGGGGAACGTTCTTCATAAACACCGGCCTGTTCGGGGCGAACTGGACGTGGGTCGGCGAGACGCTCGGAATGCCTTCCCTCTCCCACAAACGCTGGACCAGGAGCGAAATTCTCACCGGTATCTACGAAGGCCAGGACGTTGCTTCGCATACCCTTAATCATCCGTCACTGAAGAATTATTCAAAAGATCAGGTAATAAACGAAGTTAATAAGGATATCGAAAACATTTTCGATATAACCGGTATCCGGCCCGTAGGTATGGCATGGCCCGGAGGCGATCCGGAATATAATCTCTCGACGATGGAGATCGTACGTGACTATTCATACGCGAAATTCGCCCGCGCTACGACGGCCACAGGCGGCTACAAGCTGCCGAAATGCTGGCTCAAATGGCAGCCCACGTGCTCGATCACGGACGGAGCGGTGCTTAAGCTGGCGCAGAGATACGTAGAAAAAGACTATGATTATGATACGGTATTCTACGTCTGGGGCCACGGATACGAACTGGATTACTACGACATATGGGACAGACTTGACGAACTCATCAAAACGATGACCGAAGCAGATGACGTCATCTGCGTGACGAATTCCGAGTTTTACTGGCTGTTCAAAGACGAGATACCGCCTATCAGCGATAATATCAAAAAATGACGATACGGAGGAAGCCTGAAGAGAAATGACCGATCACATAAGTACGCGAAAAGCACGCAAGGGAAAAATACCGGGGGCGATAGTAAGCACGATGCTTGCAGCCATTATGTTGTTCACGTTCGGGGCATGCCAGAAGAGGCAGATCGCGCCGGTAGAACCGGGGATAAACGGAACGATAACGGCGGCCAACGACATTGTCCACGCTTTCTGTTACAATTATACGCCGGGAGCCTCCGAAGAACTCAGAGACTATTCCGACATGTACTATCCCAAGGGGCTTGACATCAAGTGGGAATATGCATTTCCGTCAGATAAAAGCGGCGGCGAGGCGGAAAACGCTCTGCCGCTCTACTCTCTTGTATATTTTTCCGAGAATAAAGATATGTCCGACGCCGAAACGTATCTGACAGTGGGAAACTCCGTGCATATTGACGACACGGACGTTAATAAAGACTACTACTGGCAGGTAAAAGCCGTATTCAGCGACAGTGCGGTATTGTCCGGCATATTCAAACTACATACGGCTCACGATTTCAGGACGTACGGGGTGCCGGGCATTTCAAACACGAGAGACCTGGGCGGATACAGCGCGCAAGGCGGGAAAAAGGTACGTCAGGGAATGATATTACGCGGAGCTAACGTTGACTCCGCGGCCGCACAGGCGAAGCATATCATGCTTGACCTGCTCGGCATACGTACCGATCTCGACCTCAGGGCGCCCGGCGAAGGCAAGGCAGGCGGAGAATATTCTCCTCTCGGAAAAGACGTTAATTACATAAACATCAGCGCGCCTCTCTACGGAGGGCTTAAAGATGAGGATAAGCAGGAAGCGTTCGCACAGGAGATCCGCGTGTTCACGGACGAGGCCAACTACCCCGTGTATTTCCACTGCGCCATCGGCAGAGACCGCACCGGAACGCTCGCGATCGTGCTGCTCGGGCTCCTCGGCGTGCCGGAAAAACTGATCGAGCGCGACTACGAGATGTCGTTCCTCTCCTATTCAGGCAGCGCGGATAAAACTCCGGTAGAGACCATGCTCGGAAATTTCGACTATACTGTCAATTATTTAAAGACGTTCGGCGGGAAAACGTTTAAGGACAACGTCGAGAACTACCTTAAATCGATCGGCATTACCGCTGAAGAGATCGAAAAGATCCGCGGGATAATGCTGGAATGAGGTGACGGACAATGAAGACCGGGATCACACGTAATATAAATAACAGATCGTTCAGGATCGCAGCTGCTTTCATTTGCGCCGTCTTCTGCGCCGCAACGTTAATCTCCGCCTCCGCTGCAGACAGCGGATCCACATATTTCACCCCTGAGCAACCTGAATTTTCACTGATCGAAAACGCTTCTGAAGGAAAAGGCACCGCGTTCCCTGGAACAGAAATAAAAGTATCCTCCGCATCCGAACTTGAAAGATCAGACCCTGCCCTTACGGGCGCCTCCAACGACGTACTCATGCTGAGCGGCGAAGGCGGAGCAGGAGCCGAGATGGATTACACGAAATACAGATTTTCATGCTACGGCATCCGGTCGATCACAGTAAGAGCGTTCGTACCGGATACGGTAAGAGCGATGAGCTTATCCGTTGACGGCGGAAAAACGTCGATCGGACGTTATTCTTTTGCAGGATATGAACGCGGCCGCTGGGGCGAGTTCGCATTTTACGACGAGGGAATAAACTTTGTCACCGGATACGACATGCCCGATCTCGCAAACGAGAACGGACAGCTCGGGATCTTTTCGATAAACTTTACCGGAAACGTTAAGGCTCAGGATTCCGGCGAAGGCGAAAGCCCGGAAGCCGTTAAAGTCTATATCGATTATATCGAGATCAAACTGAAGGACGCCAGCGGAAAACCGGAACTTACGTACGAGGGAAAAGATGATATCGATCAGACCGCGGAAAAGAGGCTCTACCTCGGCTCATTCAAGGCGTACGACTATGTTGAAGATCGTGAACTCCCCGTAACTATGCGCTGGGAAGGCAGCAAAGGGATCGACGACAACGGAAAAACTATTGAAGGCGGTCCTTACACGCTTATATTAGAAGCGGAAAATTCGTTCGGTGAAAAAGCAGAAAAGCGGATCACCGTTAACGTCAGGCCCAGGGACAATGAGCCTCCGGTCATCCATATAAATACCGATACTGTCTACGTTCGCCCGGGCGTTTTCGGAACGATGAACGTCCCCGCTACGGACAATGAAGATGACGTTTCTGTAATTTGTAAGTGGAGTAAGAATGCGGTCGATGAATTCGGGCGCCTGCTTCCCGGAGAGCACGAACTGACGCTGTCCTCAACGGACGATACCGGCAATAACACGATACGCAGCGTTAAAGTCATCGTAAGCGACGAAGCAGATCACGACCCCGAATCTCTTACCGTAATAAGAGATGAATCAAAGATCGAATTCGAAATGCCTGTATGGGCAAGGATCCTGATCATTGCCGCCGCGGCCGCAGTAATAATAGCAGCAGCCGTGCTGATCATACTTAAAAAGAAGAAAAACGCGGTCAAGACTCAGGAGGATTGACCGCCCCGGCATCCTGTAAATTATCCTGCAGACCTTTGATACCCACGACGTCGTCAACGGGCAGCGCGAACGCTATTCCGTGACCGGGGGTGTCAAGGCCGCAAGATGAATATAGTGCGTGGAGTATGTCGTTGCGGATCGATGCCGGAGCCAGTATCATAACGATCTCTTTTTGAGGCGATATCGATATCCCGAAAACGCTCGCAGCTTCAATATTTGCCGTTCCGCGCGCTCTCAAGACTGTGCCTCCCCTGGCGCCCGCGCGGCGCGCGGCTTCCATGACCTGCTCGCTGAATCCTTCGTTAACTATGCAAAATATGACTTCATGCTGAAATTCCATCACAAAAACCTCTGAGTTTCTCTTTTATCTGCCAAAAATCTGAAGGCGTGGACTCCCACGATGCTGCTGAAAGGCACCGTGAACGCTATGCCGCGCCCGTCCTTTATCGTCCTGAATCTGTTTGCGAGAGTCTCGAGCAGTTCGGACGCACGGTCTTCCCGGATTATGCTCAGGATCGTGCTTTTTCTGTCATCTGAAAGACCCAGCATATCCAGCATCTCATTTTCCGCCGTCCCTTTCGACGATACGAAACATTGAAGATTAGCTCCGAAACTCTGGATAAGATCAGCGTAATACTCTGATTTGGAGCGGTTTACGACGGTGATAAGCAGCTTCAGCTTATCGGGAGATTTGACCGGCTCCGGTCTGTTATTATTAACTGCTTTGTTTTCAGCCATAAGACACCTCCCGTAAATTACATAAACTCGATGATCTGCTCGTCGTCGGCGGCAAGGATGCGCGCCATTGCCCGCCTGCGCCTGACCCTCTGCGCCGTGACGGCACGGAAGCCCAGAAGCTGGATAGTGATGAGAGGAGTCATTGCCACCATCGCCACAACGCCAAAAGCGTCAAGTGGGATCTTATCTACTCCCTGCATAACGCTGCATACACCGATCGCGAACGGCAATATAAAGCTCGACGTTAAAGGTCCGCTGGCCACACCGCCCGAATCGAACGCGATAGCAGTGTACATGCCCGGGACCAGCAGCGAAAGTCCCAGTGAAATAATATATCCGGGTATCAGATAATACAAAACGCTGAAATCGAATATTATCCTCACGATCGACAACGCGATCGATATCCCTACTCCTCCGGCAAGTGCGATCATCATCGATCTGCTGCTCACGGTCCCCTCTGTTACCTGTTCCACCTGCTTGTTAAGCACGTGTATCGCAGGCTCGGCCAGTACGGTGACAATGCCGGTCAGAAATCCGAACGCCACGAGGATCGCCGGATGGACCCTTTGCGAAAGCTGCGTCCCGATCTTGAATCCGACAGGCATGAATCCGACCTTCACCGCCGTCATAAAAATAACGAGGCCAACGAACGTGTAAATAATACCGTAGAGTATCTGAAACAGTTTTTTAGCAGGCAGTTTCAGCAGCGTAAACTGAAGTATGAAGAACATGCCTGCTATGAGCACCAGCGCTATGGCGACCTCGCCCATCGTCTCAAGCAGAGTATGAAGCAGTTTGGAACCGAGGCTTGAAGGCATCGAATAATCAGGGAGAGTGTAATTAACCTTCCCTTTAGAAGTGAGCCCGATGGCAACGACCGCGAGTACCGGTCCTACGGAGCAGAACGCTATCGAGCCGAAATTGTTCTCCGCGCTCTTGCTGTGGCCGACGGTGGAGGCAATGCCTATACCGAGCGCCATTATGAACGGTACCGTTATCGGCCCCGTCGTGACGCCGCCCGAATCGAACGCGAGCGCCGCAAATCCGTTGCCGTCGCGCAGGATCATTACAGCTACGAGCGCGAACAACAGAAGATAGAAAAACATCAGATATTGCGGAAGAGGTTTGTTCTTAACGGTGCGGATGATCGACAGCATCAGGAACAGTCCGACGCCAACGCCTACGACTCCTATCAGCACGTAGTTTTTTACCATATCCGATACCTGCCCCGCAAGCACGGTGAGATCAGGTTCGGCGACGGTTATCATCACGCCCATGGCAAAGCAGATAATAAGCAGCAGCGCGGGTTTTCCGGATTTAGACAGGCCCGATCCGATATGCTCGCCCATAGGCGACATGGCAAGATCAGCGCCCATATTAAACAATCCTATCCCGACCACGAGCATGACTGAAGACACGAGAAACGCGGCGATCTCCACCCCGCTAAGATCTACGAGCGGAGTAAAGAATATGATCACGACGATAAGCATTACGGGCAATACCGACAGCGACGCCTCTTTGATTTTCAGTGCAAGAACTTTCAAAACGAATTCTCCTTCCGGCAGGCTTTTCACACCGCCGGTAATTCTGCTTTATTCAGAAATGACTCTCACAGTCTCGATAGTGAAATAGCTTGTCTCCTTCAGGAATCCCATCACCGCTCCGTAATAATCTTCGGAGTAATCAGACGCCTTTACCGCAGCGACGATCTTCTCGACCGTATCCCATCCGTCCGTCACTTTACCGAAAGCCGCATAGTTACCGTCTAAAGTATCGTTTGCCTCAAGCATGATAAAGAACTGCGAAGAAGCAGTATTGGGATCTGTCGCGCGTGCCATCGAAATGACGCCTTTTTTATGTTTAAGGTTATTATCGACGCCGTTTGACTTGAATTCGCCCTTGATCGTGGAGTCATCGCTCGCTCCTGCGCCTCCCTGAAGTACGAAACCCATCTGGACCCTGTTTATTACCGAGCCGTCGTACGACTTGTTCTTTGCGAGTTTAACGAAGTGGTCAACGGTGATCGGGGCTTCGTTTCTGTCGAGTGTTACGGTTATGGTACCGTAATCTTTCACCACGATCTCGCATACCGGGTGTGCCGATCTCGCGCAGCCTGCCGCGCCGAATGCGCAAAGACAGATCGTCGGAGCGAGTACGGCGGTCAATATGGTTTTTAACATTCTTCCTGTTTTTTTGCCGTTCATAGTTCTTACCTCTCATCGGTGTATTTTACCCGGCTTTTATACATTATTCCCTGCCGTATGTCAAGTGGATGATGGCGGGCGAAGGATAATGCTGAAGTGAAAAGTTAACGTCTACTCCAAAGGGTGGCGAGTAGAATTCAATCGTGCATCAAATTCGAGTTGAAATTAGTCTTGC
>DBVV01000124.1:23694-27824 GCA_002308795.1 Mageeibacillus sp. UBA1255 | reverse complement strand
CCGCCGATGCCGCACCAGATAAGGGCTGCCAGAACTGCGCCTACAATAGGAGCACAGATGAACACCCACAGATCGGTAAGGGCCTGTCCGCCCTGGAAAATAGCAGGACCGATGGAACGGGCCGGGTTAACAGAGGTGCCTGTGTAGTGAATGCCTACCAGGTGAATCAGAATCAGCGACAGACCGATAGCCAGACCAGCCAGATTGCCGGCGCCCTTCTTCTCGTCGGTAGAGCCCAGAACAACCAATACGAAGATGCAGGTCAGAACAACTTCAACAATGAAGCCGTTCAGCTGGCCATAAGCGCAAGCGTTGGCACCCGTAGAGGTTCCTCCTCCGTTGGCTCCTGTCGAAACCATGGCATAGAGAACGGCTGATGCCAGAATCGCACCGATAATCTGGAAGATGATGTACATAGCAGCGTCCTTGCCTGTGATTCTCTTCGAAACAAGACATCCGATGGTGATGGCAGGATTGATGTGACATCCGGAAACTCCGCCAATGGCATAGGCCATAGCTACAACGGCTAAACCGAAGGCAACAGCTGTTCCGACAACGGAAGCAGTATCTGCTCCACAATTCAAACTGACGGCAGTGCCGCATCCTAACAAGGTAAGTACGAAAGTACCAACCAACTCAGCAAAATACTTTTTCATTTGATGTTAGTTTTTTAAGGTTTTGTTGAACGACTTTGTTTTATGCCCCAAACATTGTCTATGGTATAAAACGTTAATTAACACGCCGCAAATGTAATAAAAAAAATACAAAAATGGCCAAAAAACCGAAGATTTTTTGGCCATTCCCTGATAATATGTCTGAAAACGCTATTTATTGTGTCAAATAATGACTTATTTCTTGCAATCGTGGTCACGTATCTCAACGCGACGGATTTTGCCGGAAATGGTTTTCGGCAGTTCTTCCACGAACTCGATAACACGCGGATACTTGTATGGAGCAGTCTGCCTTTTGACGTAATCCTGAAGTTCGCTGACCAGTTCAGGACCTGCTTTTGACTTCCATTCGTTGCCTAATACAATGGTTGCCTTAACGACCTGTCCACGGATTTCATCGGGAACTCCGGTAATGGCGCATTCCACAACTGCTGGATGGCTCATCAGGGCCGATTCGACTTCAAACGGACCGATACGGTAGCCGGAACTCTTGATGACGTCATCCTTCCGGCCAACGTACCAGTAGTACCCTTCCTCATCGCGGTACGCCAGATCGCACGTATGATAATATCCGTCGTGCCACACTTCCTCGGTCAGCTCCGGATCCTTGTAATAACCCTTGAACATACCGATCGGACGGCCTTTGGAGGTATTGATAACGATCTCGCCCACCTCGCCGGGGAAGCAGGAACGCATGTCGTTGTCAACGATATCCACGTCGTAGCAGGGGGACGGCTTGCCCATTGACCCGGGCTTTTTCTTCATCCACGGGAAGGTGCATACGAGGGCAACGACTTCGGTCTGCCCGTAGCATTCGCGCATCTCGATGCCTGTCGCGGCTTTGATCTGGTTGAACACCTCCGGGTTCAGCGCTTCTCCCGCAACGGTGAGTTCCTTAAGCGACGAAAGGTCGTAGTTCTTCATATCTTCTTTCATCATGAAGCGGTACATCGTCGGAGGCGAGCAGAACGTTGTGAGCTTATAATCCTGCATCTTCTGAAGCAGCTTGTTGGGATCGAACTTCTCCATATCGTACACGAAAATCGCGGATTCGCCCAGCCATTGACCGTACAGCTTGCCCCAGACCGCCTTTGCCCAGCCCGTCTCGGCCACAGTCATGTGGAGGCCTCCCTCTTTCACGCTGTGCCAGTACCCGGCGGTGATGATGTGTCCCAGGGGGTACGCAAAATCGTGGATGACCATCTTCGGGTAGCCGGAAGTGCCGGATGTAAAATACAGGAGCATCGTATCGTCGTTGTGCACCGCCTCATCGCCAGTCGGTCTCGGAAAAACATCCGCTGCGGCGTCAACGCCCGCGTCGAAGTCGAGCCAGTCTCCGCCCGGCTTCACACCGTATCCGCCTGCGTATAATTTAAGTTTGAGGGTGGGCGAGGTCAATTGCGCCTCCTCCACCTGTTTATAGAAGTCGTGATCTGTTGTGCATACGATCGCCTTAACGTCCGCGCGGTTAAAGCGGTAGTCAAGGTCCTTCGCAGTGAGCAGGTGCGTCGCCGGAACTGCTACGCCGCCCAGGCGGTGAAGGCCTAAAAGCGCGAACCAGAACTGGTAGTGCCTCTTTAATACGAGCACCACGCTGTCGCCTTTTTTAATGCCGATGGACTTGAAATAATTGGCCGCCTTCATCGACATCACGGAAATATCTTTAAACGTGAACGTACGCTCGGTACCGGTGTCATCGCACCAGACCATTGCCCGCGCGTCCGGCTTCCGCATCGCTAATTTGTCCACAACGTCATACGCGAAATTGAAATCTTCAGGGACGTTGATTCTAAGATTCTCCTTCATGTCCTCGTAGGAACTGAAATCGCTTCGGTTAACATACTCTTCAAACAGTGCCATAATGTTTCCTCTCTTTCAATATGGTCGTCCGACTCAGTTCCCGGGCAGAGGATAAAAAAAGCCCCGTCTCAGAATTGAGACGAGGTCAATGATCTCGCTGTACCACTCGGAATTCTGCCGGATTCGGCGCGCCTCAGGCTCTTTTCGTGTTAAGCCCGGCACACGTAAATCTTCCGCCTGTTACGGGACGCCCCGGGGCAGCTTACTTCGCGACCTGCGGTCAATCAGAGTGACCGTTTCCTGCGCATTTCTGCTGTCCGGCTCGGGAGTGATCTGCCTCCGCCCTGCCCTGCCGCCTCGCACCAACCGGCGGTTCTCTGTAAGGGGTCAATGGCGGCGCCTGTCTCCGTCAACGCCGTTGAGGGCATTATACAACATTCTTTGACTAGTGGCAAGTGGCAAATGGCAAGTTGCAAGTGGCAAGTTGCAAGTGGCAAGTGGGCGAACCGAGTGATGCCTTACATAAATAGCGCCTTACTTGCTGACAAGGAACTTGTTGAACGCCCAGCGTACCACTCCTCCGAAAACCTTTGTGCCCACATTGAACACCAGGAACTGCACAGGCCGTATGTAAAAGACACGCTGGAGCGCGGCCATGAGCGCAAATTTGACCCGCAGGGCAAAAGCATACTTTTTAAGAGGATTAGGCGAGCCGGACAATATTGACCTTGCCGCTGCACTGCCGCTCTTAAGGCCGTACCGGAGCCCGGATAAAGTCAGCGGATCGCAGGCGCCCAGAGTGTCGCCAACGAAATAGATATTGTCCCCGACCACCGGCTTTCGTATGCCTATCGGTGTGAACGCAGCCTTCATTTTCCTTATCTGTTCCAGGTCCTCCAGCCCCTCGTTTTTCCCGATGAGCCCCCGGGACCGCATGAATTTTTCGAAAAGTTCCATATAATTCACGCCCGGTTTGAACAGATCCGTCATCCCCACGTTCGTGACGCCGCCGTAGCTGCTGACCCACACGTACCCGCGCTTCGACGCGCCGAAATGGATCTCGATGCCGTCCTGAAGCTCGCTTTTGAAAATCAGCTGAAGGGCGATGTTCCTGCGTTTCACTTTTCTTTTCTTCTGAAGCGCCGCACTGATGCCGCCCGTACCGTCAGCGAAAACAAGGAAATCGAAAGAGATCTGAGAATCGTTGCCCGCCGGATCCCTGACGGTCAATAATTTATTGTCCGGGTCAACGGCCACCGCCTCGGTTTTTTCTTCGATCCTGATCCCGCTGCTCCGGGCCAGTCTGAAGAATGCGTCGTCAAGGTCAACCCTGTCGATGGTTTTGCTGGTGTACAGGAATTTGTTATCTATCTGCTGCCTTTCCCGGCCTTTTCTGAACAGTCTGAAATCATTTATGAATGAATAGCCGCATTCCGCCGGATCGAGGCCGAGGGCTTTGTAAGTATCGAATGTTTTTGATGTGATGTATCCGGCGCAGCATTTGTATCGCGGGAAGGCATATTTTTCGATGACAAGTATGTCGTTATGTCCGCCGCGCAAAAGCTCCAGCGCGCAGGCAATGCCCGCCGGCCCCGCACCAACTATAACGACTTTAAAACTTCTCATGACTATATTCCTTATTTTTCGCCAGCGAAGCCG
>DBVV01000124.1:6471-23580 GCA_002308795.1 Mageeibacillus sp. UBA1255 | reverse complement strand
TTCGCCCACTTGCCACTTGCCACTTACTTCCTCCTCCACACCCCCGGCGAGAGCAGCAGGATCAGAGGGTAGATCTCGAGACGCCCGAGAAGCATTGACAGCGTCAGCACTATCTTTGAAATCGGCGAATAGAAGCTGTAACTGAGGTAAGGTCCGACCATACCGAAACCGGGCCCGACGTTATTCAGCGTCGCCATTGACGCAGTCATATTCGAAATGATATCGACGCTCGGCTCGAACAGCGTCAGGAGCACGAACGTGCCCGCGAGCACTGCGGTGTAAAGCACGAAGAACGAAGTAACGCCCCGAAGAGTATTGTCATCCACGCGCCTGCCCTCGAATTTCACGACGCCGACGGAATGCGGATGGATCATATGCCTTAGGTCGCGCCGGATAGTCTTGCCCAGCAGAATGATGCGCGCGATCTTTATGCCGCCCGCCGTCGAACCCGCGCAGCCGCCCACGAAGTACAGCATGAACAAGATCCCCTTCGCCTGCACGCTCCACGCGTCGAAATCCGCAGTCGAGTAACCCGTGGTGCTTATGATCGAAGAGACCTGGAAAAACGAATGGCGGAGAGTATCGCCGAAATTACCGTAAAAAGAGCTGACGTGAATTGCCACGACAGTCACGCTGAATACGACGATACCGAGGTACAGCCAGAGTTCGCGGCTCTTCAGGGCAGTTTTGACCTTTCCAAGTATCACCAGATAATACAGATTGAAATTGACGCCGAACAGGATCATGAAGCTGCCTATGACCCACTGGACGTACGGACTGTAATCGGTCAGGCTGTTGCCCCGGAGCCCGAAGCCGCCGGTGCCCGCGGTACCGAACGCGTACACGAGGCTCTCGTACAGGCTGAGGCGCCCGCACAGCAGCATGATCACTTCGATCACAGTGATCCCGATGTATATCAGGTAAAGAATTTTTGCGGTCTTGCGAAGTTTCGGGACAAATTTACCGAACATCGGGCCGGGGACTTCTGCGCGCAGGATGTGGACCGAGCCTTCGGTATCCGTCGGCAATATCGCCATCATCAGCACCAGGACGCCCATGCCGCCGATCCAGTGCGTGGCGCTGCGCCAGAACAGCGTGCCCCTGCTCATCGTCTCGAGCGCGTCTATTACAGTCGCACCTGTCGTCGTAAAACCGCTCGCGATCTCGAATAAGGCGTCAATAAATCCCAGCTCTCCCGTAAAAACGAACGGGAGCGCTCCGAACAGGGTCATTGCCAGCCAGCCGAGAGAGACGATGACGAAACCTTCTTTTGCGTATATCGCCCTGTTCCTTTTGCGGCAGATAAGAAGCAAAAGCGATCCGGCCGCAGCGGTGATCAGCGACGAAAAAACTATCATCAGCGCCGTGTGCCATTCCCGGAACGCGCACGAAACAACGGCGGGCACTATAAGCAGCGCCGCCTCTATATCGAGCAATAATCCCAACGTATAAAAAACGGCTTTCCTGTTCATGCTGCGCCTTTTCTCCTAAGCGAGTATATCCGCGATATCGCTGAAGCGCACACCGCTGCCGATAATAACGACGTTGTCCTCGGCCAATATAACGTCATCACCGGACGGAATGATCGCCTTCCTCTGACGTATGATGCCGCCTATGAGCGTGTTAGGCTTGAATTTCATCTCTTTCAGTGGCCTTCCGATGACCGGCGAACCTGCGTTTACGTGGAATTCCAGAGCTTCGGCGTATCCGTCCATCAGATGATACAGCGTCTCGATATTGCTGCCCTCGGAGTTGTACAGCGCGCGTGCATATCTTACGATGATATCAGATACAAGTTTACGCGGTGAAATTATGGTGTCAAGGTTCAGTTTTTCCGCCAGAGCAGACATTTCTTCCCGGTTCACCTTCGAAATGACTTTCGGGACGTTGTGGTTCGCGGCAAATATCGACATCAGTATGTTCTCTTCATCGACTCCCGTGAGGGCAACGAAAGCGTCCTGCTGTTCAAGCCCTTCTTCCATCAGGATCTCCTGCTGCGCTCCGTCTCCCTGGAGGACAACAGCTTTGGGCAGTGAGTCGCACAGTTCTCTGCATATCTCCCTGTCCTGCTCGATTATCTTGACCTGGTTCCCGCCCATGAGCAGAAGTTTTGCAAGGTAGTACGCCGTGCGGCTGCCGCCAAGGATCATAACGCTTCTGGCCTGGCGCTGCATTGCCCCCAGGCTCTTTAGAAGCTTTGACACCTCGCTCCTCGTAGCGGTCAGACCTACCCTGTCGCCGCTTTTCAGCACAAAATTACCGTCGGGTATGTAGACGTCTTCTGCACGCTGAACGGCACAAACCAGATACTGCCCTTTGTATTTCTGGCGCATCTCGTAGAGCTTCATGCCGTCGAGAGGCGAATCGGCGCGCAGCCTGATCTCGATCATCTCGAAATTACGCCTCGAAAACGATTCGACTTTTGTGGCGGAGGGAAATTTCAACAGGTTATATATCTCTTCTGCCGCGAGCTGTTCGGGGTTTATGGCCATCGAGAGGTTTAGCTGTTCTTTGAGAAAACCGAGGCTCGCGTCATTGTATTCGGGATTTCTTATTCGAGCGATCGTATGGCGTGCGCCAAGTTTTCTGGCCAGGAAGCAGGACAGCATATTTTTTTCGTCCGAATCGGTGATCGCCGCAACCAGTTCGGCGTGATCCGCACCGGCTTCGGCAAGCGTCTCCCAATCCGCGCCGTTTCCGCATACAGCCATAACGTCGTATAGATTTGTGACCTCTTCTACGACTTTTTCCGAATTATCCACGACGACCACGTCGTGCCCTTCTTTAAGTAAACTTTCGACGATATAACGTCCGATCTTTCCGGAACCTACGATTATTACTCTCATTTTACTCTCCGACAGTTATTTTTAAAAATATTACCGGAAGTATAAAGGAGACCAGACTGGGCGTGATTCCGGCTGTTATTTTGTATTGGTCAGTATATCGGTCAGTTGGACGGTCTTTCTATTCCAACTTTTACGGATTTTATGAATTCATCATTGTTTTGCGTCTTCAGCATCTTGCTGACGATCATCTCGGTAACGTCCGCGCCGCCTGCGTTTGCGATGGCTTTGCGGATCGAGAATACGGCGTTCAGGGCAGCTTCTGAAAGCAGGAGTTCTTCTTTTCTCGTCCCGGATTTGTTAATATCGATGGCCGGGAATACGCGCTTTTCAGACAGTTTGCGGTCAAGGTGGAGTTCCATATTGCCCGTGCCCTTGAATTCCTCAAATATCACGTCGTCCATCTTGCTGCCCGTGTCGATGAGCGCGGTGGCAACGATCGTGAGGCTTCCTCCGCCGCGTATGTTTCTGGCTGCGCCGAAGAATTTCTTCGGATTATACATTGCCCCCGGATCGAGACCGCCCGATAAAGAACGGCCTGTCGGTGTGATCGTTATATTGTACGCTCTGGCGAGCCTCGTGAGACTGTCCATCAGAATGACAACGTCGTTTCCGAACTCTACGAGCCTTCTCGCGCGCTCGAATACCATTTCCGCCACTTTTATGTGTCTCTCAGGCATCTCGTCGAACGTGGATGAAACGACTTCGCCCTGGATCGATTCGCGCATATCCGTTACTTCCTCGGGACGTTCGTCGATCAGCAGAACGATCAGTTTAACGTCCGGATAATTCGCGGTGATGGCGTTGGCAATTTTTTTCAGCAGTACGGTCTTACCGGCTTTAGGCGGAGATACGATCATTCCTCTCTGGCCTTTGCCGATCGGTGCGATGAGGTCGATCAGCCTGGTCGACAATTCGTTTTGCACCGTCTCGAGTTTCAGCTGTTCGTCCGGATATATAGGAATGAGTGATTCGAACGGTACCCTGTTCTGTGAAGTGTCCGGCGACCTGCCGTTGATCGAATTGATATAGAAAAGCGCCTGATATCTGTCATTGTCACGCTGCGGGCGGCTGCGTCCTACGATCTCGTCGCCGGTCCTGAGAGAATATTTGCGGATAAAGTTGGGGGCAACGAAAACGTCTTTGTTTCCGTTAAAGTATTTGTTCACTCGCAGAAATCCGTACCCCTCCTGCATCACGTCGAGGAGGCCTGTTACTTCTTCTGAATTTTCCTGAAACTCTGCTTTTTTTACGCCGGTGAGATCTTCGTCTTTTACTTCTGTCTGTTCCGCCGGTTTTACGGTCTCTTCGCTTTTTTCGGCTTCGGCTTCCGCCTCGGCTTCTTTTTTGCCTTTTGATTGGGCTGCTTTTTTTCTGCCTCTTGCGATCTTAACTATCTTTTCGGTCTTTTCTCCGGCTGCGCCTTTATCGTCTTTTTCGGCGGGCTTTTCGGCTTTCTCTGATCTCGCCACGCTTTCCTGAGCTTCCGGGGCCTTCGCTTCAGTATCAGCAGCTTTTACTTCCGCATCTGCTGCTTTTTCCTCCGCTTTTTCCTCCGCTTTTGCTTCCTTCGCTTTTGCATCCTTTTTCTGTGAAGGAGCTCTTCCCCTGCGTTTTCCCGTATGAGCGGAGCCGTTTTTTGAGCCTTTCGCAGGCTTATTCTCGGTTTCCGGCGCTGATTCGGAGAGTGCTTCGGCTTTCGCTTCTGATCCTGCTTCGGCTTTTTCCCCGGCTTTAGTTTCGGCGGTGCTTGCGGGCGCTGCCGCTTCATCACCTGCGATCATTTTGATCAGTTTCGCTTTAGTACATTTTTCGGGAACGTCGAGGCCTAACATTGACGCGATGATCTTGAGATCGCCTATGCTTTTGCTTTTGAGAGTTTCTAGATCCATAATCCACCAACCTGTGTTGTATTGTCACCGGAATCACTTTCCGGTTTTTTTTAACAATCTTATATCGTCGCCGACGAGCCTTAAGCTCATTGAATTCTTTCTGTCCGCAAATCTTGATGCCAGGCGCTCGCCGTACACGTCGCGGATCTCCGTCAGACCGTAATTCGACGTAATGACCGTTTTTCTGCCTTCCCCGGTCCGTTTATCTATAAGGGATATCAGCCGCTCGTATCTTTTATCCGTGACGCTTTCCACGCCCAGATCATCGATGATCAGCATATCCGCCGTCTCGACGAAATCGCGCCTTTCTTCGTACGCTTCGCGTTCTTCGTCAGAGTTGAAAAACCTGTTCTGGATCGAATCGAGCACCGGACTGATCCCGCTGTATACGACGTACATACATTTATCTGCCGCAAACTGCCCCGCACAGCATGCGAGGTACGTTTTCCCGACTCCGACGGCGCCTGTGATAAAAAGCAGTTTTTTTGATCCGGGGCCGAAATCTCCGGAGAATCTTTTGGCCAGTTCATATGCTTTTTTCGCGTTGTCGTAAGGGCTTTCGGAGATGCCGTATTTCTCTTTATCGGCTATCTGCGGATAAAGATCTGCCGGCGGCGCGGTCAATTCAAAGTTCCCTTCCGGAAGGCCGGACGCTTCGTGTATCTTTTCGGCAAATATTTTCCGGAAGCATATGCAGCGGCGGTCAATTCCGTTTTCGTCTTTTACGTATCCTTTATCTTTGCATATCCGGCAGTAATATTTTTCACCGTCTTCGCCGGATGACGCGCCGTTTTCAAGTTCGAGTTTTCTTATAAGCGCTTCTGTTGACTCTTTTTCTTTCTCAAGCTCGTTTTGAGTGAGTGTGAAAATATATGCGTTTTTTTCACCGGCGACTTCCTTTATCCCGCTACCGATCCTGATGCCCAGCGCTCTGTGGTCAAGGCATGTTTCGATATATCCGAGTTTTGCTTTTGCTTCGGACAGTTCCGGTCTGGCTTTGGCTTTGGAGAGTTCTCTTTCTCTGAATGCTATCTGGGCCGTTCTGACTCTCGATGCCAGTTCATTTTCGGCTTCTGTAAGGATCTTCTCTTTCCGGGTCATTGTTCTTCACCATAAATACTGTCATAGAAACCGGAATCGTAATCACGCTGCGCGAAATTACCGCCTGGAGATTGTCTGCGTTGACCGCGCCCGCCTTTGTCCGGATTCCCGCCATTTCTGTCGCCGCCGGACGGATCGCCGGGATTCGTCCCTGCTCCCGAAGGTTTCTTTTTTCGCTCGGCCAGGTATGCTTTTACCGCCGCGGCGTTTTCGAGGCCGTTTTCGTGCCAGCTCGTAAGGAGCGTGTCGTACAGATTGAACGACGGCTTGTTCATACCGGAGCCTTCTCTTAGCGCGAGGTCAATAACGTCGAATCCGTATCCGAATTCGTAGAACCATTTTTCTATGTATTTTTCCTGATATACCGTCAGCGGGCTGATCTTCAGATTCGAGGCGACCTTCGAGCGAACTTTTACGTATGCGTCGCGTTTCTGCGTCCAGTCGTTCATCTGCTCTACGGTATGTATGCCGCGCTCGCCGAACGCTTCCATAACTTTTTTCATATACGGGCGGTTAAACGGCTTATCCTTGTTCTGCTGGAATATCATGAACACCACTTCGTCACAGAAGCCGTACGTGTCCGCCCAGAGGACAATATCGTTGTACCACGTCTGTGACATCTGCCCTCCGAAGAAACGGTCGCTGATGGCCCTTAAAAGGTGCGTGCGGTCAACGCCTCCTCGCTCCGAGTCATTGTCCGCCTTCGGTGCAGTGCGCGGAGAATAATTGTCCCTGATATGTTTTTCGATGACGTCCGGGATAAACAGTTCGTTCCCCTCGCGCGAAATAAGGCCCTTGGATTCGAGCTCTATCATACACGCGTTAACGTACGACTGATCCATGCCCAGGACGTTCGCCAGAGCCTGTTCGTCCGTCTTAACGCCGGTTTTTCCGTAATATGCCAAAGTGATATACAATTTCAGAGCATTGCCGCTGAGGCCCGGGAGATACTCGCTGATGAACAGTCCGCTCAGGTCTAGATTATCGTATAATTTGCTCGTCTGGTCCGTGATTTTCATGATCGATTACAGCATTGGAGAAGATCCGACTTTTACCGCGTGCACGACAAGTCTGCCGTCGGCTCCGTGGAAGAGTCTGTAACATGTTGAAAGCGTAAGCACGTCGTCCGTGGTTACAAGCGTTACGTCTGACGGGTGCATGGATGAGTTTTTGAGGCCGTTGATAAATTTGAGGTAATCCGCCGGCGTCCTGAAAAACGTTTCGATATAATATTCGTCTACCGTCGTGATGTATACCGAGAAAACTCGCCACATCGTTACGCTGTCGAGCGAGAGCGTGTAAAAATATCTGTGTGAATCGTAATAGTCTTTATCCATATAATCGCGCAATTCGCCGAATATACTGATATCATTCATGGTGTGGCCGTAGATGATCGTGTGGCCTTCCATCGTCTTGCCGTTGTTCCTGTAGTCAAGGAACAGGCAGCCTGAGTGGTTGTATTCCCTGAATATATCCATGCGGAGATATTCGTCGTTCGTGTCTCCCTGCAGCACGTAATAGCTTACCTGTGAATCCGGTATATAAAGCCAGAAGCGGAAATCCTCGTTAAGGTCTTTATATACCTGAAGGTCTTCTCTCGTCTTTGGAAGTGATTCGGCAGGATATTCTATGCGTTTCGGAGTGGCCATCGGATATGCCGGGGCTTTTCTTTCAGGGGTGATGTAAACGACCGGCTCCGCGGAGTGTTCCGTAAGTTCGCGCACCGCCTGGTGATGTTCACGGCCGGCAACGTTGCTTTTATAGTTTTCGCCGAGTTTCGCCGCGGCAAACAGCATTACCGCTGCGAGGACCGATTCGATGGCAATATATATTATCTTGCTCCTGCGTCTTTTTTTCTCGCGCAGCGCAAGTTTCTGGCGGCGTTTTTCGGGATCGACTTCTTTGAATCCTTCAAGTTTCTTAAGTCCGAGCGCTTCCGCGGACATATCGCGGCCGTATTTTTCGGGCCAGTCCGCGCTTAGTTTCAGCGCATCTTTATTCTGACCGGGGATCAGTACGCCGGTCGAATACGCGCCTGCATTTTTTATCAGTTTCAGATCTTTTTTGTCTCGTTTCATTTCGTTCCTTCGATTCTTGTCAATCGTTGACGACGGATGGGGTGGTGTAGGTGTAGAGCTTATCCGCGTATCTGTTTACCGTAAGCACGAGCAGCTTTTTGCAGTAACATTCACAGACGTAAAGGTGTTTTATTTTAGTGAGGTCGAGCGCGATCAGTTCAGTATTGCTTACCCTTAAATAGGTGATCTTCGGATCATCAGGCAGTACAAGGGATGAGATGGATGTATCTGAAAGATCTGCGCTTTCTAAATTGGGAAACGACTTGAAATTGATGCTCCTGAGGCCCGGGTTGGACGAAGCGTTCAGCGTCTTAAGAGAAGGATAGAAAACGCCTGTGATGTTGTCCTCGTCGATAGAGGCGTTAGATATGTCGAGATATTCAAGATACGGTTCTTCGACAGCCGGGAATTTGCCCACGGGCGAGCCGGAGAGACACAGGATCCTGAGCTGCGTGTTTTTAGAAAGATCCAGCGTGGTTAGAGTGGTATTCTCCATTGACAGCCGCATCAGCGAAGGTGCGCCTGAAATATTCAGCGACGTGAGCGGAGCTTCATTGATCTCGAGGTCGGTAAGATAGACGTGATTTTCCAGATTCAGCACCGTTACGTTCGTTCCGCTTAATTTTAGCGTTTCAAGGTTGGGCAGCATCGCAAGATCGCGGTTTATATCTTCTTTGAATATCACGCCGCTGAGATCAAGCTCTTTTATAGCCTCAAGGTCGGATTTCCTTACTCTGCTGGATGCCGTGTATCCGTCGTAAAGGCCGTTTGCGTTATGTTCCATAAGATATTTGACCGCCTGTGCACGGACGCTGTCGTTAATGAAAGACGCCTCGTCCTGGCTGCCCATAACGTTGTAATAACCGGAGAATCTGATCTCGCGGTACGTGGTGCATTCCCCTTCTGTCGAGTCGGACAATACCTGCCCGAACACGTACGTGTCGTTGTATCTGACTTTTGCGTACGGGGCGAGGAGCGTGCCGGTCAATATCGTCCCGTCAAGGTCAACGGTCTCGGCTTCGTAGCAGTTTATCAGCACACGCGATGCGTACATATAACTGCTGTCGCGCGCAAGTATGTAATACCCGGAGAGGTCGATATTTTTCCCGCCCAGGTTTACGATCGTGTAAAATCCCTGATCTTCGGAGTTCAGCCACATATAATTAAAATCCGCAAGCGTATAGTCTCCGCCGCAGAGCGCGCCGCTGTCCGAATTATATATGCAGTACTGGAGATTATCTTTTGAAATAAAGTACAGGCCGCTTTCAACGCCTTCTTCCGTTTCTCCGGCGTCCGTCCATTCAACGCACGTCGTGTTGAGACTTTTATACGCGTATGAAAGCTCCTTATAGCTCATGACAGGAGAAGCGCTGTCGTTCTCCACTGCCGAATCGCTCTTTGAAATGACTGGATTCCCGTGACTTTTAACGCTGCCGTACGTCCTGGAGACATTGACGCAGAAAAGCACTCCCGCCACGGCGGCGATCAGTGCGATCACTGACAATATAATACCTTTTGCGCTGAAAAGATACTTTAGTTCTCTGTTCTCCGTTTTCATTCGTCCGTAACTTCCGTAACTTTATTTTCCCAAAAGAGCGTACTGGCGCTTTGTTATTGCCTCATATACAGCGGGAGAAAACTTTTTTTCGATCTTTTTTTGAAGTCCGGGAAGCGTGTTCCCCATATCCGGTACGCGGTGATGTGCCCCGTGGCAATCGCTCGCCCAGAATATCGTGTATCCGCGTTTGATGAGCGAATACATATACTTTAAGGCATCTCTGTCCTCAAACGAATCTGTATTGAACTGAAATGCCACATGCGGAAGAGCCTCAAGTTCGTCGGTCACCCTGCGTCCGTAGAGATCAAGGTACCTGTCGATATGAGCAAATACGGGCCTTGCCCCCGCCTTTCCCGCTATCATTTCCGTCAGTCTCGGTATCCATTCGTGATATCCGGAGAAAGGCATCTCGAAGAGCATCAGATCTGTGCCCGATATCTTCAGGAGCTCGGGTTCCGGAACGGATTCCAGACTGTTGGCAAGGTATATTTCGGCGCCTGTACGGATCTCCGGCATGTCCGGGCCTTCCGGATGCGTTTCTTTCCAGGCGCTTTTAAGCGTTTCGTATGCTTTTAAAGCATTTTCGCAATGAACTCGCGGAGTGGCGTCGAGGCAATAATAATGAGGGGTAGCGGTGACAACGTCCACCTGCTGTTCGATCATCATTTCCGTCATTCTGACCGACGTTGACACGTCCCTCGCGCCGTCGTCAATTCCGGGAAGGATGTGAGTGTGGAAGTCAATCATCAGCCGGTTTCGCCTTCTCTGTCTGATCAGCTGTCTCTTCGGGTCTGTGTCCGTACCCGTAACTGCTGTACGACTTATAATACTTTTTATAATACCCTTTATGTTCAGACCTGACGCCGATGATTGCAAAACCGATCACGTTAGCGCCCGAGATCTTGAGCTGGTTTTTAGCTTTCTGGAAATCGTCTCTCGTGGTACTGCCGTAGTGTACTACGACGAGCACTGCGGAAACGGACTCAGACAGGACTGTGGCATCCGTAACGACGTTGATGGGGGGCGTGTCAATTATCACGTAGTCGTAATATTCCTGTGCTTTTTCAATAAAGACCTTCATGCGGTTACTGCCCAGAAGCTCCGACGGGTTGGGAGGGATTATACCCGCTGTCATCAGGTCGAGGCCCTTTATAGGCGTACGGTAAAGAGAATCGTTGAGCGTTCCCTGCCCGATCAGGAATCTGGACAATCCCTTTGTATAATCCACATTGAAGAACTTGTGAAGCTTCGGTTTACGCATATCCGCGTCAATAAGGAGCACTTTCGCGCCGTTCTGCGCAAGCACCACACCGAGGTTTACAGAAGTGGTACTTTTACCTTCCGACTGGTTCGCGGACGTGATCAGGAGGCTTTTACCTCCGGAAGGAGCCATTCCGAAAACCACGTTGGTCCTGAGAGTATTGAATGCTTCGCGGACGTTGAAAGGTGTATTCTCGTCAAGGAGATATTCGCCTTCGTCTGTATCCTCGACTGCTTTTTTCTTTTTGAATTTACTGAATAGATCCATATCTTTTTCCTGCCTGTTTACGGCCCTGACGCCGCTTTACGTACCGGCGCGGCTGCGGCCTGTAAATAAACGACACCGGTGAATCACCGGGATACTGTTATGCTATTTAGACGCTTTCGGCCTGTGGCCGTATCCGTATTCATACTTGCTGCCTTTAAACGACTCGTGGATATCCGGGATATCTCCGAGGTACCTTACTCCGGTAAGCGTTTCAAGTTCGTCTCCGCCTTTGATCGTTCTGTCAAACATATAGATGGCAATGATAACCGCGACGCTAACAACAAGACCGACGAGAGCGCCTATAGCGGTATTCCTCGCCGTATGAGGACTGTCGGGGGTCACTGCCAGGACGGGATGGTTGAACGTCGCGACGGTACAGCCTATGTAAGCGTCCTGTACGAGGCTCGCGGCCTTATCACTGACGATCTCACAGATCCTGTATGATAATTCCGGATCGGAGGTCTTAGCTCTTACGTGGATAACTTCAGCGGCGTCGCTGTCAATATACACGTTCAAAAGTCCGGACAGTTTTCCGGCAGCAATGTCAAAGCCGCTCATTTTAAGCTCTTCTGACATTTCTCTTAAACTGTCGGATTTCTTTATGGCTTTAACGTAAAGAGTAGCGACGTTGCGTCTGATAGTTATCTGAGAAGTGGTGACCTCAGTGTTCTTATCGTCCGCGGAACTCATGACCGTATATAGCTGAACTTCCGAAGTGTACGTAGGTTTCCAGGTAAGTCTCGTAATCAGGAAAGCGGCTGCCGCGACGACGACAACACTCAACACGACCCAGATTATTTTATCCCATATGACCAGCAGTATCTTGCCTATGTCAATCGTTGTTTCTTTCGTTTTCTCTTCCAACTTTTTTTCTCCGATAAGATAAAATAGTAAAATATCTTTCAGTGAAAGATCACAGTGCGAATTTTACCATAAACAAACAGCCAAAACAACCTGATTTTTTACTTGCCTCAAAAAAAACATATTTATTTGAAATTCGTAAAAAATTGTGGTAAATTTGGACACATAAAAATGCGGAGTAAGTGATTTACTTATCGCTCCGTATTTGCAGCGGGAGGCGTAACACGTGGTATTTATGCTAAGATCGGATAATTATGAACGGTTTGTATCGGAATACGGATATAGTTCTTCTGCGCCGGTCGGGGCCTGCCTGATCGCAGATTTCATTCGGAACACTATCACCGGCGGGAGCGGCTGCAATGACGTATTTCCGGAGCTTCTTATATCCGTATCCGGGGGCAATACCGTTCTGCGCACCAATTACCTGATCCGTTCGCGCACCGAAGGCGGAGATATGGCGGTAATAATTGCTGACAATGACTTTCTGGAATTGACCGCGCTCGAGCTTATCCGGACGATACCGTTTCCCGGTCTGGCTCAAATCCCGGCTCCCGACGAAGATATTATCAGATATACCGGAGCTGCAGCAATAAGTACGGCGCTGAGGACCGGTATATTGACGACCGGCGCTGACAGCCCGTCCGAAACGCGTTATCTCACAGTGCCTGCTTATACAGACCGATCACCGTCGGAATTCCCTCCCGCCGCAAAAAACATAATGAATTCACTTTTGTATATGATATACGTGTCATGCATTGACGGCGAAGAAGCGAAAAAAAAGCGGGAGGAAAAGTCTCTGAAAAAACTTTTCCGTCCCGTTCTTGAACTTGCCACCCGTAAAGCATTGGCAGCATACACGTACGCAGAAGCACTTACGTTGGCCGCAGCCGGTCTGTATCTTATTAAGTGAATCCCGGCGTGCAGTTTTACGCAGCGTCAGGCGAAATGCTATCTTATTTTGTACCGAACAGTCTGTCTCCGGCGTCGCCGAGTCCGGGGATGATGTACGCGTGATCGTTGAGTTTTTCATCGATCGCTGCGCAGAACATATCTACGTCGGGATGATCCTGAAGGATGCGGCGGATGCCTTCCGGAGCAGCGATGAGGTTCATCAGTTTGATCCTGGTAGCACCGCGCTGCTTGATGAACGTGATGGCGGCAGAAGCGCTTCCGCCCGTTGCGAGCATCGGNNCCTTCGGGAGCTGCGATGATGCACATGAATGTGATCTTCTTTCCGCCTCTTGCCTTTACGGCGTTGATGGCGTCAACTGCGCTTCCGCCCGTTGCGAGCATCGGATCGAGCACTACGACTTCTCTTTCAGCAATATCCTGAGGCAGTTTGCAGTAGTATTCCACAGGCTCGAAAGTATTCGGATCGCGGTAAAGACCGATGTGACCGACTTTAGCCATTGGTATCAGCTTAAGTACGCCATCGACCATTCCCAGGCCTGCGCGCAGTACCGGCACGAAGCAGATGTCCTTTCCCGCGAGAACCTTACAGTGAGCGGTGCCCACCGGCGTCTCGACGTCCTTCTCCACGGTCTTAAGGCCGCGGGTCACCTCAAAGCACATAAGCATAGCGATCTCGGACACAAGATCTCTGAAATCCTTGGTATTCGTGTCCTTATCCCTCAGCATGGCGATCTTGTGCTGGATGAGGGGGTGATCAAAAGCTAAAACCTGTCCCATAATGTTACCTCCTGAAATATATTTATGTGTTATCAGTCACTGTATATGTTCGATCCTGCCTCCGGCAGCCCTGAACATCCTGTTCATAACCGCTCCGTCTACTCCCCGGAACCCCAGCGAATGTGCGAAGATGACGTCGGCACCGTCTTCGTCAAATTTTCTAAGAGCGTCGAACAGTCTTTTTGCGTGTTCCGCCGGTTCATTTTCGGGTCCGAGCGACACGAGCAGATCTGCGTCTTTATAATAACAAATCTGTTCTTCTGTTGCAAGGACTCCGACGCGTTTTCCGGAGGATTTTTCCGAAGAAATATTTGATATGATCTTTTCGCGGACTTTTTCCGGTTCTCCGGAATAAACCGTCATTGCCGCTTTAGGGGCGTAATGGCGGTATTTCATACCGGGGGAAAGCGGCCTGTCCACTTTTACTTTTTCACGCAGCCAGTCGTATTCGTCGCATCCGCCGGCAACGCGCGCGATATATTCTTTCGTCACTGCTCCCGGCCTCAGGATCATCGGGACGTCGCGGCTGAGATCGATAACGGTCGATTCCACCCCTACGCTGCAGTCTCCGCCGTCAATGATCACGTCTATTTTCCCGCTCATATCCTCTAAAACATGTGAAAACCGCGTGGGACTCGGTCTTCCGGACGAGTTTGCGCTGGGAGCGGCTACAGGCACCCCGGCGGCGCGGATAAGCCCCGCGGCAATGCGGTTTGACGGCAT
Source organism: Mageeibacillus sp. UBA1255 (assembly GCA_002308795.1). Classification (GTDB taxonomy): domain Bacteria; phylum Bacillota; class Clostridia; order UBA1212; family UBA1255; genus UBA1255. The sequence goes on along the minus strand of DBVV01000124.1, from coordinate 9,307 downwards.
CCGTATACCGGCCGTACCGAGACCGCACGTAATATTGTCCGGGATGCATGAACGCTTTTTAACGATCATTGTCATCGGTCCGGGCCAGAATTCGTTGCCAAGCGCGTAGAACTGCCGCATCTGCCTTTCGCTCGCAAAATCAGCGGCTTTTTCGGCCATATCATAATCACAGACGTGAACGATCAGAGGATTGTCAGAAGGCCTCCCCTTTGCTTCAAATACCTTGTCCGCCGCGGCCGCGCAAAAAGCGTTTGCCCCGAGCCCGTACACCGTCTCGGTAGGAAATGCCACTATTCCGCCGTAGCGTATCACGGCGCCGCAGTACAGCAGTTTCTCTGGTTCCGGTCTTACCGGGTCAATTCTGATTATTTCAGTCTTCATTTTTTGCAAGCTTTCTGGCCTGATCGTCGGTTATCAGGGCGTCAATTATTTCGTCCAGGTCTCCTCCGAGTACCGCTTCTAGTTTGTACAGCGTAAGATCGATCCTGTGATCCGTTACTCGGTTTTGCGGGTAGTTATACGTGCGTATCCGCTCGGACCTGTCCCCCGTTCCGACCTGAGAACGTCTCTGGCTCGAAACAGCCTCTTCCAACGCAGCGACTTCAAGTTCATACAGTTTTGAATAGAGCACCTTGAACGCCTTTTCTTTGTTTTTAAGCTGTGAGCGCTGATCCTGGCAGGTGACGACGATGCCCGTAGGTTTGTGGGTAAGACGGATGGCAGAATCGGTCTTGTTGATGTGTTGTCCGCCTGCGCCGCTGGAACGGTAGATGTCTATCTCGACGTCATCCGGATCGAGCGTTACGGATGCTTCGTCAGCCTCGGGAAGGACCGCGACCGTGGCCGTCGAAGTGTGTATGCGGCCTGAAGATTCAGTTGAAGGAACGCGCTGCACGCGGTGAACGCCGCTCTCGTATTTGAGCCTCGAATACGCACCTTTGCCGGACACAGAGAAAACGATCTCCTTTATCCCGCCCAGTTCGGTCTCGCTGATGTCAACGATCTCGGTGGAAAATCCTCTTCTTTCTGCGTAATGTACGTACATTCTGTACAAGACTGCTCCGAAAAGCGCGGCTTCTTCCCCGCCCGCGCCTGCGCGTATCTCGACAAAAACGTCCTTCTCGTCGTTCGGGTCCCTGGGCGTCAATAATATTTTAAGCTTCTTTTCGAGTTCGGCAGTTTCTTCGTTCTTTTCGTCCAGCTCGCTTTTCAGCAGCTCGCGAAAATCGGGGTCAACGCCTCCGCTTCCGAGTTCGGACAGCACTTCTTCGCGCTCGGAAACAGCTTTTTTATAACGCCTGTACGCGTCAACGATCTCTTCGAGTCCCGAATGTTCGGACAGAAGTTTTGCATAGAGTTCCCTGTCGGATATGACGTCCGGCTCGGTCAGTTTTATATTAAGTTCTTCGTAGCGGTTTTCAGCAGCCGCCAGCTTATCCAACATCACTGCCAGTAAAGCTCCTCGAATATTGACAACGCATACGCGTCGGTCATGCCGGCGATGTAGTCAACGGTGATCTGCTCCGGCAGCGTCCCGGGTTCGTACGCTTTTTCTTTTATGTATTCGATCAGGCGCCTGTCTAACCGGTCGCCGTCCGGTATGGCGCTGAGGTCAATACACCCGCTCCCGTCCCGGGCATCCGGTGCATTGTCCATAATTTCCTTTACGCGCCGGTAGATGGCCTCGAACAGCCCCTCGACGACGTTGTTCGTATTCGCCTCGTACCGCTTGATGACCGGTGCTTTATAAATACGCCGGTTATTGACCAGTATCATTTCGCGAAGGGCCTCTCCCCGCTCGCTGCTGAGGCGTATCTCGCCGCGGTCGTAGCTGTTGTCCAGCAGATCCTCGACGAGCGTATTGATCATCTGCCCGTTCGTTGCCCCCAGCGTCCTGCGTACCTCCAGCGGTATCTCGTCGTAATCCATAAGCCTGGCGCGCACGGCGTCTTCTATATCTCTGCCCACGTACGCTATCTTATCCACCAGGCGGACGACGCACCCCTCGAGCGTGGCGGGCATTGCCGTACGGTGTTCGCACGTATAAATAGCGTCCGGGTCCTTATCCGGGTGCGGTTTCAGCACGTATTCGTCGTAATTTTCGCCGCAGTGGCTGACGATCCCGTCTCTTACCTCGTAAGTGAGGTTAAGGCCGCATCTGGCGTTGATCTTTTCATGTGATATGCGCGTGGACAATCTATCCACCACTCTCAGGCTGTGGTATTCGTGCCTGAACCTGAGGGTCTCGTTTACGTTGTGAAGGCATTCGTCAAGCTTTCGTTCTCCGCTGTGACCGAACGGCGCGTGGCCAATATCGTGTCCGAGGGCGATCGCCGAGATCAGATCCTGGTTCAGCCCCAGCGTGCGCCCGATCGTGGTCGCGATCGAATTTACGTACAGTACGTGCTCCATCCTGGTGCAGACGTGATCGTTTTTTGCATTGAAAAAGACCTGCGTCTTATGCCTCAGGCGCCTGAAATCTTCCGAATAAAGTATTCTGTTCGCATCGCGTTCGAAAACGGAACGCACACGGCACTCCGGCTCCGGTATGAGCCTCCCCCGGCTCTGCGAAGATCTTGTCGCACGAGGGCTCAACGACTCCTCCTGCTTCAGCCTGATATCACGCCACGTACCCGGCATTCACCACGCCTCCTTTTAAACGGTAAATTGCAAATGATAAATGGCAAATTGTTTATGGATAATGGAGAATGGAAAATGGATAATTGATGTATCGCCAAAGGCGATGATATTATAATACATTCCACAATTCTCAATTCTCCATTCTCAATTTTCCATTATTAATTTGCAATTTGCCATTGCCATCACTCGGTTCGCC
>DBVV01000124.1:5992-6394 GCA_002308795.1 Mageeibacillus sp. UBA1255 | reverse complement strand
ACTTGCAACTTGCAACTTGCCACTTAATTACGCCCACCACATTGCCCCGGGCTGCTCGAAAATAAGCACTTCCTTAAGGAAATCGATCGCCTTTTCGAGCCCCTCTTTCGGAGACATGAGCGAATCTTCATGCTCAATGCTGATAACGTCGTCGTAGCCGACCTTCTTGAGCATACTGACGATATCCTTCCACACCTTCAGATCGTGGCCGTAACCCATTGTCCTGAACACCCACGCGCGATCGAGCACCTCGCCGTAATGCTTCGTGTCGAGCACGCCGTCTTTAGCGATATTGGCCGCGTCGAGGGCAACGTCTTTTCCGTGGAAATAATATACCGCATCTCCGAGCTTGCGGATCGCTTCAACGGGATCCATTCCCTGCCAGAACAGGTGGCTGGGGTC
>DBVV01000124.1:0-5950 GCA_002308795.1 Mageeibacillus sp. UBA1255 | reverse complement strand
ACGCAGAAGCCGGGATGCATCTCGAACGCGATCTTTTCGATCCCGTGCGCTTTGGCAAATGCAGCAGTCTGCTTCCAGTACGGAATAAGGACTTCGTTCCACTGCCAGTCGAGTATCTTCAGAAAATCGTCAGGCCAGGGGCAGGTGACCCAGTTCGGATATTTTGAATCGGGCGAATCGCCGGGGCAGCCGGAGAAACCGACTATGCGTTTAACGCCGAGCTTTTCCGCAAGCAGAATGGCGTCGATGAAATCCTCGTGGAATGCGGCGGCAATTTTTTTATCAGGATGTACCGGGTTTCCGTGGCACGAAAGCGCCGATATCTCGAGCCCGTTTCCGTAAATAGCCTCTTTGAACTCCTCTAATTTGTAAGGATCTTTAAGGAGTACTTTCGGATCCGCGTGAGCTTTCCCGGGAAATCCGCCGCAGCCGATCTCCACACACTGGACACCCTGCTCGGCAAGATATCTCATTGCATCCTTCGTACTCATCTCACCCAAAACGACTGTCAAAACGCCTAATTTCATTGACCGACACCATCCTTGATCTTTTTTTATTGTTGCGAATTATTATTTGTTTTTATTGAATTCCGCGGCCAGGTACGCGTTGATGAACCCGTCGATATGACCGTCCATGACCTTTTCAACGACCGTTTCTTCGTAAGAAGTGCGGTGGTCTTTCACGAGCGTATACGGGCAGAAAACGTACGAGCGGATCTGGCTGCCCCACGCGATCTCCATCTGAACGCCTTTGAGGTCCTCTACGCGTTCAACGTTCTCGCGCTGTTTAAGTTCGAACAGTTTGGAACGCAGCATGCGCATGGCGTTTTCCTTGTTCTGAAGCTGTGAGCGCTCGGTCTGGCACGATACGGTTATACCGGTGGGTTTGTGGGTAATGCGGACTGCGGAGTCGGTTTTATTGACCTTCTGGCCGCCTGCGCCGGACGAGCGGTACGTTCCTACTTCAAGGTCTTCTGGACGTATGTCGATCTCGATCGTATCGTCGATCTCGGGCATTACTTCAACGGATGCGAAAGACGTGTGGCGCCTGCCTGCGGCGTCAAAAGGCGAAATTCGGACAAGGCGATGAACGCCGTGCTCGGACTTAAGGAAGCCGTACGCATTGTCACCGTTAAATTCTATTACCGCACTCTTCAGCCCGGCCTCGTCACCGTCGAGGTAGTCAACGACTTTCACGTCGAAGCCGTGATCTTCGCCCCAGCGAATATACATGCGGAAAAGCATTGACCCCCAGTCCTGGGATTCGGTGCCGCCCGCGCCCGGATGGATCGTCAGAACGGCATTATTCGCGTCGTATTCACCCGTGAGCAGCGTCTCGAGGCGCAGCATTTCAAAATTTTCGTTAAATTTTTCGAGGGCCTCGCCTACCTGAGCAGGCATAGACTCGTCGTTATCTTCATTTCCGAGCATTATCATAAGCTGGATTTCTTCGAGCGAAGACTCCAGGCTCTGGAATTTACCGAGTTTCGTTTTGAGGACTTTGAGGTGCTTGAGCGTGGCCTGCGAGCCTTCCTGGTCGTTCCAGAAATCCGGTTCTGAAGCCTTGTTTTCAAGCTCTTCGATCAGATTTGACATGCCCTCCGTGTCAAAGTGAATCCCTCAGATCATATAGATTTTTCTGGAGCCCTTCTATCTGCTGGGCGTATTGATCCAGTTCAAACATATATATCATCTCCGTTCCTGCGTCCGAAGGGCATATTCCGGCACTGCCGCGCCCCAGGACGTCTATGTGATTATACCATTATTTTATGCAAATTGAAACTGTATGCGCCCCGTTTTTTCGTCGGCAGCGGCGATCTGCACTTCGATCCTGTCACCGTATCCGTACGTTCTGCCGGTGAATCTGCCTTTGGCCGTTAGGCGGCGCTGGTCAAATATCATCTGGTCCGGCATGTCCGAGTAGAACAGGAGCCCTTCGGCGGAGTTGTCCAGCATAATGAACAGTCCGAAAGACGTCACTCCCGATACGGTCCCGACAAAAGTTTCGCCCAGGAATCCCGCCATGTATCCGGCGACCATTTTATCCGTATACAGCCTTTCGGCGCGCTCTGCCTCGCGTTCCGCGTCTGACGAATCGTCCGCTGCGTCTGCAGCATCGGCATACCGCCCCCTGAGCGTATCGGGCCTTGCCCCCGCGAGCCATTCCTTTATGACGCGATGAATGTAAAGGTCCGGGTAGCGTCTTATCGGGGAGGTAAAATGCGTGTATTTTTCTGCAGCGAGTCCGAAATGACCGCGGCACACGTCTGAATAGACCGCCTTGCCCATTGACGTCAATGCGGCAGTCTGTATCAGCCTTTCCTGCGGAAGTTTGCGGCACTTTTCAAGCATTGCGGGTATTGACCCAGGTATCAGATTCCCGCGGCGGTCAATTATGGTGAATCCGAATCTGCGTACCGTTTCGTCTAATACCAGAAGTTTTTCCAGCTCCGGCGCGGGGTGGTTGCGGTATATGAACGGAACCTTCAGCGCCTCGAACCGGGCGGCAACGGTCTCGTTGGCCGCGAGCATGAACTCTTCTATAACGTTGTTCGCAAAAGTGATCTCTTCCGGCTCGACGTCTGCCACCAGCCCGTTTTCGCCTATGATGACCTTCGTCTCCGGAAATTCGAAATCGAGCGATCCCCTCCCGCGCCGTATCGCGTGCCTCAGTGCGGCAACGTCGCGCATATTTTTCAGCATCGGTACGTGTTCCTTGAATTCGCGTTCGAGTTCCGTCCGTTCGAAGTCCGCTCCCTCGAAAAGGCGGTAGTATTGTCCGTAATTGATCTTATATTTTACGTTTATTATGCTTTCGAATATCTCGCTTTCGCATATGTTCCCCGCCGCGTCAAGCTTCATCATGACCGTGAGCGCGAATCTGTCTTCACCCACGTTGAGGCTGCAGATGCCGTTGGACAATTCCTTCGGGAGCATTGGCAACACCTTGTCCGGGAAATATACGCTCGTGCCCCTGCGGTACGCCTCGTTATCAAGCTTGCCGGAACGTTTTACGTAGTGGGCAACGTCGGCAATATGTACTCCGAGCGTCCACCCTCCTTCTTCGTCACGTTCCAGCGATACGGCGTCGTCAACGTCTCTCGTGTCTTCTCCGTCTATCGTTACGGTAGTGAGTCCGCGCAGGTCTCTTCTTCCCCGTCCGATCTCAGACATGATCTTCTCTTTGCTGATCTTCTGCGGTATCCGCTCCGCCTCATCCATCACTTCCTGCGGGAATTCGCGCCTCTGATACAGCAGTTCCTCGAGTTCGTTCAATTGTTCTGTTATCTGATCCGCCCCCGGTTTCCTTCCGCGCCTGCCCGATCCGGCACCTGAATTCTCAGCTGAAAACGCTCTTGACAACGCGCCTGTCTGCCCCGATTTTCGTGCCTTTCGTCCTGTCCTGTGCGTGGAAGCCTGCGTTTTCCTTCCGCGTCCTTTCTTTCCGAATATGTTTCTTGCCATGTCTGCTCACCGCCTTTCGGGCAAAAATAATGCCGTGACGTTTCACTTCGCCGCGGCATCTTCATTAAGATCTGCTTTTTGCGTACGGTATCGCTCAGGCGCCGTAACGCATAAGTGCGCTGAGGACGATCGCTATGACCGCGAATGCGACTCCCAGCACTATGGTCAGTCTCATCATGAACCTGTCTTTACTAAGGCTTGCGCCGCTCTTAGAGTAGAAAGACTCCGTCTTCTGTCCGGTTATCGCGCCGCTAAGTCCTTCTTCCTTTGAACGCTGCATAAGTATTATTACGACAAGCGCTACGCTTATCAGCATGAAGACGATTCCAAGTATAAATTTCAAAACAGTCATTTGTGTCTACACCTCCAAAAGTGAAACAAAGAGATTTTACACGCGACGGTAGTGGATGTCAAGTACTTTTTTTAGGTCGTGGCAATTTTTGATTATTTTCTGATTGACGGTCAAGACGAATAGACCATGGCGATGAGATCGTCTACACGATTTGATCTTCTATGATAGGCAAAAAGACAACAGACCCGGGACGTATATCTCGAGGCTGTTTTTGAGTGCGGATAGCAGGACCCCCACCTGTATGAGAGAACTCTCACACGGACNNATGGTAGCGTGACCTTGGTGAAAAATATGGCAGGCAACAATCAAGGACATTACCTCAATTAGTCCTCAGGCCAGACAGCAAGGACATCCCCGTTTTCATGAATGATAGCATGAAAAACGCCACCAACTACATTTGGCGACTGAATTGTGTAGACATGCCAGCAACTTTCTATAGAATCAAAGGATACTCTTATTTTTTTATTAGAAATATTGACATTGTACTTTTCTAACCATAACTGTTTTGCACTATTAATAGCATAAGTTTTATCTTTAACATACCCAACGTTTTGCTCTGTAGAAAAAGTTTGGATTTCCCACTGATAGTCTGTTAAGCTGAATTCTCCAACTATCTGTGTGTTGTTTTTCTTGGCACTATGCCATAAAAATATCAGTATAAGCATACACCAAATAAAAACGATTATAGAAGAAATTAAAATAATAATATTTTTTTTCATATTTCGCACCTCAATCTAGCCATGGCCTTTTTGGAGATATCGGAAGATCTGTACCAGGCCAAACATTATGATGTAATGAAGTCGTTATTAGAAGTTTTTTTTCTTTATCATTTTCTATCTCCTGCATTTCTTCTCTTAATAAACTAACTTGTCAGTGACCACGTAAATCTAAATTGTTACTTCCTTTGTACCAAGAAATAAAAAAGAAAACCGTAATATAATCCTTCTCCTGCTCAAGTACTGAAGCATATGACAATGGTTCATGCTCAATATACTTTATGTCAAGTTCACATTAAACTTGCAATTCACATCTCCGTCAATTATCACTCCGAATTATGTGTTACTATGTTTAATACTCTGTGATTTTAAAATATTTAAAAAAATCTTCAGCAATAAGTAAACTATCGCATTGAACAACAATCATAGCTCCATATAAATAAAATCGAACATACATAGTAGTGTCATCATTAAGCTCTCCTACTAAAGCAAGAACTGTTGTCCCGTCACAAAATGTATATTCTTTTTCATAAACACTCTTGTACGACGGATAATTCATATAATTATCAGGTTTAGGAGAATCCGGATATATAATCGAAACGACTTCAAGATATGATTTCGCATTTTTTAAATCGATATCAACTATTTCCGGATAGGTTACTTTTACTTGATAATTTTTATCATTAATCACGCAATGATACCATATCCACGGAAGGCCAAATAGTTCCTTTGTAAGCAGGCTTATCGAGGAGAGCCCTTCCTTCTTTCTCAGTTCTGATAATTTTCCGTTATACTCCGGAACCAGCAGCTTTATTTTACCGGATTCAAATTTAGAAAGCATTTCAGCATAATACTCACCATAATATATCTTTTCTCTCTTCATTTGCCGTCCAATATCAGATGATTTACTGTTCGTCAGAGCATCATTTATCATATTATAATCGTCAAAAGAGTACACTGCAGTTTCTTTGCTTGGAACATTCTGTAAACCCATTTGATTATTTTCATTAGTTTTATTACAAGATACGAATGATGTCAATAAAGAAAAAGAAACGGCAACAATAATTACGCTAATGGCTTTTTTCATAATATCCTCCTAGGATTTCTACTTTTTCCTTTTCTTCTTCCAGCTGTTTGTCCTTCTTTTTCAGCTCTTTTTCCAGTTCTTTTATTCGATACAAGAGTTCTCCCTCCGTCTGCGGTTCTTTTCTACGTATGCCTTTTTCTTCGGCATAACTGGGTAAGTTGTATTTCCTTCTATAATCTCTTACCCATCTACAGACGGTATTCGTATCGATCCCCATTTCTTCTGCAACACTGGTCGCGGACTTCTTAGTATAGCACATTACCCACTAATACTGTTCCGTACCAATCCATATTATACCAGTTTGCTGTACTAAAAACGTTGGTTTTAGTGA
>DBVV01000120.1 GCA_002308795.1 Mageeibacillus sp. UBA1255 | reverse complement strand
TTTCACGGAAACAGGAAAAGAGCCGCAGAGCCAAGTTAGTTGCATATTTTCCCCCAAAAGGATATACTTATCCCGACAGCGAAATGAGCAGAACTGGGAGGGAAACCGATGCTCGGAACGCCGATAACGATCGGAAGAATAAAGATACAGAACCGGGTCGTCCTCCAGCCGATGGAGGGCTGCGACAGCGCGCCCGACGGAGCGCCGGGCGAATTGACGACCAGAAAATATATCCGCGCTGCCGGAAGCGGAGCAGGCACGATATGGATGGAAGCAGCCGCAGTATGCCCGGAAGGCAAGACGAACCCGCGCCAGATGATGCTGACGGACGAAAATATTGACGCCTTCAGCAAACTGATCGAAGCGATGCACAAAGAGGCAGAAAAAAGCAGAGGACCGGACCCCGTCATAATAATGCAGCTCACACACTCGGGAAGACAAAGCATTGTCCCGATGATCGCATACAGAAACGCCGTGTACGAGGCCAGAAGGCCCGTAGAAGACACGAACATAGTAAGTGACGGGTACTTAGACGGTCTGGTCGAAAAATACGAAAAAACGGCAAATCTGGCCTTCCACGCGGGATTCGACGGAGTAGACGTAAAATCATGCCACGGGTACCTGATGCAGGAACTCCTGAGCGGATACACACGTCCCGGGAAATACGGAGGAACGTTCGAAAACAGGACCAGACTGTATATTGACGTCATAAAAGCAATAAAAGCAGATCTGCCTGAAGACAGGCTGTTAACGGCACGCCTCAGCGTAGCGGATATGGTACCGAAACCGTGGGGATTCGGAACGGACGAGAAAGGAGAACTGGCGCTCGACGAGCCTGATAAGCTGATCGCAAAAATGACAGGCGCAGGTATTTCGATACTGAACGTCACGCTCGGGAACCCTTACTATAATCCCCACGTCAACAGACCTTTTCGCAAAGGAGCATACGCGCCGCCGGAAAAACCGCAGGCTGGGCTTGCCAGATTCGAACATGTCGAAAAACACATAAAAGAGATGTTTCCGGAACTCACGGTGGTCGGTTCGGGGCTGTCGTACTACAGAGGAGACGCGTTCAGGCAGGCGGAGCGTCAGCTCGACGAAGGAATATGCGATCTGGCCGGATTCGGAAGGCTGTGGCTCGCATACCCGGACTTTTACAAAGATATGCAAAAAGGCTGTTTCGACACGCGAAAATGCTGCGTAACGTGCTCACGCTGCACCGAACTGATGCGGGGAGGCAGAGAATCGGGATGCGCAGTTTTCGACGAAACATACAGAAAAATATATGAAGATATGAGGAGATGAAAAAATGAGAGTTGCCATCGTAACAGGAGCACTGGGCGGTATCGGTAAGGCGACGGTGCGCATGCTGCTGGAAAAAGGCTTCAGCGTTATCGGCATGGACGTTCTGGAAGACTGCGCGGCCGTCTGCGGCGATATTTCAGGCACAGGGAATAATACTGAAATAAAAGGAGAATTTACGTACGTTAAAGGCGATCTCTCCGATAAAAACTCGCGCGAAAAACTCATTGACCTGGCGCTGCAAAAAGGAGAACTCACGGCGCTCATAAACGTCGCGGGCGTTGCCCCTAAAGTGCGCGCGGATCTGCTCGAAATGACAGAGGAAAGCTACGATTTCGTGATGGGCGTAAACACCAAAGGCACACTTTTCCTGACGCAGGCGGCGGCAAAAGCGATGATCAGGCAGGGAAAAGGCGGATATATCGTCAATATCTCTTCCTGTTCTGCGTACACGAGCTCCGTGAACCGCGGAGAGTACTGCATCTCCAAAGCGGGGGTGTCAATGATAACGAAATTGTTCGCGGACAGGCTCGCGGGCGAGGGGATCGTCGTCAACGAGATCTGCCCCGGGATCATTGCCACCGGCATGACCGCAGGAGTTAAGGATAAATATGACAGGCTCATCGCAGGCGGACTCGTACCGCTCGGACGGTGGGGACAGCCGGAAGATATTGCCCGCGCCGTGATCGCCCTGTGCGACGGAACGTTCGGATACACCACGGGAGCGTCGTTTATCGTTGACGGCGGAATGCACATCAGAAAGCTTTAAAGCAGATCGGGAGCAGATGAATCCGGCGGGGGATTCAGGAGTTTATTGATCGCGCGGAGGATCGGATGGATCGTTATAATACTGTTATCATTGGCACAGGCGCCGCAGGTTACAATGCCGCAGACCGTCTTTTCGGGCTGGGCGTGAAAAACATCGCTGTAGTTACGGAAGGCCGGTTTATGGGAACGTCGCGCAATACCGGCAGCGATAAACAGACTTATTATAAACTATCGCTGTGCGGCCGGGAAGGCGACAGCGTGCGGGAACTTGCCGAGACCCTTTACTCCGGCGGAGGGGTAAAGGGAGAGCATGCGCTCGCGGAAGCGGCATATTCGGTAAGATGCTTCATGCGTCTGGTCGAACTCGGCGTGCCTTTTCCGTCAAACGAATTCGGCGAATACGCAGGCTATAAGACCGACCACGATCCGCGCACCAGGGCAACGTCCGCCGGTCCTCTCACGTCGAAATATATGACCGAAGCGCTCGAAAAATCGGTGCTCGGAAAGGGGATCGAACTGATCGATAATACGCGCGTGATCAAAATAATAACAGACGAAAACGGCGTGAACGGGATCGCCGGCGTCAATACTCTCGACGGAAGCCTCCGCCTGATCGCTTGTGATAACGTCATACTTTGCACCGGCGGTCCTGCGTCAATATATCTGAACACCGTTTATCCGGAAAGTCAGTCGGGCAGCACCGGGCTCGCGATCGAAGCGGGAGCGGCGCTTTCTAATATGGAGGAATGGCAATACGGCATTGCCAGCACCGGGTTCCGCTGGAATCTTTCAGGCACGTATCAGCAGGTCCTGCCGCGCTACGTTTCCGTCACGCCTGACGGAGAAGAGACGGAATTCCTGTACGATGCCCTCGGGGAGCGTTCTTTAGGCCTTATTTTCCTTAAAGGCTACCAGTGGCCGTTCGACACGCGCAAAGCGGAAGGATCTTCGATGGTCGATCTTTTAACGGCAGAGCAGATCAAAAAAGGAAACAAAATATATCTGGATTACACGCAAAATCCGAAAGGACTTGACGACGGGTTCAGCGTGCTCCCGCCCGAAGCGTACGATTATCTCAGCCGCTCCGGAGCCCTTTTCGGGAGACCGGTAGACAGACTCAAAAAAATGAATTCGCGCGCGATCGACCTCTATGCTTCTCACGGCATCGATCTTTGGAATGACAGGCTCGAAATAGCCGTATGCGCGCAGCACTGTAACGGGGGCATAGACGTTGACGAGAACTGGCAGACGAGCATAAGAGGCCTTTACGCCGCTGGAGAAGCTGCGGGAACGTTCGGTGTGTACAGACCGGGCGGCAGCGCGCTGAATTCGACTCAGGCAGGCAGTTTAAGAGCAGCGGAACACATCGCCCGGAACCCTGTTACTGCAACGAGGAGCGATCCCGTGTTCAGCATGCCGGGTATCAGATACGGTGATTCCAATCTGGATGAACTTTTAAATAAACTTCAGACAGGCATGAGTGCATGCGCGGATTTTGACAGAAATACAGCCGGGATGAAGAAACTGTTCGATGAGATCTGTGAAATTCGCAACGGTTTTTTCGGGATAGCAAGGGCCGAAAACGCAGCGGAAACTGCAGAACTGTTCAAAGTTTACGACGCGTATCTGACCGCCGGATCGGTATTGTCGGCGATGCTGACTTCAGCAGAAAAGATAGGCAGCCACGGCTCGGCGTTCGTTGACCGTAAGCCGAATATAGACCCGGACGGGGTGAGAATGACGAGGACAATAACCGAAGGAACCGTGTCGCATATTGTCCCTGTTACGCCGATCCCTGACCCGGAACTATGGTTCGAAACACTTCTGGAAAGAAAGAGAGTGACTGACAATGACGTTCGTCCGTGATAACGTTGAGTATATCCGCCTCACTACGGAAGAATTCCTGCGCGAAAAGATAGACGTCTCCGCGAAAGGTCTGGAGGCAATCCCCGGATTGCTAAAAGCAGGGGACGTGAGCGGCGCGGAACACGTATACGCCGAATTCGTCCGGGCGAGCCTTAAACCGGACAAGTTTTTCTCGCTGCCGTTTCCGCCCGGTGAAAACTACTGGAGATATCCGGGAGAAACGGACAGAGCAGTTTTCGAAAGGCTTAGTCATTCTCAGATCATGTCTGTGAATTTCATGCATGATTTCGGCGAAGAAGGTATCCAGTGGGAGTCAAACCCTATGCTGAGCAAATACAGGGAATGGACGTGGCAGCTCAACAGGCATCACGAATTTATTTCACTTGCCAGGCTATACCGCGAAACGGGCGACGAGGACGTACCGTATCTGTTTATGCGTCTGTGGCACTCCTGGAGAGAACAATGCTTTTGCCCATTAAAATCAGGTCCGGGCGCGACAGAAGCTTTCAGAACGATCGAGATCGGTATCAGGATGAGGTACAGCTGGCACTGTGCGCTTCACGCTTTTTACCGTTCTCCGGCGTTTACCGATCACGATATATGTGATTATTTTGCGTCAATGTGGGAAAATGCGAACAGATTGAGATATTTCCACGTGTATACGGGTAACTGGCTGCTTATGGAGATGGCCGGGCTGTTTTCGACAGGCGTGCTATACCCGTGGATCTGCGACGCGGATATGTGGAAGAGATACGCGCTGGATAAAATAAAAGAGCAGCTCGTAAAACAGGTGTATCCGGACGGATTCCAGGCGGAATTGTCAACGGGATACCATTCGGTCGTCGTCTCCAATACACTTAGCGCGGTGGATATCGCGATGGCAATGGACGAGCCGATCGGGAGGGAGCTCATTGACCTCGCCATGCCGGCGTACGAGATGTACGTGAAACTCTCGGATCCCGGCCTTTGTGTTCCCGGGCTCAACGACGCCGATATAGGCAGTATAGTAAAAGTGTGCGCGAAGGCAGCGGAATTGTTCCCGGACAGGGATGATTTCAGATTTTTTGCCACAGAGCGAAAGGAAGGAACGCCGCCGGATCAGGTCAATACGGTGATGCCTTACAGCGGTATGACGGTTTTCCGCGATAATTGGACCGCTGACAGTCAGTGGCTGTTTTTTGAGAGTGCACCTTTCGGACTGTCACATCAGCACGAGGATAAGCTCAGCGTTCTCCTTTATGCTTACGGAAAGAGGCTTTTAAAAGATACCGGGAATCACGTTTACGACAGTTCGCAGATGCGTGCGTACGTGCTTTCGGGAAGAGCGCATAACACCGTGATGGTTGACGGCGAGGGGCAGAACCGCAGAGGAAAGTACAGGTGGCGCGACGAGTTCATAAGTCAATTATCAGATCTTAAAGTGAAATTCGGAGAAGAGATCGACGCCGCGTTCGGCACGTACGACGAAGGATACGGGCCGGAATATATCGACGTTACGCATAAAAGGAAGGTATTGAAGGTAAAAAACAACCCCGCAGGGCTCAAAACGTTTTATATCGTGATAGACCGTCTGCTCAGCGGAGACGGGAAGGAGCACGCTTACGCCGCTCACTGGCAGATCGAGGACGTTCCCGTGAGCATCAGGCAGGGAATGCCTTCAGGCTACGGCCGCAGTAAAGATATTGCTCCGGACTATCAGGCTCCCGGCAGGAGGGGATGCGTTTTAACGGCCGATTACGGTGACAATATTACTCTCACGTTGATCTCGGGCGAGAATTACACCGTCCGCTGCGGCAGTATAAGTCCGTTCATAGGCTGGAGAAAGCCGGATAATCCTGCGCCGTCAATAGATTTCACCGCTTTCGGCCTGTCTTCCAGGATCGTAACGCTCCTCTATCCGTCGGATGACGGCTGCCCGATCAAGAACATTGAATACAAGCAGGACGTTAACGACTCAAGCATCCTGATCCGCCTTTTCGACGGAAGCGTGCTTGCGTTCATAGAACCTTCGGACGAATAAATAAAGCGAGGTGTTTCCTTATGGATTTCAGCGATCATCCGGTCATCCCGGTGATTAAGATCAACGATGCGGCTAAAGCTCCTGCGCTCTCTGAGGCGCTGCTTTCGGGCGGTATACGTATCGCCGAGATCACTCTCAGGACGGATGAGGGGCTGCGGGCAATATCTATCATCAACTCCGGCGTGCCGGATATGTGTGTCGGTGCCGGGAGCGTTCTCAGTGCGGAGATGGCGAGGTCGGCAATATCTGCCGGAGCGAAGTTTATTGTTTCCCCGGGTTTTGACATAGAAACGCTTAAGGTTTGTACGGATCTGAACGTTCCGTATCTGCCCGGCTGCGCGACTGCCACGGAAGTACAGAGTGCGTGGAACCACGGACTGAGGCTTGTAAAATACTTTCCGGCAAAAGCACTTGGCGGAACAAAAATGTTAGAGGCATTGTCCGCACCTTTCCCAGGCATGAAATATGTACCCACGGGCGGAGTCGATGACGTGACCATAGGAACGTATCTGAAGATGGAATGTGTTGCCGCCGTCGGAGCCAGCGCCATCGCACCTTCTTCTCTGATCGACGCGGGAAGTTTCGAACGCGTGACGTTCAACGCGAAACGGTACGTGGCTGCTGCCTTGCGTGCGCTTGGCGCGGACAGCGACGCCATTCCCGGCGAAGCAGTCTGGCAGGGCGGTCTTAGGCGTAACCCGGTTAAAAACAAGAACGTCCGGTTCGCGTCTCTAGGTGAAATGATGATGCGCCTTACGCCCCCGGATCGCGAATTGCTGAACGGCGCGGAAAGCTTCGACGTGTTTTTCGGCGGTGCGGAGGCCAACGTCGCCATCTCGCTTGCGTGCATGGGCGTTCCGTCGTCGTTCATTTCCAAATTTCCCGAAGGCGACATAGGCGACGCGGCGATAGGCACTCTCCGCCGCTATGGCGTTGACACGTCCTCCGTGCTGAGGGGAGGGAACCGTCTGGGCATCTATTATCTTGAAAAAGGTGCCGGCGAGAGGCCGCCCAAGGTCATATACGACAGGACGGGCAGCGCGATATCCGAAGCCGATCCGGGCGAATTCGATTTCGACGAATTGTTCAGGGACACGGGCTGGTTTCATATGACCGGCATCACTCCTGCGCTCTCCGAAAATACGCTGAAACTTGCGAAAAAAGCGCTCCGTGAGGCGCAAAGACGCGGCATAACCGTCAGTTTTGACCTGAATTTCCGCAAAAAGCTGTGGGACGTTGACAATGCTTCCGACGTGCTGGGCGAGTTGTTCCCGGCCGTTGACGTGCTGATCGCCAACGAGGAGCATGCGGACAAGATCTGCGGCGTCCGCTGTGAAGATGATCTGGCTTTAACAGCGGAAGCGCTGTGCCGCAAGTACGGCTTCAAGGCCGCTGCCGTCACCCGCCGCCGGACAATTTCTTCCGAGCACAATTCTATCAGCGCCGGCGCGTTTATCGACGGTCAAAAAGTGTATTCGCCCGTGCGCGAGTGCGAAGATATCGTTGACCGCACCGGCGGCGGCGACGCGTTTGCCGCGGGCTTCATCTACTCCCTGATGCACGGCTCGAAGCCTGAGAAAGCGATCCGCTACGCCTCCGCAGCCTCCGCGCTGAAGCACACGATCGAGGGCGACTTCAGCACTGCCAAACCGTTCGAGATCGAGAGGATGGCGGGAGGAGGAAATGGATAATTGCAAATGGGAAATGGCAAGTGG
>DBVV01000036.1:202-4671 GCA_002308795.1 Mageeibacillus sp. UBA1255 | reverse complement strand
GGGCGGCCGCACCGCAGCCGCTTCTACCTGGGCGAGCCCACCCTGGTCGGCTTCCGGAAGGAGACCGCCGGCGTTCCGCTGATGGTGGGCAGCGTTTTCGGCGAGTTCGCCTCCTTCGCGCCCTTCGAATTCGACCGCGCCCTGGGCGATGAAGAAGCCGCCGCGCTGCTCGCGGAGCTGTACGGAAAGGAAGAGGCGGAGCCGCTGCCCGCCCTGTTCCGCGCCGCCTATCCCGAAAGGCCCATGATGGACCTGGTCAACCTGGACACGGTCTTCCGCGCGCCGGAGATAGAATACGTCCGCCTGCGCTCCGCGCTGAATAAAAGCACCTGGTCCTATATGTTCAACCAGGACATGCCCGTGGACGGCGGGCGCACGCCCTGGCACTGNNATCCCCTTCGTGTTCCGCAACACCGCCTTTACGCCCTATACGCAGATCGAAAACGTCACGGAAACGCTGGAGGCGCGGATCTTCGGCAGCGTGATGGCCTTCGCGCGGACCGGCGACCCGAACAACGAGCAGATCCCCGCCTGGCCCGCCTCGGAGCCGGATAAGGAAAACACCATGATCTTCGACGCCTCTCCCCGGCTCGGCGTCAATTACGACCACGCGCTCATCGCCGCCGCTCAGAAAGCCCAGGCCGCGAGATGGAGGAAAATGGCCGCCGCGCGGGAGAAAAAGGACCTGAATATACAGCATTGATACGGGGCATGGCGCCCGGCGTGAGAACGCGGAACGAAGCTCCCGAAATATTCGCCCCGGAGGCCGTTATGAAACGCGAAAAGATCCTGTTTTTCATTTTGTGCGCCGCGCTCTCGCTCCTCCTCGTTTCCGCCGGCGCAGAGGAAACGTTCACCTGCGGAGATTATACATACGCCCTCTTCGGGGACGGCACCGCGATGATCGTGGGATACGGCGGAGAGGGGGAAAAGGCGGCGATCCCGTCGGAGCTGGACGGCGTCCCCGTTTCCGCGATCGGCAAAGAAGCGTTTTTTGAGTCCTCCTCGCTGCGGGAAGTCGTGATCCCCGACGGCGTGACGGACATCGGCAGGGGCGCTTTCTACGGATGCGTGAACCTGAAAAGCGTCACGATCCCGGAGAGTGTGGACCATATCGCGGACCACGCCTTCCGCGGCTGCGAGAGCCTGACGGAGATCGCGCTCCCCCCGGGCCTTACCCGGATCGGTCAAGCCGTTTTCCTCGGATGCAGGGATCTTCGAAGCGTCACGATCCCGGACGGCGTTTCCGATATCGGCGGCCATGCCTTCAGCAATTGTCAGAGCCTTGCGGAGATCCTCCTTCCCGAAGGGCTGGAGCGGGTGAGCGAGTATGCCTTCAACAAATGCGCTGCCCTTGCCGGGATCGCTCTGCCGGACAGCGTCACCTCTGTCGGGGATTACGCCTTCTTCTGCTGTACAGGTTTGAAACACGTCTCTCTCCCGGAAGGTCTCCTCTCCATCGGCCGCGCTTCCTTCTCATACTGCAATCAGCTTGAGGAGATCGATCTGCCTCAGTGCCTGACCGTCATCGGCGATTACGCGTTTGACGAATGCCGCAGTCTGAAAAGCGCCGCGATCCCGGAGGGGGTGACCGTCATCGGCGAATGCCTGTTCTGTTACTGCACCGCCCTTGAAAGCGTCACGATCCCCGAGGGAGTGACCCGGATCGGCAAAGGCGCCTTCAGCGAATGCGTGAGCCTTACGGAGATCTTCCTCCCCGATAGCCTCAAAGAGATCGGTGACTGCGCTTTCGACGGGTGCAAAAGCCTTACAGACGTCTATCTTCCGGACGGGCTCACAGCGATCGGCAAAAAGGTGTTCAACGGCTGCGACAATCTGGTCCTGACCGTAAAATAATAAAAGCCCTTGAAGGCATTGCATTTGTCTTCATAAGGAACTAATCATCACATCGGCACAAAGAGTCGGCAGAACGCATTGCTCTGATTGAAATAAGAAATAAACGCACTCCGGCAGCCAAAGTCAGCAGGAACAAGATCTGCTGAAATTGCCGGAGTGCGTTTAATTGTCTATGGACTGATCCGCAAAAGGATTCGGTATAAACCACATTCCGCTGGTGCTGTTTATGTGTCATCTGGGATAGGTGTTTTCGGTCTTGACCTCCATGGTGGTCGTCAGCATTTTCGATGACCTCGTCAGTCAGCGAAGCGGATAGTAGGTGGTGTTTGCCATTTGCCCACAGATTCTTCCCCTGTGCATTACTTGTTGTCAAATAGAACCCTCCCAATGGCGTTAAGATACTTACTATGGATCGTATTCAAAAATAATATGCGTTATATCATCGGCAACAAGTACTCGATGAGTCCACATCCCCAGTTCATTACATTGGTATAAACAATAGAATCCCGTTATGGTTTTAGGTAATTTTTTCCATAAGTCATCTTGTATAGTTATATCCGCCACAGGAATATATAAATCCGTTTTTTCTATAATGCTATTACATACGGTTTCTTCGTCACATTGAACTGCTATCGTAAAGAATTCTTCCCGTATATTTGTTCCATATGACTTGTATATTATTGTTGAATAATCATCAAGGTCAACCTCAAAGTAATAATTCAATAGGTGGTAAGCGCTTTTATCAGTTATTTCATGATTGTTTGCATGAAACAAACCTACAAAAAGAATAATGACGACTGTAAAGGAAGCAAAAAGCAATGATAAAACTAATATCAACAGAATTTTTCTTATGATTTTCATACTCTAGTCCTCTGTCATGAAATAAACTTCATTTTCATTCCAACAAATTAGAATGCTTGCAGATAAAGTCCAATGAAAACCTGTTACATCTCGACAGCTATAGTTCCATTTGTATCTATTAGCCTTGTTGGCATATTTTTGCAATAAAAGTACAAGTTATTTTCAATCAATACATCCGCATTTTTAAATCTACACCTCAATGAATCATAAAACCTGTTCCTCAGATAATATAGCCCCGTCTCCTCATCAAAAACATAATCTCTGTACCTGAAAGGCTGCGCCGTACCAAGAGTGTTTGCCATAGTCCCCGTCTTCCCGGTCGGCTTGCCCCAGGCATCATAAGTGTATTCTACAATCTTCGTTCCCGTTCCGTCAACCAGCGCCACCACGTCGCCCTGCAGGTTGTACAGATACCCGTAAGCCGTGCCGTTGAAGATCACAATTGCCGGTTTATCCTGCGCGTCGTAATAGAAGTGCAGTTCATCGCTTCCGCGCGTCATGTGCACGATGTTCTTTCCATGCAGGGTATATTCCGTAACGGTTGAACTGTTTCCGGAAACAACAGTCTTCTTTGTCCTCAGGCCGTCCTCATTGTACACGAACTGTACGGTAGTGGTAATCCCATCCTCAGTCTTTTGCATCTGCTGCAGCTGTTTTCCGTGCTGCCAGGTATACTGCCAGATGCCGTCGTTGGTCGGGTTTCCGATCGAGTCATACTGGATCGTTATGCCGTCATACGCCGTCAACTGATCTTTCGAATTTCGAATATTCTTTGCTTTTCTATTAATACAGAGAACCGTCCCCTGTTTCTTTTCGTTCAGGGCCATTTCGCGGATATCGATAAGCGAATCAGCCAGATTGATCAGATTATTGCCAAACTGACTGCCGTGTACGAAGGAACCATTTCCCTCTTACGCACGATTCCCGGAATCGATCGCCGTCTCGCAATAACAATCGTTTCGGAAATTGGTACCGACATGACGGAGTTCGGTTCTTCAAAGCGTCTTTGCCGTTGGGCGGGATTAACGCCTGGAAATAATGAATCCGCGGGCAAGAAGAAATCTGTCAGGATTTCTCGAGCCGGAGTTTACCTGAAACCTGCATTGGTAGAAGCTGCCCATGCTGCGGTCAGAGCCTCCGAGAAAAATCCTTATTTCCGAATCAAATACGAACGAATTCTCAAACGCCGTGGTAAGAAACGTGCCATTATTGCAATCGCTCGTATGATACTGACCGCAATCTACGCGATGATTTCAACCGGAGAAACTTTTAATCCGTGCGATCTTCAGAAATTTGACATGCCTGAAGAATTGAAGAAGAAGCAGACTGTTTCTGCTGCCAAGGACGCTGTCAAGCTTCTTATTTCTCTCGGTCTTATCGCTGACGGTTCTATTTCTCTTGAGGCTTTGGTCGGATAGTAGTCTGTTACTTTCTTCAACAGTTGCAGGCTTGTTTGCTGTACTCTTTTTTGACTGGTGGCCCCGTAATGGTCGTAATAGATGTTTTCACACTATCCCCGATGGCACTCCCTGAAATTGATAGTATTGAAAGCGCGGACCTCATAGCCGGACGCCGCGAGCAGCCTGCCTGTTTCAACGATCAGGGTGCCTTTGGGTCAAGTACTTTTACGCTGTTTTTTTCAGAGAATTTGAAAATTCTCTTTACGATGTTGGTTGGCAGAGGGGATCTGAGCGAATCAGCTTCAAAATTTTGTCGTTCATCGTCCCTTTGCCCTTCTCAGCAAAGCGGAA
>DBVV01000036.1:0-175 GCA_002308795.1 Mageeibacillus sp. UBA1255 | reverse complement strand
TTGCCATACCTGATGGTCATTGCTGCCTTCTGCTCAGTCGCCTCTTTCTGTTCGGTGTTCTTTGAAACCACCTCCTTTCCGGATTCGCGGTGCTATAATTTGGTTGCAGGATTTATCTGATACAAGTAGAATATGCTCCATGCTGAGCGGTACGTATCGCCAGTTCATGAAAAAG
>DBVV01000158.1 GCA_002308795.1 Mageeibacillus sp. UBA1255 | reverse complement strand
ACACATTTTTCACGGAAACAGGAAAAAAGCCGAAATAGTTGACTTTCCGCCCGCTTGGGAGTAGTATGACGTCACCATGAAGAGTGCGCGAGGGACAGACCCCGTGCTGATCGCGGAAGTAGAAGGACCGCGCGAATTCAGATTTATTGTCGAAAAAAGCGGGAAGCTTTCCGAATAAAAAGTTGTCTATATGAGTGAACGGGCAGATCCTCTCCGAAACAGGCCGTATTGACGGAGGAACGCATCTTGGGAGACAGAGAGATCCTGAAGCAGCTCGCGGAGCGCGACGAAAACGCCATATTGGAACTGCAGCGAAAGTACGGCAGATATTGCCATACCGTTGCCTTTAACGTGCTGGGCAGCCCTGAGGACGCGGAAGAGTGCGTCAACGACGCCTTCCTGCAGCTGTGGAACGCGGATGCGCCCGATCGAGTCACCGATCTGAAACGGTACGTCGCTGCGGTCGTGCGGAACGTCGCGATCAACCGTTTCAAAGCGCAGCGCCGCCGGAAGCGACAGCCGGAAGGTGGCACGGCGAACATGGTCGAGGCGGAAAACGACGCCGCGCCGGAGCCGGATCCGGACGAACGGCTTACCGTGAGTGCGCTTCTGAATGAATATCTCCACAAACTCCCCGCGGAGAAGCGCCTGATATTCGTTGCCCGCTATTATTATGATGCCGAAATATCCGAGATCTCCGAAAAGCTCGGGATACCGGAGGGGACGGTCAATTCCACGCTCAGCCGCATCCGGAAAGGACTGCGCAAATATCTCGCAGAGGAGGGGATCGACGTATGACGGACCGTGAGACCGATGAACTCGGAACCGTTTCTGCCGAAGAAGCGCTGATACGCAGTTCTGTAAAAGATATCAGCAGCGACCTTGCCGAAGAGGCATCGATGTTTGCCGCGGCTTCCGAAAGCAGCGCACCGGCGGACGGCGTCGGCATTGTTCCCGCCAAACGCAGCTCCGGATCGCGCCGAACGGTTTTCGGGATCGCGACGTCAGCAATCGTTGCCGTGATCTTCTGCGCGGCCAGCATCGTGCTTTATCTTATCCTTGACAAAAAGAGTCCCCCGGAGCCTCAGAATACGTCGCCCGTATCGATATTGACCTCCTCTCCCGGCGAAACCGCTCCGGCGGAAACGGATCCGCCGACGTTGCCCCCGACGCCTGTCCCGACGGAAACGCCTTTCCCGACGCCTGTCCCGACGGAAATGCCCGCACCGACCGGAACGCCCGCGCAGACTCCGACCGAAATTCCGACGCAGACTCCCACGCTGCCGCCGACGGCTGGACCCACGCCGGACATACCCGACTATTACAGATCGTATTCCGCCTGGATCGCGTGGCGCGAGGAGAATAAAGAGGAGTACAGGCAGTGGCAGAACACTGTTTTTCCGGAGAAACCCCACTCCGGCAACTTCGACTACATTGACGAGCAGTGGTTCTACACGCCGACGTTCGTTCAGCGGTTCACAGAGCGGGTCGATCATCTTCCGTATGAGTTTGCGGAGGCAATGGGGTACAAAAACGACAGTTATTATGACAAAGACGGATCTTATTCGCAGCTGATGAAACAAACTGCCGACACGCGCTCTTATCCGGGAATCGTGTACCAGATCCGGACGTTTGGCGTGCCAAAAGCGGAACTGCTCGAATACGTAAAATGGCAGACCGCGAGTCCGTATTTTACCGAGGTCGTTTTCTCGGCAGAGGAGGTCGAACTGCTGTATTCGGAGGATATTGACCGGATGAGGCGGGAATTTCCGGCAGACGGCGCGGTACTGTGCGGAGACCAGATATTCTCATATTATGAGATCGAATATTTCATTGACCCGTATGACTTTGCCCGGATCTTCACGCCTGAAAGTTTAGATGAATATGCTAAAAAATACTACGGCAATCCTGAGGGGTTTCGGGACAGATACCGTGCTTGCGTTGAAACGTACAGGCTCATCAGCGAGCGCGATAAAGGAAAACTGAAAACGGCAACGGCGGCCGAACTGCTGGACGTGCTTTTTGAACTGTACGAGGGGCTCAGATATGACGCGGGCATCTGGATCAGCGGCAAGGGCGCCCCGCGGTTTGATTACAAACCTGCGCTGCAGATTTTCTGGGAAGTGTTGAAACCTGACGTCGGACCGACGTATACGCAGAAAAGACTGTACAGTATCATGCTGCCCGGGCTGGCATACTGCATTGACTGTGACGGAGGCATCTCGGACCGCTTTATAATTACTGCAGACGATGATGACGGCGTGGCGTTCAATGCTGACCCGGCGTACTACGACGGGCCCGTGCTTCCGTTCGGCGACGGCTACCGGCTGATCGATCATATCGAGATCGTTGACAATTCCGACACGCGGGCCGCTGTCAATATCCGTTGCCTTTGCCGCGACGGTGTCACCGAGCAGACGTATACCGCGGAATTTACGAAGGACAACGGCAAATGGCGTATCTCCGGAGGCTCCGTGCTGGAACTGCTCACGGACACCGCCGAACCGACGGTCACCGTGGAAGAAATAGAGGAGAGGATGATCGAGCGCGACCGTCTGGAGTATCTTGAAATATACGGGCAATATAAACCGCTGAAAGACGAAAACGACTTTGTCACTTTTCCTGTTCTCTACCAGCCCCCCGGTGCGGGACCGGAAGCATACGCGTACACGGAGGCTGAGTGGGAGCAGATCAGACAGCTGTATTATTCTGTCTACACGGCGGAAACGGCAAGCTCATATTTCGGCCGTCTGGACCGCCGCGCCACAAGGTATAACGGCATGATATACCTGGAGCGGAGACTTCCTCGGGTCGAAGACGTCGCGTTCGACCCGGCAATGATCATTCAGAGGGAACCGAAGCCGCAGCATGCTTTTTTAGGCGTGACTGTTTCGGCTTTCATTGATGGTAAAGTTCGGGTGGAAACGGCGTACGAACTGTACGGCGTGACGTATTCCAGTGAGTATAATAAAAAATATAACGCTACGCTGATCTTTGCCAGGGAAGGCGACGCGTGGAAGATCGAAAGCTTTGACGGCGCGCTGACCGGATCCTGAAAAAGAGAAGGCCGGCTGTAGTCGTACACTCTGCTTTATCCTGAAAAGTACAAAATAAAGTATAGAGAGTGAGGAAAACGATGGAGAAAACGCTTGAATATTATATGTCGCTACCATACCGGCTGGAAATTGTCCCCGACGTGGAAGAAGGAGGATACGGGGCAAGATACCCGGAACTGCCCGGATGTTTAACCTGCGCTGAAACGATGGAAGGCATTGTCGCCAATGCGGAGGATGCGAAGAAAGCCTGGCTAGAGGCTGCTCNNTTGGGGAAGGGCTGGAGATCGCCGAGCCTCAGCAGGACCCGGATCTTGCGGAGTATTCCGGGCAATTCAAGCTCCGTATGCCCAAGAGCCTTCATAGATCCTTAGCGATCCATGCAAAAGAGGAGGGTATCAGCATGAATCAGTATTGCCTGTACCTGCTTTCAAAGAATGACGCCGCGCACGATTCTAAATGATGTTGGGATCGAGGATGCTTAAATGCATGATCCTCGCTTCAATTTGATCATTTTGGGCGAAAATGATCAAATTAAACTTAATGATGATAAAATTGGGCATTTTTCATTTTTTGGCGGAGGTTGAGGAGGAGTGGCACACGATCTCCAATTTTTGCAATTTGTGTGCCACGTATTTTTCATTTTTTGGCGTAGGTTGAGGAGGAGTGGCACACGATATTAAATTCGGGCGATTTGTGTGCCACGGATTTTTCATTTTTTGGCGGTGGTTGAGGAGGGGTGGCACACGATTTTAAATTCGGGCGTTTTGTGTGCCACAAATTTTTCATTTTTCCTCTTCTAATGTGCGAGAAACGGAGCCGGCGTGGCACACAAAACCTGAAAAAGCCGATTTGTGTGCCAAAGTTGGCCTCTGCGCAAGTGAGAGGCAGAGCCCGGCTGGCACACAAAACCTGAAATAAGCGATTTGTGTGCCAACGATGACCTAGCGCGAAGTTAGAGGCAGCGCCCGGCTGGCACACAAACCTCGAAAAAACCGATTTGTGTGCCAACATTGACCGCAAACGAGCCAGGAGACAGCGCCGGAGTGGCACACGAACCTCGAAAAAACCAATTTGTGTGCCAAAGTTGACTTTGGCGCAGTTGAGAGGCAGCGCCCGGAGCCTGCGCCTCTAGCATCAGGTTTTGGCCGGACTGCTCACGCACTTGACTAGCATGCCGTTTTCCTCCAACAGAAAATCGAGCAGACCGGTTATGAAAATTGCATGATTTTTCAAGTCCAGACATAAAAATCATTGACAAAGAAAAGCTGAAATATGTATACTTTATATGACAGAGCCCACCACGCATAAGGCGGCAACGTACTGCGGACCACGGTGGGACTTTTTTCAGAGAATCGCCCTTGTAAATTGAAGCCTTTTTTACACATGACGAAGTGATTGGAGTTTGGATAATATGACTGAACTTGAAACCTTGCAGCGGGCAAAAATGTATTTGGATAAGCTGGCAAATGGAATTGATCCATTGACAGACTCCGCCGTGCCTGATAATGAGTGCATTAATCAAGTCAGAATCTCCCGCTGTCTGTTTTATGTTTCTGATATTCTTAGAAAGCTGATAGAAAACGGCGGTATAATCGAAAAATCTCAGAAAAGAAAAAAGATGGGTTTTACGATTACTCCGGAAGAATTAAATAAATACCAGATCGATGACAAACCTATCCCTGTAAGTGAAATAACAAAACGGATCAATGATCTGGTCGATTTAGAAACAATGTCAAAGCTAAGGCACACTAGCATCACTTCGTTCCTTCTTAAAAGTGGTCTTCTTGTTGAACAGGAATTTGCAGATGGAAAGAAATATAAAATTCCTACAGAAAAAGGGAAATCAATTGGAATCTCTAGGGAAGAACGTCAGGCACATAACAACAGACTGTACTATGTAACGGTTTACAATGCTGATGCGCAACGGTTTATTTTAGAAAATATACATGCGATTATAGAACTCAATAATTTTCAAAATGAATCCGCAGAACTTCAAGGAAAACCGTGGACAAGTAATTATGATGAGGCACTGATCGATCTTTATGGCAAGCATGTCCCGATATCCGAAATTGCTGTGACGTTAAAACGAACTGAAACAGAAATACTTGAAAGACTTACGAGATTGGGCATTATCAAACAGCAGACGGTCTGATCATCCGGGAGGAGAAAATGGCGCTTATCACGTGTCCGGAATGCAACAATAAAATATCCGATAAAGCGAATAAATGTCCGCACTGCGGTCTTCCTTCCGAATACTTTAATATTCAGAAAGAGAACAGTAATAATATAGCTGTTAATTACTCAAATATAGGTAATATACTCATATCGTTCGATGCAGACTACAACTCTCTTTTATCCTCTGAGCACTATATTACTCACAGAGACATCGAATACTTGAGAGAAGTTTACGGGGACTACTGCACGGTACTCAATAACCGGATGGTTGCTCAAT
This sequence comes from Mageeibacillus sp. UBA1255, assembly GCA_002308795.1. GTDB lineage: Bacteria > Bacillota > Clostridia > UBA1212 > UBA1255 > UBA1255. Next base: position 5,363 of record DBVV01000158.1, on the reverse strand, counting down.
CCATAATCAACAACTCTGGGAAATTGCGCGTAGATATCGACTCTATGAAGCGTTTTCTCAGAAGAATGCGTTCGATTGACGAAACTGCCGTGGCACATAATTCGAAATATGTTGATGACATTCTTGAACGCGAGTCTTCATATTTTGATACCATTCTCAAAGATATTGATCCGGCAATAAAACTCGACGAAGAACAAAGGCGTGCAGTGATAACGGATGATGATTATTGCCTTTTAGTCGCTGGCGCAGGTGCAGGTAAAACGACTACGATGGCTGCAAAAGTCAAATACCTTGTCGAGAAAAAACATATTAACCCCACAGAAATAATAGTAATTTCGTACACAAATAAAGCAATCGACGAGCTGAAAGACAGAATTAACAAGAGTTTGAAAATCCCCGCTAAAATTTGCACTTTCCATAAGTTTGCATTCGAAATCGTTAAGCGTTTTTCGGTTGAACCCCCTGAAATCAATTTTTCGTCGTATCAAATCATATTTGATATGCTCGAAAAATCGATTTTTAACAACAAGCAGTTGATGAGAAATCTGGTGCTTTTTCTTGGGTATTATTTTGACTTAACCGAAGATGTCTTCAAGTTTGATAACCTCAATCAATACCATCTTCATAAGGCTGCACAGGATTATGAAACTCTAAAAAGCGGTCTTGGAGAATACGTCAAGAAAGTTGAACAGCAACGCACGAAACACGTCAAAACATTGACGGGCGAATTTCTTCGCTCCGTTCAGGAAGTTCAAATTGCTAACTTCCTTTATCTCAATGGGATCGATTACGAGTACGAGCGTGTTTATCCGCAGTCTCTTTTGTCCAGAAACAAAAAGTATACCCCGGATTTTTATATCTCACAGGGGGAACACTCAGCTTGGCTCGAGCATTATGCCCTTACTGAGAACTGCTACAGCAACGTTTTTACTCCTCAGGAGATAGCAAGATATAAAAAAGCGATAAGGGACAAAAGAGAACTTCACAAAGCCTGCAAATCAACCCTCATCGAAACATGGTCGTTGTACAACGACAGACGTTCTCTTTTGGATCATCTGCGTGAATCGCTAGAAAAAGAAGGCTTTGTCCTTAAACCGCGTGATTTAACCGAAGTATACAAAAAAATCGTCGAAACCGGGAAAGACAAGTATATTTTCAAACTCATTTATTTTATGATGCAGTTTATTGAACAGTATAAAACGACCGGTTACGATGCAGGCGGGTTTGAGATATTGAGAAAGAAAACAGACAACGCCCGTTCTCTTCTTTTCCTTGATATTGCCGAAGAAGTCTATCATCACTATCAGGCCACATTGAAGCAAAGAAACGAAATTGACTTTGCAGATATGATAAACGACGCGCATTTTTATCTGCATGAGATTGAGAAGCAGAATATTGAATTGCCCTACAAATATATCATAATTGATGAATTCCAGGACATTGCCCGTCAGCGTTTCAATCTCACAAAGCGGCTTTCAGAAATCACAAAAGCAAAGGTCGTTGCTGTTGGTGATGACTGGCAGTCGATATATGCTTTCTCGGGTTCCGATATCACACTGTTCACTAAATTTCTTGAACTGATGGGAGCCGGTACTGAACTCAAAATAACGCATACATATCGGAATTCACAGGAACTTATAAATATGGCGGGCGGCTTTGTTCAAAAGAACACAACACAAATTAGAAAGCAGCTTGTCTCTCCAAAACACTTGGAAAACCCTATTGTTATTGAGACTTTTGATGACAGTTTCAAGCCTATGAAGGCACTCGCCGCTCTGGTTGAAAATATCATCGGTAAAATAATAGACGAGTTTGGCGAAAAATCATCAATACTACTTCTTGGTCGGTATAACTACGATATGTATAAGCTTTATAATGCCGGAGGTTTCAGTGAATTGCCGAACAACAGAGTTAAATCTGCAAAATATCCAAAAGCCAATCTGACATTTATGACCGCTCACAGTGCAAAAGGTCTTGGATATGATAACGTGATACTCATTAATCTATTTGAAGGGAAATTTGGTTTTCCGTGTCAGATAGAAGATGATCCTATTATCAAGCTTGTCACCTATGAAGATAAAAGTATGCCTTATGCTGAAGAACGGCGCCTTTTCTATGTTACATTGACGAGAACCAAGAACAGAGTTTATCTTGCAACACCAAAACACAGACCTTCCAGATTTCTTGTAGAACTAATTAAAGACTACAATTTGCCACATGACCCGGAAATCAATATGGAAACGGTCGATTTGTTCAGTATTAGATGTCCGGTTTGTGGATTTCCGCTTAAATATGAGTTTAATAAAAACTATGGTTTGAATCTTTGGATTTGCTCAAATGAGCCTGAAATATGTGATTTTATGACAAACGACAGAGTCCATAAGCATGATATCTACAAGTGCCCAAAGTGTAAGGATGGTTATATGATCGTTAAGATGAATCGTCAGAACGGAAACGTGTTTTACGGATGCACAAATTATTTCCGTAGTTCAGACCCATGCACTATGATGAAGCCACTTCCAAACACTCCGGTGTAGCAATCAAGTGCGAGGCAAAAATGAAATGAACAAGCTGAAATCATCCCTGAAAAACATCAACCACAAACTCTACCTCGCACTCCTTGTCCTCGGCCTTTGCCCGACCATATACACGACGGTGCGGGTGTTCTTTCTCGGACAGCTTCCGGGCGACTGGTCGTTCTCGATCGCGGGGCAGCTTTCGTGGGTAAACCTTTTGTATGAAGTGCTGAGCGAGGCGATCATCCTTCCGCTGTTCTTCTTCATCGGAAAAGTGAAAGAGGATAAAAAGGCATTCTCGAACCGCGTTCGCACAGGCATGCTGGTATCGCTAGGCGTTTACGCTGTATTGTCAGCGGTGGTATTTATCTTCGCTGAACAGCTGCTCTCGCTGATGGCCGCGGACGAAACCATAATCGCCGCATCCGCTTCATATATCCGTATAGAAAGCATTGCCAACGTCTTCTCGATACTCGCCCAATTTGCGCTCGTCGCACTGGTATCCGTAAACAGAAGCAGGTATATCTACATATTGACCGGAGCCAGACTGGTGCTATCGCTAGTGTTCGACACGTTCCTGGTATCCACTCTGCCGGTGTCAATGAACCTCGGCGTGAACGGCATTGGCTATTCGAATATTATTGTCAACGTCCTGCTCCTCGCCGTTTCGCTCCTGTTGCTGCATAGGGAAGACGTCAACGTATTTACCAGAGAAAAGCTCGATTTCGGCTGGATGAAAGACTTCCTGAAGATCGGCGGAATCTCCGGCCTGGAATCACTTGTCCGCAACGTAGCGTATATGCTCATGGTGGCGCGTATGGTCAACGTCGTAGGCGAACAGGGGACGTACTGGGTCGCCAACAATTTCATCTGGGGCTGGCTGCTTCTTCCGATCCTTCAGCTAGGCGAACTGATCAAAGAGGAGACTGCGGAGAGCGAGGACAACGTCCGTAAAAACACTCCCGGTTACTTCGCGATCACGTTTATTGTCTGCGTGATCTGGTGTGCGACAATACCGCTCTGGAAGCCGTTTATGACGCACGTTCTGCAGTTCTCCGACGTTGACAAGCTGTTCAAATTGGTACTTATTTTGCTCGGTTTCTACGTGTTGTTCGCTTTCCAGAACGTATTTGACGCGACGTTCTACGGCCTTGGGAAAACCAATTACATGCTGTTTGAATCGGTCGTGACGAACACGATCTACTACGGAACGGCGTTCATTCTGTATGTCACAGGTGTATGGACTCCGACGCTGATCGGGATCGCGCTGCTGTTCGGAATATGCAATGCGTTCGATACCGTTGTATCAGCCGGGGCTTACGTGTTCCTGCTGAAGAAGAGGAAGATTAAATTGATGTGAAAGAGTAGGAAAGGAGGTACCATGGATAAATACGATCTGATCGTTGCCGGCGGAGGGATCGCCGGAGTTGCGGCGGCAGTCAGTGCAGCGAGGGAAGGGCTCAGCGTGCTGCTGATCGAGAAGACCGGGCAGCTGGGAGGCGCTATGAGCGAGAGCCTCGTGTACCCGTTTATGTTGTACACCACGAAGGACAGCGAGCGGCGGATATTGTGCGGCGGGATCTTTACCGAAATGCGCGAAAGGTTCGCAAAATACGGAGAAAACTCGTGGGAATTCTATAAATTTGTGTTCGACGATATGTTGACCGAAGCGGGTGTGCGGGTGCTGTTTCACGCGGCAGTTGTCGAAGCGGTGTGCGAAGGACGAAAGATCAAAAGCGTAAAAGTTTCGACAAAATCCGGCGTTCTGACGTTCGATGCAGAAAACTATATCGACGCTACCGGTGACGGCGAACTGATGTTCCTGGCTGGATGCGATTATCAGCTCGGGCGTGAGACGGACAATCTCTGCCAGCCGTTGACAACGTGTTTCCGTATGGCGGGTGTTGATATTGACCTTTTCCTCAAGGAAAAGCCTGCGCTGAACGTCTTGTACAATCAATTTCAGCAGGAGGGTAAACTCCGCAATCCCCGCGAGAATCTGCTGGTGTTTATCGGTCCGGGCAAGAACATCCTTCACCTTAATACGACGCGCGTGATCCGTCACGATCCGACCGACCCGTTTTCACTCAGCGACGCGGAGTTTGAGGGGCGAAGGCAGGTATACGAGATGTTCCGGTTCCTGAAGGAGAATTCTGCCGCGTGCAAAGATGCCGAGCTCGTCTCGATCGCCAGCCACATCGGCGTGCGCGAGAGCCGTAAGCTTAAGGGGGAGCACGTGCTCACTGCTGAAGAGATAAAGAAAATGGTCGATTTCGAGGATACGATCGCGGTCGGGAATTACGAGATCGATATCCACAATCCCGAGGGCACCGGGACAACGCTTTATTATTTCAACGGCGGCGAGTATTATAAGATCCCGTACCGCTCGCTGCTGCCTAAGGAGTACGATAATCTGCTGGTCGCCGGGCGCTGCCTGTCGGCAACTCACGAGGCTCATTCGGCTGTGCGCATCATGCCTATATGCGCGTGTCTGGGGCAGGCGGCCGGTGTCGCTGCCGGTGTGGCAATGAAGTCCGGCGCGTGTGTTCATTCCGTTGACGTTAGCGCCGTTCGTGCGCGCCTGAGGGCCGTCGGCGCGGTGTTGGATTGAAATCTTCGCCTCTGTGATGTAGTGTTTTTGAAAATATACCTGTGCGCGCCGTTTGGGGCGAGTTGTTTACATATTGCAAACAACTCAAATTAAAAGCGCGGGACGGCAAATATTACAACACCGGCGTTATTGACGAAACCGGGCTGAACACGGTCATCGCACTGTACCACAGCGTAAAGTTGTTGTAGCGGAGAGAGAGAAGGAAAACACATTCATTTAAAATTCGAATCATTCGA
>DBVV01000051.1 GCA_002308795.1 Mageeibacillus sp. UBA1255 | reverse complement strand
TGTCCCATTTCTTCCGGCGGAGCCGCGCCGGGAGCAGCCCCCAAAACCCGCAATATTGACATCGGGGCATGTAACGGGGTAAAATTAGATATACTTTTACCCGGGAGGTATCGTTATGAACAAAATCAAGATTTTAATTTTGTCGGTGCTGGCACTGGCCCTGGTATTTTCGTTGACAGCTTGCCTGTTTATCAGAAACGATCCTGGAACAGCAACGAAGGAGCCGGCTAATGCCCCCACAGAAGCGCCGGTAACCCCCACGGAGGAACCGGTAGATCCGATCGTAGGCATATGGTCGATGCAGACAATTGATGATGAAACTGGAGAGGAAATTGATTCCGGCGTCAACTATATTTTTGAAAAAGACGGCGCAGGCGAGATCAAAGGCGGCGGAATTCTGTATCCGTTTTCATGGCTCAAAACAGAAGATAAACTTATCGTCACTGCAGAAGACAAAGACGAAGTGATCCGGATCGTCGAACTGACCGACAGCAAGCTGCAACTGAAACCATCCGGCGAAACTGATGCAATAAAATACGTCAGGAAACAGCCCCGGACCACCAAGACGGTGGACAAGAACAAACTGATCGGCAGATGGGATTTTGACCTGAATGATGCCAACAGCAATTATTTGCAATTTTATGAAAACGGGTTCGGCGAAGATTACAACAACGGTGTCATAGATTTCTTCAGCTGGACTCTTCAAGAAGACGAGGTGAGATTTCATTACATAGAAAACGGCAACTCATATTACGTCTACGTCACGATAGACGGTGACAAGCTCTCTATCGATAATGATATAGGCGAAGAACCGTTTGTGCTCTCAAGGAACACAAAAGACGCCCGGACCGTTAACACTAAAGTAACCAAGGACGACCTGGTGGGCAATTGGTATGATGGTGAATACCCGCTTATTTTTGAATCAGACGGGACCGGAAGCGCGTACGGCTCCTCCTACCACTGGAACTTATACGGTGACCTGCTTCAGCTGATCTATAATAAGGATAGCGAACCGGAGTATGAATACTACTTTACCACAATAAACGGTAAAACACTAATATTGGCCAACTGGACCGGAGATTACGAATTTACGCGTAAGTGATCACCGCTGATGATTTAAGGTCGATTTAACAGAATAATTTAAATAAACGCGTCGCGCAGGCAAATATTTTTGCATAAACAGCACGGCGCGTTTGTTATTTTCGCACGTTTGTTATTTTTGCGCGTTTGTTATTTTCGCACGCTTCTCTTTCCCCACGTAGGTCCTTTTATCTTTTTCGAAGCGCCGGTCTTCGGGTCAATATCTAAAACGAATATGCCGTCATCGCCGATCACGATCCGGTCGATGACCAGCTTCACTTCGCCGTCAACGGTCAACGATTATTTGACGCGCGTGATCGTGATGATCGCTTCGTGATTGACCGTATCGTAATGCTCTACTTTCACCGAATAATCCAGGCGGCTGCCGTTGTTCATCAGCGGGTATGATGCAAACGCGTCGCGGCAGGTCTCCATACTGAAAACATCCCCCGGACCGAACAGGTCGGCGGTATTGAACAAGTGTAATATCGCATAATTTAATTCCGGCGGTGTGCAAATGCGGTAGCAGCTGCTGCCGTCGGATGGCACGATCTCAACCAGGTGGTAGTACCGGCTTTGGCCGGGAATAGAAGGATCAATACCGTTGGTGCAATAAAACGCGTAAGATATCCAGGATATTTCCCTGGCATCATACAACTGCTTTGCGGTGTACGGGTCAAGAAACGCCTTATTCTTTTCCAGGCGGCCGTCAACGTGCAGCACCCTGACTCCTCCATCCGGTTTACCGACCGGTTCACGCTCGTCGTTGGCAACGATCCAATCGAACCCGTTGGCCCCCACCGGCGCCACAACATCTATCAGAATGAATTCATCGAACGGCGTCCCGTTCCAGCCCGCGGAAGTAGGGATAAGGATCGCCTGGTTCTTCTCAGAAGAGCAGCCGATCTTGATCGTGATACTGTCTTCAAGGCCGTCGACCACGTACGGCTTCAGGATGCCCGCACCGAATTTCGAATAAGTATTCCAGTCCCCGACGTCCTCTTCTTGAAGATCGAAACCGCCGAACGCGCTGATGAACGTGCCCTCGTACGAATAGAAGTCATAGTAGTCCGATACACCGAACGTGTGCGCGATCTCATGCAGTATCACCCTGATACCTGAACTGGATCTATTCACCCTGGTTTCCGGGGAAGTAAACACAACTTCAAGACCGGTCTTCAGGAACAGTTTCATCGCAGGAGAAGCCGTATCCGGCATGTATTCGTTGAGGCTCGTGGTGCCCATAGCGCTGCCGTAAACACCGTATATTCCCGGTTCGCCGGGGTTTGTCTTTTTCGTGTCTTCCGAAAAAACAAACGTCGCGATGTCAACGAATCCGTCTCCGTCTCCGTCAAGTTTTTGGAAATCGTCAATTCCGTATTTCGAGCTGTGTGCTTTTATATCGTTGAAAATATCGTAAATATACCTGTTTCCGTAGAAATTACCGCGTTCGTCTTCCTCGTTGACAAGCAGCCAGGCTTCCCTGCAGCTCAGTCCCGAGTCGTAGTATACGAATTGGTAATCAAATGAGATCGTGCCGTAAGAGTTGTATTTGTAGTACGATGAAACTGATTTTATACAGTTATTGATGTCGTGATCCATGGTGAAAAGGTTCTCAAATTCATCCTTTCCGATCGTATGACCGTCCGTGAAGGACACCAGTATCACCAGCATCTGTATATGTTGCCTCGGCCGCTGCAGGCCCAGACTGAAATCGGCTTTCGTCAGCGCGGCGGCTGTTGTTTTCAATGAGGTGAAATCGATATAATTATCCGGATACGCGGTTGGCTGAACCGCGGTTGGCTCAGCGGCGGTGGGCTCAGCGGCGGTGGGCTCAGCGGCAGTGGGCGCAGCGGCGGTAGGCGCAGCGGCGGTAGGCGCAGCAGTGGGTCGATTTGTTGCCCCCGGGGTGTTCGGAATCAACGTACTGATCCCATTGTCTGCGCTTGCGACGCCCGGTTTTTCTGTGCTGTTTGCGTCAGGTACGCGGAACCCCCACGTACATGACGATAATGTCCCTGCGATCATAACGCACGCTATCAGCAGCGCCAAGATCGTGATTTTACTCTTGCTTCCTGTTATCATAACATTCACCTCCAGCTATGACACTTTTTGAGGGCGTGTTGATTTTTCAGTATCGTGCTTTTTTCATCGCCTTTAGTTTATCATATTTGGGGTTACTTGTCACTATTTATATTGTGGATGGATCAACTCCCGTTTTTTCATTCCTCACCCGCTTGAACCGCACTGTTGATGAGCGCGTTAATCCTGGCGTACGTGCCCTGTGCCACTTTTAAACTCCTTCCGACGGAATGGATCGACCGCGTAATAAACTCCACATAGCTGTTGCCGCCGCGCTCCTGGAAAGTATAACTGCCGCAGAAATAATATCCGGCAGCGCTGCTCACGCCACCCGGAGCTCTCAGAACGAAATCGATCCTGATAGTATCCAGATCACCGTGGGAAACAGGGCCGCCGGCGATGCTGCTGACCAGACCCCCCGCCGCGATCCGGTAAAGCGACTTGGCATCTTCGCCGTAGAGCGTAACATATGAAAGAACAGCGCGGGAAACGTTGCCCTCTTTTATGATCTTTTCGATCGTGACTTCTGCAATAAAAGTATCCAGCAGGCGGAGCGTTTCGTCGTCGATAAATTCCGGATTTTCGACTTTTCCCAGGGCAAAATATTTACTGACCTCCTCGCCGTTCTCGATCACGGTCAAAACGGCACTGTCGTTATTGCCCGGGGCGCCTTCCCTCAGCGGAACGATCACCGGTTTGCCGTCAACGGCGACGATCCCTGCAAACGGATCGGCAAGCACTGAACGGTCGTTTAAACGCACCGTATGGGCATAATTGAACAGCAGCGGCATATCATAAAAGCCTTCGGCAAACCCGATCCCGAGAGTCTCATTCACGGATCTGCAAAGGAGCGTTTTATTGCCCGTCGCGCCATCGATATAGTAAAGTGATTCGTACGACATCCCGGAGCCGTAGGACTCGATGCAGAACGTGTCTTCCTTCCCGTCACCATTGCAATCCCACATGATCGAGAAGGGGAAATTCGCGTCCGGGAGCTCCAGTTTTCGAAGGGGGAATCCGGCATCCGAAGAAGACTGCAGAAGCGCGGGGATAAGCATCTCGAGTTCGCTTCCTGAGGCCCGCGACATGCGGAAGACACGCGTAGTGTTTCCTTTTGAAATGCTGATACAGGTACCGCCGATAATATTGATGTCAAAACCGTTTGCTCCGCCCTCTCCGAAGATGCGGATGCGTACCACGTCTCCCGCCGGAGAACTGTCGTTGTCCGACTCGACGACCGGGACGCTGCTAAGTACTTGCCCGAGATTTCTGATCTTTACGCCGTCTGTTATTGACAACGACTGGCTGTCATTGCCTCCCGCGCCTAAGCCGCCCGGATTCATATCGATCTGCACGCTCGAGGCACCGTCGAAAGGCAAAACCGCTGCCTTATCCAGATAATAGCCCAGCGTCGGGAATATACCCTCCCTGACCGCTTTAAGCTCATCGCCGGACAACTTTACGGAACCGATCACCTCGTCGGCGAGCTCGTTACGCACCGCGACGATACCCTGCGCTTCGTAAATATCAAAAACGTACGAAAAATCATTGACGCCATCCCATTTTCCTTTGCAAACGCGGATCGAAAACGATAATTCCGACTTGGCGGGATCGACGGCCTTAACGATCGGCTTATTATCGATCGCATTGAAAAAAGCATGCCAGTCTTTTACGAGATTACTGTCCCCTGTTCCGAACACCGGTCTGAACGTGCCGCCGGCCGCGGATAATTCGATCTTCGGCGTACAGGCTATAATCATGAAGCGCAGGCGATCGTTCAGGACCCCCATCACAAAGGCGTTCTCCGGAGATGTACCGTGCGGATCCGCCGTATTTCCGGGGCCGCTCACCCCGGGTTCGACGCTCGCTCCCGGAACAGGAACAGGCTGCGTGCCTGGAATCCCGGACGTTGACCCCCCGGACATCTTGATGCCCAATATGATTCCGGCGGTGATCCCTCCGACCAGCAGAAACGCGGTAACGGCAGCAAGTATTATGGAGGGCAATCCCGCGACTTTTCTTTTTCCGCTTTCTCTCCCGGTCTGCGCCACGTAATCTCTGGCCTCGGACACAAGATCATTGTCAATATTATCGATGGCATTTTTCAGTGTTTCTTTATTCATTATAAAAATCCTTTCTTTGCAAGATGGGCTTTCAGACGGTCCCGGGTGCGTTTCAGCGTTATTTTAACCTTGCTCTCCGACGCGCCCGTTTTCCCTGCGATGGAAGCTACGTCCTCGCCGAAGCGGTAGCGCCTGATGAACATCACCCGCTCCTCCGTCTTCCTGCCTCGCAGAAACTCCGAAATGGCCGCGGCCAGTTCAGCTGCTTCCACCTTATCCTCCACGTCGCCCTCGCCCAGTAGCTCTTCCAGTTCATCTATGGGAGAGATACCGCCTTCCGGAATGCGTTTAGCCGCCTTATCGCGGCGCAGCCTTGACAGAGATCC
>DBVV01000089.1 GCA_002308795.1 Mageeibacillus sp. UBA1255 | reverse complement strand
TATGACCACTTCGATACGCTTCCAAATGCATTTGTTTGCGAACTTTGAACGGCAGCTCTCACACTGCGGAGGCGATTATACATTGACTCCGCACAAAAGTCAACGAAAAAATCGCGAAGATCACGTCAGGAAACAAAAAGGAACAAAAAGGGCAATTCAATACCTGCCCAGCTCATGGATCCTGTCCGAAATAGCCGTGAAGTTTTCAAGGCTGACAGAATTCGGGATGGAATGATCAGAAGCAAAAATATAGCCGCTGTTTTCTTTCAGGATCGGGATCAGGCGATCAAGCTCAGCAATAATAGCCTCCTTGTCCGGCCACAATACGGCATTGATACCGCCCCGCAGAGTAAGCTTATCGCCGTAATTCTTTTTTATCCTCACCGGATCCATTCCGGCCTTAACCTCGATCGGATTCAGGCAGTCTATACCTATTTCAATAAGATCAGGAATAAACGGCTCTATATAGCCGCAAGAGTGAAGTTCAACGAACATTCCCCTCTCGTGTGCCCAGTCGCATGCTTTTTTATGGAACGGTTTAAGCATTTCCCTGTACATATCAAGAGAAAAGAAAGTTGAATTCTTATAACCCATATCATCAGGCCAGTGTATACCGTCGAATTTGTAGCCTTTCGCAAGTATCTTATCGAACAAAGCAAGCTGGACGTTAAGATAATGATCGAACATATCCATTATCCACTCGGGATCCTCGTACATACCGATCAGCACGTTCTCAGTTCCGGATGCCCATGAGTGTGTCACATCAAATCCGAACCAAAAATCGAGGTCCATATATTCACCTGCAGAGCGGAATTTATCATAATACTTATCAAGCCAGGCCCAGTCTATCCTGTCATCAGTCGGGGTCATACGCGATTTGGCTATCTCCCAGTGTTCCGGGTCGGAAATAAAGAAATCGAGGAACTCAGGCGTAGAATCAAGTTCTTTAAATGATTTCAGCGTCGCTCCCCAATTCGTGGTGTGGATAACGTATCTTTCGGTCTCTTCAAGTATCTTTGTCTCGAACCTGGGAGTAATATCGCAGCCTACCGTGATCCTTTTATCAAATCCGAAATAATCATCCCAGGCAACGTTCTCCGGCAGACCTTCTTCATGCCACCGTTTAAGAGTACCAGCCCAGGGATAGTCAAGCATAATAATCCTGTCGATTTCCTGATGCTTAAAAGTTCTTATAAATCTTTCTCTGCTGGTTAGTTCCATGGCCGGACGATTCCTTTCGTTATCATCATTTGATTAAACGAAAGTATTTTCGCACCGGCCACGAACTTTGTCAAGCAAATTTAAAAAGCGCATTGATCATGCTATTTTTCAGCATTTATCTGCCTTTTCTAAAAAATTTTCTAGGTTTTTCCGGTTTGCTGCTATCTTTATTAATTCGCGATTCATTGTCCTCGTCTATCTTACGGGACCACGTCGGAGCGACACTGCTGCACTTACGTACACACTCGACCGCATCGTTTACCGCCTCATAAAGGACAGCTGTGCCACGCCCGTCGGCGTGGTAATTGACGGCCCTGTCCCTGCCGATCCCGAAATGCCTTGCCGTCTCGACTGAATCGATATTGGCACCGATAAACAAAAACTCCCACCCGTCCTTTTCCTTTTTGCTCTCTACCATTTTTTTGACCTGATCGCTCGTATATTCGCGGCTCGAATTTTCCATTCCGTCGGTCGTTATCACGAACATAGTATGCGCAGGCACGTCCTCGGGTCTGGCATATTTATGGATGTTGCTGATGTGATGTATCGCTCCGCCTATGGCGTCAATAAGCGCCGTACTTCCTCTTACGTAATAATCTTCACCTGTCATAGGTCTGATCTCGGACAATTTTACGCGGTCGTAGATCACTTCGCTCACGTTGTCAAAAAGTACCGTTGAAACGAAGCACTCGCCTTCCTCTTTCTTCTGCTTTTCAATAAGCGAATTGAATCCGCCTATCGTGTCGTTCTCCAGCCCCGCCATCGAGCCACTTCTGTCAAGGATGAATACCAGTTCAGTTACGTTGTTCTTTTTTTCCATTTTAAAGTTCCTCCCATAAAAATGATCGCCGGTTTCTCACTCGGCGATCACATTATATTCCGCGGGATCTTTTATTTGGTCGCCTGTAAAGCGACATTTTTACACGTTCGAACAAGGCCGTTCATTCGCTTTAAAAACCGCTCAAAAACCGAGCAGAGACTGATCAAACGCAAACAGTGCCTCGTTTATCTCAAAAATGTTATAATTTCCGCTGCTGATGAAATATTCGATTATTATATCGAATTTACTGCTGTGAGACAGCGCGTATCCCGCCTTCATCAGCATGTCTTTCGCTTCCGGAAGCGGCAGTTCGAGGGCAATGGCGAACGCGATCGCCGTGTTCTTGCTCGGTCTGTAAGCCCTGTCGCTTCTGATCTTTGAAAACAGCTTGCGGTCAATATTTGCTTTTTTGTAGCATTCAGAGTCGCTCATGCCCTTTTCATCTATCTTTCTCAGAAGCATCTCAGAAAAGCTTTCATCGATCTTATTCAGTGCTTCCTGGATCGTTCTGTCTCTTTTCGACTGTGGCGCCTGGGCTGTATTCTGTTCATAAGCCGTTCCGGACAGCTTACGATCTCTTTTGAAAAACGGATGTTCTTCGAAGTCGCACGGAGGTCTTATTTCATACTTTGCGCCTGCAGAACACCCTTCGACAGAATACTTATCTGAAGACTGTTTTTCGTAATGACCTGCAAAATGATCTTCTGAATATTCTTCGACGTTATCTTCCGAAACATCTTCAGATAAACTGCTGTATGAAGATGGCAATGAATGCAAACGATTCAAACGGCCGGACCGGCGTTCCTTCAAAACGAACGGCTCGGAATAGTTGTCGTCAATAAACGATTCGATGCTGCCGTACCTTTCCCGGCCTATGTCAAACGCCGCTCTGCTGAAGATGACAAGATAAACGGTCAGATCGGTATTGTCCGGGTCCATCAGAAAAGCCGAGATCTCGTCAACAGCGGTTTTCAGTGCAAGGTCTGCAGGATATCCGTAAACGCCTGATGATATCAGCGGAAACGCGACGCTCTTGCATTTTTTAGAGACTGCCAGCGTCAATGAACTGCTGTAGCACGATCGAAGCAGCTCTTCTTCTCCGCTTTTACCTCCTTCCCAAACAGGCCCGACGGTGTGGATAACGTATTTACACGGAAGTTTGTAGCCTTTTGTAAGTTTAGCATCACCTGTCCTGCATCCGCCGAGTCTGGAACACTCACGCATAAGCCCCGGGCCTGCTGCTTTATGTATCGCGCCGTCAACGCCTCCGCCTCCGAGCAGAGATGAATTTGCGGCGTTAACGATAGCGTCGCATCTGACCCTTGTAATATCGTCTCTTATAAGTAAAAGCGGCATGTACGACCTCCATAAAACCAAACTTATGATATGCTTCATTTTAGAATAATTTTCTCGCGCCGTCAATATCAATGCGATTGACAACAGACGAAAAAATCGGTATAATGTTTTAGCAAATATATACATTTGCAAGGAGGGTATCATGGCCTTTATCTACGACGAACCGTCATACACATTCAGCGAATATCTTTTTATTCCGGGATTGACGAAAAAAGACTGTACTCCGGATAATGTTTCCCTTAAAACACCTCTCGTAAGATTCAAAAAAGGAGAGCAATCTCCCCTTTCGATCAACATTCCGCTCGTATCAGCCGTAATGCAGGCGGTTTCGGATGACGGTATGGCGATCGCTCTTGCGAAATGCGGCGGTCTTTCTTTTATCTTTGTATCTCAGCCGATAGACAGCCAGGCCGATATGGTATCGCGTGTAAAAAAATACAAATCAGGATTCGTTATCAGCGACTCTAACCTGAAACCGGACGACACGCTTGAAGACGTTCTTAAACTTAAGAACGAAAAAGGCCACTCCACTATCGCCATTACCGATGACGGTACTGCTCACGGAAAGCTTATGGGCATCGTCACCAGCCGCGATTACAGAGTAAGCAGGATGGATCTCGGGCTGAAAGTTAAAGAGTTTATGACACCGTTTGACAAGCTCGTCTGCGGCGACGAGACCGTTTCGCTGAAGCTTGCAAATGATATCATCTGGGAAAACAAGCTGAACTGCCTGCCTATTATTGACAGCCAGCAGAAGCTTAAGTATTTCGTTTTCAGAAAAGACTATGATTCACATAAAGAGAACCCGCTCGAACTGCTTGACTCAAGCAAGCGGTATATGGTCGGTGCAGGGATAAATTCCAGAGATTATAAGGAGAGAGTTCCGGAACTTGTAAAAGCCGGAGTCGACGTCCTCTGCATAGACTCTTCGGAAGGTTATTCTGAATGGCAGAAGGATACTCTGGAATGGGTAAAGACCGAATACAACGGAAAAGTTAAAGTCGGAGCCGGAAACGTCGTTGACGGCGAATCGTTCAAATACCTTGCCGACTGCGGCGCGGATTTTGTTAAGATCGGTATCGGCGGAGGTTCGATCTGCATCACGAGAGAGCAGAAAGGCATCGGACGCGGCCAGGCTACTGCCGTGATCGAAGTCAATAAAGCCCGCGAGGAGTATTTGAAGGAAACAGGTATTTATATACCGCTCTGCTCTGACGGAGGCATTGTCCACGATTACCATCTTACCCTTGCTCTTGCTATGGGAGCCGATTTCTGTATGCTCGGCCGGTACTTTGCCCGCTTCGACGAAAGTCCGTCCAACAAGATCAACATCAACGGAAACTACTACAAGGAATACTGGGGCGAAGGCTCGAACCGTGCAAGGAACTGGCAGCGCTATGATATGGGCGGAAACGCAAAGCTTTCTTTCGAGGAAGGCGTTGATTCGTACGTACCTTATGCCGGTCCCCTCAGGGATAACCTTGAGATGACGCTCGGTAAGATCCGGTCAACGATGTGCAATATCGGCGTTAAGGATATCGCTTCGCTTCACCGTGAAGCAAAACTGACCAGGGTCTCCTCCACGAGCATCATAGAAGGCGGAGCACACGACGTCATTCTTAAAGATAAAAATATTACTCCGGTTAAATAACGGTCTTTAACCGATCAAACGATGCCCTCCGGACAGTTTGTCCCCTGCGGCGGTACCGGGTAACGAAGTTTATAGATAGAAAAGGATCTGATCAAAATGAGTGAGAAAAAGAAAGAAAAACCTACACACCTTACAAAAACCGGTCTTCAGCACTATCAGGAACTGCTTGAATATTTAAAGGGAGAGAAAACGATCGAGATTGCAAACCGCCTTGAAATTGCCCGCGGATTCGGCGACCTGTCAGAGAACTCCGAATATGATGAAGCAAAAGAAGCTCAGCGTGAAAACGAGGCTGAAAAAGCACGGATCGAAGCTATACTTTCAAACTACGTCCTCATTGACGAAGATAACGACACGAGCATCGTAAAAATGGGTCACGTCGTAGTACTCTACGATTGTGAGTATGACGAAGAAGACGAATACTACCTTGTCGGTTCTTCCGAAGCTGATCCTCTTAAGGGCAAGATCTCGAACGAATCACCTGTGGGAGCTGCAATTCTCGGGCACGCAAAAGGCGATAAGATCGTAGTCAAGACGCCTGCAGGCGAAGCAAAATATATTATCAAAGACATCAAGACTAACGATAACTGATCTAAACCTTTTACGGGCGTTAAGGATCAGGACAAGATGTTTTTCAGCTGATCATCTAAAAGCAAAGGCGGCAGCGGCACATCATTCCCGCTGTCTCCTGTATTTTCAGGAGGAATTATTTATGAGCGATAACTCGATCACCGGCGACGCGGTTTTAAACAACACCCCGTTCCAGGCGGACGAACAGAATATGAGCGACCTTATGAAAGTGATGCGATCTAAACTTGCCGCATTAAAGGAAGCCGGGAAAGATCCTTACACGGTCACCAAATATGACGTAACATTCACGTCGACCCAGATAGTTGACCGCTTTGATGAAATATGCGAGCCTGCACACGATCCCGAAACAGGACTTCCCGTTTCGGATAAAGTGCCCGTGCCCGTATCGATCGCCGGAAGGATAATGCTTAAGCGGATCATGGGTAAAGCCAGTTTCGCGCACATTCAGGACAAGTGCGGCATGATCCAGATCTACGTCAGACAGAATGAACTCGGGCCGGAAAAATATGCCGAATTTAAGACGTACGACATCGGTGATATCATCGGAGTTAAAGGTACGGCCTTCAGGACAATGAAAGGTGAGATCTCGGTCAAATGCACTGAGGTAACGCTGCTTTCAAAGGCTCTCCGTCCCCTTCCCGAAAAACGCCACGGGCTCAAGGACGACGACCTCAGAGCGAGGATGAGATACGTTGACCTCATCGTGAATCCGGAAGTAAAAGACGTTTTCGTTAAAAGATCGCGCATAATATCTGCGATCAGACGATTCCTTGACGGCCGTGAATTTCTTGAAGTAGAAACACCGGTGCTTCACACTGTAGCGGGAGGCGCAGCCGCCAGACCGTTCATAACACACCACAACACGCTGAACCTTGATATGTACTTAAGGATCGCGCTCGAACTGTATCTGAAACGCCTTATAGTAGGCGGAATGGACAGAGTATATGAGATCGGGCGCGTTTTCAGGAACGAGGGAATGGATACGCGGCACAACCCAGAATTTACTCTTCTCGAGCTGTATCAGGCCTATACAGATTTCGAAGGAATGATGGAAATCACCGAAAGTCTCATCCGATACTGTGCTCACGAAGTCCTTGGTACAGGCATCGTACCGTACGGTGATCTCACTATAGACCTTGAGTCCCCGTTTGCAAGGATAACGATGACTGACGCCGTAAAGAAATATTCAGGCGTGGATTTCACGACGGTCAAGACCGTTGACGAGGCCAGAAAGCTCTGCGACGCTCACAATATCCATTTTGAGCAGCGCCACGGGATCGGGGATATACTTAACCTGTTCTTCGAAGAGTATTGCGAGAAGCAGTTTATTCAGCCTACGTTCGTGACACATCACCCTGTCGACATCTCCCCTCTTGCTAAAAAATCACCTGCAGACCCGCGCTATACGGAAAGGTTCGAGTTATTTATCAACGGAAGCGAATTCGCGAACGCATTCTCTGAATTAAACGACCCTCTCGACCAGCGAGAACGTTTCGAACGTCAGGCGGCAATGAAGGCAGCCGGCGATGACGAAGCTTGCGACGTTGACAATGACTTCCTCGATGCTCTCGAGTACGGTATGCCGCCTACGGGAGGCATGGGAATGGGTATTGACCGCCTGTGCATGCTGCTTACCGATACCACGACGATACGCGAAGTTTTGCTCTTCCCCACCATGAAGCCTCTTGATCAGAAAAAAGCAGATGATGCTTTAGCGGAAACAGAAGAAAAACGTGACGTATCTCAGCCTGTTATAGAAGGAGCGCCAATAATATCCGCCCAAAAGCCTGATTTTTCAAACGTCCAGATAGAACCGCTATTTGCGGATCAAGTCGATTTCGAAACGTTTTCCAGATCAGATTTCAGAGCCGTGAAAGTACTCTCCTGCGAGGCGGTACCCAAGTCCAAAAAACTGCTGAAGTTTACTCTCGACGACGGAACAGGCACGCAGCGCACGATCTTGAGCGGTATCCATGCATTCTACGAACCGGAGCAGCTCATAGGAAAAACGTGCATCGCGATAGTTAATCTTCCTCCGAGGCCTATGATGGGTATCGAAAGCTGCGGTATGCTTATTTCAGCAGTGCATAAAGAGAACGGTGAGGAAAAACTGCATCTGCTTCAGCTGGATCCGCACATCCCCGCCGGCGCTAAACTTTACTGATAAGATGACTGTACTTGATGAAAATAATTAATGGGACGTTCTTTCCCGTGAACAGAAGAATCACCAGCTGTCTCTGAAACAGAAAGAGCTTCTTGAAACCTTTCTGTCCAAAGGAGCAATAACCAAAAAACAGTTTGAGAAAAGTCTCCGTGATCTGACTGAAAAGATGGGAGAATGATCCGACGCCCCGCTGTTTTCCGAGCGCAACGCTTTTAGCTTGCGATCAATAACCTGCCGCGATACCGATCAGTATGAATCCGGTGACCAGCGCAAGGTTCGCAAGGAACAGCGGAGCGCTTTTTTTCACCCATTTGAAATAATCCACGCCGATCATTGACAGCGATATGAGCAGCACGGGCGACGTCGGAAAGATCACGTTTGTATAACCGTCAGCGAACGTATAAAGCAGAACCATCATTGACTTCGACAACCCCACGCTTACGACAGACAGAATGCCCATGACGAGGATCGCCTTCGCCGTTGACGACGAAATAAAGAACTCAAGCAGCAGGATTATCAGATAGATCACCAGCGCGACCATTATAGGGCTCCGTCCCTCGGTAAGGCGGTTGATCTGATTGACGATCGTGGGCATTATCCTGCCCTCGTCGAAAATATACTTCACCGAAGCGGCTAACCCGATGAAAACGATCGTCGGGAGCGCACCTACGATCCCTTTTCCAAAACTCCGGAAAACGAATTTCGGATCGGACGTGGAAATTATCCCGACCGTTATTCCGAAGATCAGGAAATATGCTATAAGAACAGGCACGGTGTAATCGCGGATCGAAGGTAAAGCGGAGCACAATATTATAAGCCCGAGCGCTGCGATCAGGAAAATTATATATAATATCTTTATCTTTTTAGGAGATGCTTTACCGCGAAATGAGTTCTCCCCTTCGGCTTCAGATCCTGATCCGTACCCGGTATCAAAGCTTCCCTGTTCCGACACGTTCGCTCTCAGATCCACGTCATGACTAAGCGTCAGGCTGCTATCAGGATTTTTAGAGATCCTTCGCACGTACAGGAAAACAAAACCGATCAGCAGCAGATACATCACGACAAAAATAATCAGTCTGTAATAAATATGATTGAGCGGATTAACGCCGATGATCTCGGAAGCAAGAAGGACCGTGAACGGGTTTGTCACCGCGCTGGCGAACCCAAAACCGCAGGCGACGATACTGACGAGAAAGCCGGTAAACGAATCAAATCCGATCATCAAACATAAAGCGGCAACGATCGGGAGCATTGTCAGCATCTCTTCGAACAGGCCGAGAAACGCTCCGAAAAGCATAAATACGAGCGTGATCACCGCGAGAAGCAGGTATTTTCTGGAGCCTAATCGCTTAGCTACGTCCCCAACTATCAGCCTAATGCCTCCGACATCATTCATTACCTGGAAAGCGGCAGAAATTATAAGCAGAAACAACGAAAGCATTATGAGAGTGAGCCCGTCCCCGGACGCGAAAACAAGAAACGGAGCGAAAATGCCTTTAACTACGCTGATCCCTGACTGGTCTTCACTTTTGAGATATACGGAATAATCCGTTCTTCCATCCTCAAGCACGCCGAACTCGCCTTTAGGAAGCACGTACGTGAGAATGATGGAGACTACCATAAGGCAAAGAAGCAGCACAGTCACCTGGATAAAAGTCTTCTTTGAAATATTGATCAGAGCCTTCTCACGCTTTTTCATTCTCGTCATGCATCTCCTTCATAATATCCGAGATAAGTCCCCAGCGGGCAGTCTGCATGGGATTTTCAACGGGATAAAAATAATATAATTCATTTTCGTGATACGTTTCAAACTCGCTTCCGCAAGAAAAAGGGATCGCCAGCATCTTTTCCGCAGGGATCGTGAACTGTACGCTTCCGGAACTGTACGAAAAACCTTCCGGAGTAAAAGTGCACTCTCCCTGTTCTTTTGCTTTTTTCTTCACGTTTTTATCGTATATCGTCGTACGTACGCGTGATCTCAGGCACAGATCCGGATATTCTGCGATCTCAGCTTTTTTGATCATGGAATAATAGCGTGATATAGTTCCGGGCTCGCCGTCTATATCCTCGTCAAATCGATATTTTTCGTTCAGATGGTAACGTCTGCCGCAGGCGGTACAGAAGAAGTCATCGCCCTCGCCCTTTGTAGTATAAAGCGAGCCGCAATCGATACAGCGGTAAAGCACGTTTTCGAGTCCCTTCGCCTTCCCTCTTTTTTTGTAAACGTTAAAATCCTCATCAGAAGCGTCGTGAAGCAGCGTAGAGTTTATGATCTCGTTTACTTCAGCTTCTGAAAGAGACTCGAATTCCTCCTTCGTTATAACGCGTTTAACGTCAAGGCGTACGTTTGTTTTAAAACGCTTCTTGCGCCACTTCGGGAGGCCGAAATAAGCCCCGGAGATATTGACGAGCACGAGGTCAACTCCGAGTTTTTTATAGAATCTGCCGCTCTGTTCCGCGATCGGATTCGTCGTACCGTCCGGGGACAATCTCGCTTCCGGGAATATTGCCACCGGATATCCTTTTTTCAGCGTTCTCATTATCCCAGCAGCAGTGACGAAATCGTTCGTGAAGAGTTTTTTCGGTATTATACCGGTCTTTTTAGGAAAACGCCTCAGGATCGGAACGTGGTACAGGTAATATTCGTTGGCAACAAAATTCGTATTCACGTTCGTGTCAAGTTTATGAGCGAACAGCAGGTCAAAAAAGCATTGGTGATTGTAAAGGGCGACGTACGGCGTCCTAACGTTTTCAGGTATCCCGTTAACGATCTCGAGCTTGAATTTTCGGCCGGCAAGCAGCTTCATAATTCTGAAAAACAGGCTGTACAGCGGAGAATCAGGCGTTCCGTCGCTTTCTTTCAAAAAGAATTTATTAATAAAGATGAACAAAACAGTGAACAGGATCGCGGCAAGGAAAACGATTATAAGGATAAGCAGCCAGAGCGGGATAGAATTACGTATAAACGCCTTTCCCGCCGCGCCCATAAGGTTTGACGTAAGGATCGACGGTATAACTCCCAGCGCGACTGTCAGGATATAATTCCTGTATCTGATCTTCGTACTGCTGCCATAGTAGCAGATCGCCCCAAACGGAATAAGCGGCATAATGAAGAGCAAAAGCATAAATAAAACCGTACTTTTATCTCCTCTTTTCGAAGCAAGGCGATCTATAGTTTTTTTGCGTTTCTCGTATGATTCATTCTGTATCTTGAACGTTCTTACGAGGATAAAAATAATAGTTGCTCCGAGACAGACACCCAGGTCGCACAATATAAGGGCGACGTAAAAAGGATAACTCAGTCCGCTCGATATCTGTATAAATTCTGCCGGGATAAAAACGACTACCATCTGCAGCGCTTCCACGAGGGCAACTGCCAGGAAGCCGAAAACACCTTTTGAACGCAGCAGTTCTTTAGCACCGTCTACGTCGTTATTGACCTCCATTTTTATGAACGGGACAAGGATGTCTTTAAGGAAAAACGCAAACAATGCCAGTGCGGATAAAGTACATATAAGAATAATTATTCTGGAAGCTCGTTTGCTCATGATCCTTTAAAGTGCCCTCGTGATATTTTCATGTTTGAGGAGCAGCTGTGCCGTTCCCATACGACGGCTATTATACCGAAATAACCTTATTTGTCAATATTGGGCTCGGCTTCCGGAGCCGCAAGATAATACTTGACCGCGAAGCCGGTTAAATATATAATCCTGTTATCAGAGTCAAACTGCAAAGCAAAGCGGCTTTGTTCCGGAAGAAAAGAGATTCAAATAAGGAGGATCCGTCATGATCAAAACATTTCCTAACGAGAGCACATCAGACAGACCTATGGAGCCACAGACACTGTGCGGCTGGTTCGACGACCCGCAAAGCGCGAGAGGATATATTGACCTCCTCCCTGTAACAGACGATAAACGCATCCTTAAAAATCCGCACAAAGGCTGGTTCTGGCATTTTATTGACAACGGATTCCGCGGTCCCCTTTACCGTGACCGGAGAGATCCGGATGATTATCTTGAAGATTTCCCGAATATGAACCATCTGTATCTGCGGTTCGACTGGTCAGACGTTGAAAAAAGCGAAGGAATATATGATTTCGGCTTTCTGGACGAGATCATGGACGAGTGGGGACCTAAAGGGTATGCTTTTTCAATGCGCGTCTGCTGCTTTGAAACGAGTTACCCCGGTTTTACCGCGACTCCTGAGTACGTTTTCGAAAAAGGTGCGAAATGCTACAGATTGCCCGGGCGCGATCTCGTTCAGCCGGATTACGGCGATCCGTATTTTCTGGAGAGACTGGAGATATTCCTTGCCGAGATGGGAAAGAAGTATAACAATGATCCGCGCATCGATATAATCGATATCGGAACGTACGGGACGTGGGGAGAAGGCCACACAGTCGAAGGAGAAGGATACATCTACCCTATCGAAACGGTAAAAAAACATATCGACCTCCATCTCAAGTATTTCCCGGACAAATATCTTTTGATGAACGACGATCATATTGTCGGCAGGATCTTCCGCGGCCCGGCAGAATGTCAGGAGATGCTCGATTACGCGTATGAGCGCGGTCTCGGGCTGCAGGACGATTCGATCTGCTGCGACTATTATTCCGTCGTGAACGGTTACGACACGATGCGCGCGACCAGGGCTTTCCAGAAACTTTCGGTCAATGCTCCTTCATGCATCGAGCTGGCTCACTACGGCTATATACATAGTCAGTTCGAGCATTTCTACCGTAATGGTCTCACAATCGTGGAGTGCTTCAAAAATTCGCGGGCAACATTCGCCGGATTCCACGGTTATCCTCGTTATTTCCTCAAATCTGATAAATGGCTTGCGGAGTATTGCGCAAACAGGCTCGGATACTGGTATTTCGCCGAAAACGCGCTGATACCCGAACTTACCGCCACGGCACATAATCACGCCCGGCTCACGTTCAGGAACAAGGGCTGGTCCAAGGCGTATTATAACCATTCTGTCAGGATCGCGTTATCGGATGACACGGACAATATCGTTCGAGTTGTCAATACCGGCCTTCGCGTCGACGGCCTGAATTACGAGGAGTCGATGTCGTTCGACGCCTCTCTCGATCTGCGAGGATTGCCCGAAGGCGACTATAACGTGCTGCTCGGTGTTTTTGAAGGTGAGAAGCCGATCAAACTTGCCCTCAAATCAGAGATCGAAACGCCTGACGGCTATTACAGGATCGCCCGCAGGCAGGTCAGGGCGATATAAGCGCGTCACTTAATAGAGCTGCCGCGCCATATAAAGCCGCCGCATCACAATTCCTTTGACATAACTTTACGATTGGATTATAATCCATCCGTTCAAAATAATAACCGGAGATGATATTATGAAATATGAAATGACGATAGCAGGCCTCAAAAGAGAGCTTCCTGTGTGTGTACTGAACGATAACCTCGCCATTGGCGCGTTTGTAATGTTCGGCGACGTTGAACTGACCGTTGCCTGCGCAAAAGCGCTTCTGGATAAGGCTCCCGAATTTGATTATCTCGTTGCACCGGAGGCTAAGGCGATCCCGCTAATCTATGAGATGGCGAGGCAGAAGGGTCTTCAGGATTACCTCCTCGTTCGTAAAAATAAAAAGGCTTACATGCAGGGCGTTTTTGAAGTAGACGTCACGTCCATAACGACCGCCGGAAAGCAGAAACTGTATATGGATGCCGTTGACGCCGCTAAAATGAAAGGCAAGCGGATAATTATAATTGACGACGTGATCTCTACCGGAGCCAGCCTTCAGGCGGTCGAGAAGCTTGTTATCGAAGCGGGCGGAAACATCGTGGGCCGTATGGCGGTATTAGCCGAGGGCGAAGCCGCAGACCGTGACGATATCATCTATCTTGAAAAGCTTCCCCTGTTCAATCCTGACGGGACCGTTAAAGAATAAAGCTTTTTAAATATCAAGTGTGCCGAGCATTGTGCGGCAGTGCTTCATTAGGGTCGGGAACGTTGCTTTCGAAGCCATCCCGGCCTTCTTTATTTTCGACGGTGTCGTCCGGATCGACCGGTGTGAGATAACGGGCCGCCTGAGTCGAAAACAGCGTGTAATACTCGCCTTTTTTATTCATCAGCTGCGAATGATTGCCGGATTCGATGATTCGACCGTCCTGAAGCACGATTATCGTGTCAGCCGTTGTCGCGCTAGACAGACGGTGCGAAACAAATATCGACGTTTTATCGCTTCTAAGTTCGTCAAACTGATTGAATATCTCCTGCTCTGCCATCGGGTCAAGAGACGCGGTGGGTTCGTCAAGGATCAGTACATCTGATTCGGAATAGAATGCGCGGGCAATAGCCAGCTTCTGCCATTGTCCTCCGGAGAGTTCGATGCCGTTGTCCTCGAAATACCTCATCAGCGGTGTGTCAAACGTGTCCGGAAGTTCGTTTATGAAAGCATCCGCGTTGCTGGCCTTCGCCGCCTCCGCCACGCGTTCATCGGAGATCTTCGCACTCACCTCGCCGAAAGCGATATTGTCCTTAACCGAAACGGCATATTTTCCGTAATCCTGGAAAACGATCCCAAACAGGTCGTAAAGGCTGTTAAGATCGTACTCGCGTATGTCGTGACCGTCCAGATAGATCGTGCCTTCGGTCGGATCGTAAAGCCTGGTCAGCAGCTTTATCAGCGTTGTTTTACCCGCGCCGTTAAGGCCAACTATAACGACAGTCTCGCCCGCATGTATCGTCAGGTTGATGTTGTTGATAACGTTTTTGGTGAAGCCCGGATAATGGAATGACACGTTTCTGAATTCGATCGTGTGTCCGATGCCTCGCTCCACTTTAAGCGGTTCATCGATGATGGGGGCCACGGTCTTCTTCTCTTCCATGAACGAGATCATATTGTTGATGAACAGCGTGCCCTCGTAGATGCTTGCCGTCGTCGTAATAAGCGTCGCGATGCCTGCGGAGATCGAGTTCAGCGCCCCGGTATACAGCGAATAATAACCGATCTCGTACGTGCCGTTAAATACCCCGCGCGCGATCCATACAAACAGAATACAGTTCACCGCGGTGGAAAGCAGCGTGGCGCCTATGTTCCAGAAGCACTCTTCTACTATCAGTTTCTTCAGGCCTTTAAAATACCGTTTGAAAACTTCATTGTACCGCCCGATAAAATTATCCGCGAGCCCGAGCATGCGGACCTCTTTCACGAGATCCTTGTTAACGATGACCTCGGAATAATAACTCATCTGGCGGCGGTCTTTGCTGCGCCTGAACACGTAATTATGGTTCTTTTTACGGTACACGAAGTTGATTATCGTCGAAGGAATGGCGACAAGTATTACCAGCAGCACCGGAAGCGCGCCTACGGCGGACAATACGATTATGAATGAAATGATGCTGATCAGCGCGGATGCGATCGAGAAAGAAGCGTTCAAGACCTGTATCGGTCTGTTCCCGGCTTCCCTGTTCGCGTTTTCCATCTTCGCGTAGAATTCGGGGCTGTCGAAACTGGCGAGGTCAACTTCCTTCGCCTTGTTCATTATCTTTTGCTTGATATGGTTCGTGACAAGTTCTCCGGAGATCCTGATCACGGTGGCGTCGAGCCGGTTCACGACGCTGTTTATGAGCAGATACGCGAACTGGAAAATGAGCAGCGTCATGATGATCTTGAACTCGGTGATCTGCCCGGTATACGCTGCTGCCAGCTTGTTCAGTATCTCTTTACCGATCAGAGATCCTACGACAGGCATCACGCCGTTGAAGACAGCCATAAATGCCATCAGGAAAAGAATACCGGGGCTCACTTCCCATACGAGCTTAAGTATGTAAAGCATACGTTTCGAGAATGAACCGACTACTTCTTTTACAAAGCGAGGCACATCTTTCAGATTTTTAGGTTTGGGGACTCTGTACTGGTCGTTTACTTTATTGTCCGGACCTCCGGGGAGCATAAATATCACCTGTTCCTTTCATAAACGAGAAAACAAGATTAAGGTTTTCAGGTTTTATTCTTCTTTTTAGCTGCTGATCTGAGTCGCGGCTCAACGGCACTTCCCGGAGTCAATTTCATCCCAGCTTTCTTCAGGGCGAGGTCAACAGTCGCGAAGATCTGTTCTTCGAGCCCGTTTTTCTTGAGCAATCTTCTGAATCTGCACAAAGTATTAGAGTCCGGCACCTGTTCTTCGAGGAAACTCACACCTATGAATTTTCTGAATGCATAGCTGTCGTAAACGGCGCCTTCGGTACCTGCCGCCGAAAAGCCGAACCAGTTCTGAACAAGATACATCCTGATCATCACGTCGAGCGGTTTTACAGGTCTTCCCCTGTCACCCTGTGGATAAAAGGGTTTCACGATCCCAGTAAGTTCTTCCCAGTCTATAACGGTCTCCAGCTTGTTCAGGAACTCTTCCCTGGTCCCGATCTGCTTTCTCATACTGTATTCTATATCAGTGAAGCTGCTTCTCCTGTCCATTACGAGGCCTCCTTCTCTAAACTGTAATAATTATAGCAAATTCAAACGAAATATGGTAGAATAAATATAATAAATTATATCAAAAAGATGGAGGCTTATAATGAGCAGTAACAACAGACAGATACCGGAAAGAAAAGATGCCGACCCAAAATACACGTGGGATCTTACAGGCATTTTCGCCGACGACGCTTCATGGGAGGCTGCATATAACGATCTTGCAAAATTCCCTGCCAGAATAGATGCTTTCAGGGGCAGACTAGGAGAGAGTGCAAAAACGCTGCTTGAATTCTGCAAACTAGAAGATGAGATCAGTTTAGCCGTGGAAGCGGTCTACGGTTATTCGAGTTTAAAAGGTGACGAAGATACAGGCAACAGCTTTTATCAGAACATGCGCGGTAAAGCAGTCGGGGCTTACGTAAATATCGAAGGAGCGCTGGCGTTTTCTACGCCGGAGCTGATAGCGATCGACGACGAAGTACTGGATAAATTTTACAAAGAAGAGCCGGAACTGCTTACGTACAAACGATCGATCGATAAGATCCGCCACAGAAAAGCACATTTCCTTTCAGCTGCCGAAGAACAGCTCCTGGCCGCGGCGGGCGAAATGGCAGAGGGTCCGGACAACATCGGTAGTATTTTGAGAAACGCCGATATGACTTATCCGGATGCCGTTGGAGCAGACGGAGAACACCGCCAGCTGACAAACGGTTCACTCACCCTCCTTCTTGAATCTCCCGACAGAGTGCTCAGAGAGAACGCATTCAAAACGTACTACAACAGGCTCGGAGAATTTAAGAACACGATTGCATCCACGCTTGACGCCCAATTCAAGCAGCTGAGGTTTTTCGCCGGCGCCAGAAAATACGCAAACACGTTGGAGGCATCGCTTGACCGGACAGAAGTACCGGTAGAAGTATACACAAACCTGATCGACGCCGTCCATTCCAACATGGAGAGCATGTACAGATACGTAAAACTCAGAAAGAAACTTCTGGGCGTTGACGAGCTCCATATGTACGACGTGTACACGCCTGTGGTTAAAGATACTGACGTAAAAATACCGTTCGAAGAAGCAAAAGGAACTGTCCTTAAAGCGCTTTCCGTTCTCGGCGAAGACTATACGGATATCCTTAAAACCGGTTTCAGAGACAGATGGATCGACGTTTACGAAAACAAAGGCAAGCGCGGCGGGGCATATTCTTCCGGACTGCCGAGACCTCACCCGTTCGTTCTTCTCAATCATAAGGACAATCTCGACAGTCAGTTCACGCTGGCACATGAGATGGGCCACGCGCTCCACAGCTACCTGAGCACGAAGAACCAGCCTGTCAACTGCGCTGATTACGTCATTTTTGTAGCGGAAGTTGCGTCAACGTGCAACGAGGTCCTTCTCATGAAATACCTGCTTTCGAAGACGTATGAAAAGAATCAGAGAGCGTATCTGATCAACCATTTCCTCGACCAGTTTAAGGGTACGGTATACCGTCAGACTATGTTCGCAGAATTCGAGCTCTTTATGGGCAGACACAGCGAAGCCGGAGAGACACTCACCGCAGATGTTCTTTCGGAAAAATATCTTGAGCTGAACAAGCTCTACTTTGGTCCGGATATGATCTCCGATGACCTCATTGGCCTCGAATGGGCGAGAATACCGCACTTCTTCTATAACTATTACGTATTCCAGTACGCGACCGGATTCTCAGCGGCGGTAGCTATTGCCAACCGCATCTTGTCGGAAGGAGAGCCGGCAGTAAGAGATTACAAAAAATTCCTGTCATCCGGCGGAAGCGCAGATCCGATCAGCCTGCTCAAGATCGCAGGCGTCGATATGAGCACACCTGGCCCGGTCAACAGCGCGCTCAAACTGTTCGCCGAGCTGATAGACGAGATGGAAAAACTTGTCGGCTGAAGCATCACTTAAAATCCGGCAAACAAAAAGCGGGCAATGCCTTCGAGCATTGTCCGCCTTTCTTTTTACGCTCACGCGTATTTCAAATCCGGCCAGTGATCGCGTAGATAGGTATGATTCCTATATCGCTGCTCCGGCTGTCGTAGCTCACGTTCCGGTTATCGCCCATGACGTATATACATCCGTCTGGTATGGTCAGAGTAGTCCCGTTGGGATAATTGAACACGTTCTGTTCGTTTATGTACGATTCGATAACGAGTTCGCCGTTTCTGTAAAAATGATCGTCTTTGAATTCGATCGTATCCCCTGCTACGGCGACAACGCGTTTAATAAACAGTGTGTCTTCTTCTTCGCCTTTAAAGAATGTTTTGGATACCCATTCGTTCGTTTTAAGTACGTCCGCCACGCGCTCGAAATAGTTGAATCCCTTGCCTAAACGGTCGATATCTATTATGACGATATCCCCCACTTTCGGTTTTCCGAAAACATACGGCATAAGCGAAGATTTAACTTTATCACCGGGATTGAGAGTAGGCTCCATCGAAGTGCCGTAAACGTGATTGGTTCGTGAAATGTAAACGGCATACGTCAGATAGCCTGCTATAACTATGGCGAAAACAAGTATGAAAATCAGCAGATCTTTAACGATCTCTTTAAGTATAGTTGTCACCTTATGGCGTTTTATCTTTGCACGTATCACTTCCGGATCGTCTTCGAAAACATCGCCGTAGTATACGTCCTGCGCGCTTTCAGGCTCATCTGTTGCGTCAGTTATCTCCCCTCCGGATACGGTCCCGGCCGCGTCCGTTTCTGGTACGCTCCGGATACCGGCTGCTACAGGTTCAGCGCTTTCGGTCGCAGGGCTGCTGATCTCGTTCGCAGCTTCTGCTTCGGCGTTAAGTTCTACGGGGGCAAAGGAGAAATCGTCTAGCCCGGGCAATATATTTGCAGGCGGTTCTTTTACTTCTGCTGCATCCGTTAAGGTTTTTCCGTGACCCGAGGCAGCGGTTACGGCTGCAAGGTATTCGTCGTCGGTCACGTCGTCAATATTATCTTCAGAGATCGCTCTGGATTTCTTTTTAAGAAACGATTCGCGGTCGATATATTCGGATTCTATTGCCGTCAGTACGTCGTCGTCAACGACTATGGCGTATCCTTTTTTCTCTGCGGTTATTCTTAGCTGTTTGCGTTTCCAGGAGAGTGTCTCGGGATCATGGAGTTCGAAATCGTTGTCCGCGGAGAACGGATCTTCGTCGGGATCAAAATCATCGGCGTCAATATCATCGGCCGCGGTCTTTACCGCATAATCTGCGTCTGCGTCTGCGTCTGCGTCGAAGTCCGCTTCTTCCGCATCAGTTTCGGCCGCATCTGTTTCATTTTGCTCTAAAACGTCAGAGCCAGCTTCCTGTTCGGTCTTCGCGCTGTCTGCCTTATCCTGCTCATCGTCNNTCAACGCTGTATAAAACATCGAGTTCTGCCCCGCCGCTGTCTCCGCGAACCGTATCAAAAGTATCATTCTGTACCGTTTCCTGAACAGCGTCATCTAAAACTGCCTTGACCGGGATCACCTGAAGGACATTATCCTCTTCCTGATCGGTTTCATGCCCCGCGTCAACATCAGCCGTGAACTCTGCATCTTCTTCATCGTCGAAAAACAGTTCGGATCCATCGGTGTCGATCCGTTCTATCGACCCTTCTTCATCGTCAGAATACTGAACAAACGGTTTCCAGTCAGATTCGGCCGGTTCTGAGGAGAAAAAGTCAAATTCGCTTCCGGTTTCCGTTTCGTTACCGTGCGCATTAAAAACAGAAGCATCCTCTTTTTCCGTGTTTTGGCCGTCAATATTCTTTTTCTTATTTTTAAATCTGCCGAACAGCACCGATCCGTCGCCTCGCAATAATTCTGCCAAAAGATGTATCAATACATCTTTGAAAATTCTATCACACAGCAGGCAATTTTGCAATGGCAAATGGGCGGACCGAGTGATGGCAATGGCAAATGGC
>DBVV01000012.1 GCA_002308795.1 Mageeibacillus sp. UBA1255 | reverse complement strand
GCCCCCGGGCGGCATCAAATGAGCGAGGAAATGGGACAAAGCTGCTCAAACTCGGAGTTTGGTCCCATTTGCAAAAAGGGCGCCGCTTCAGGGCGGCGTCAAATGAGCAATAAAATGGGACAAAATCGCTCAGACTCGGAGTTTTGTCCCATTTCATCAAGCGGAACCGCATTTGGGCTCCGTCAATCCGCTGCGTCTACGTCGGGCACGATCGTTATCGCATAATCGGGATACATGGCAGTGATCTCACTGTAAAGCGTCTGCATCGCTTCTTTCCGGTCAACGTCGAAACTGACGACAACGTCGAAGCGGATGGTTTTATTGACCGTATCCGCGTAAAAACCGTGCATCTGAAGCGCCCAATCGTGCGACAATACGGCTTTCTGAACGCTGTTGCGCATCTGCGCCGCCTCGTCGTTTGAAGTATTAAAAGAATAAACGCCTACACCGGTAAGAATGATACCGGTCTTATGAAAAACGTTGACCTGGATCTTCCGCGTGATCCTGTCGACGTCGTCTACGCTCATCGTATCCGGAAGTTCGATATGCACCGAACCGTAATTTTTGTCCGGGCCGTAATTGAACAGCGTAACGTCGTACGCGCCGAGCACGTTTTCCTCTTCGCATATGATCTGTTTAAGCTGTTTAGTCGTTTCGGCATCCTCACGCTTCCCTATTATATCGTTCAGCGTCTCGATCATCATCTCAATACCGGCCTTGATAATAAAGCCCGATATAATAACGCCTACGTACGCCTCTAAAGAAACGCCCCAGATCAGGAAAATTATCGCAGAAGCAAGCACGGAAGCCGAAATGATCGCATCAAAAAGCGCATCTGACCCGGAAGCCGAAAGGGCACCGGAATTGACCTTTTTCCCCTGCTTCTTAACGTAAAGGCCCAGCAGGAACTTCACTACGATCGCGACGGAAATGATCACGATCGAGACCGTGCTGTAATCCGCTGCTTCAGGATGGATTATCTTTTTTATTGACTCTACGAGCGACGTTATGCCTGCGTACAGGACGAGCGCGGCAACGATCATTGTGCTTATGTATTCGATCCTGCCGTAACCGAGCGGATGCTTTTTATCAGGCTGTTTTGCGCCGAGCTTCGCCCCGATGATCGTAACGACAGACGAAAGCGCATCCGACAGGTTGTTCACCGCGTCAAGGATCACCGCGATGGAGTGTGAAACAAGTCCTACAAACGCTTTGAACCCCACGAGGAATATATTTGTTACGATCCCGATGATGCTCGTCCTGACGATCGTTTTTCCCTCTCCGACGTTGCCGCAGCAATGTCTCCTCCGTTCAGTTCTGCGGTATTTTGAAGATTTTTCTGATCATTGTCCGTATCTTTCATACCGTTAATCCCCCGTTTTCACTTTAAAATCCAAAAAAGGAGAAAGCATTTCAGATGGCATCGTCCCTGAGACCTTTATGCCCTGCTCAACGTATTCCTCGGAATCGATCGCCGCGATCCTCCGGAGCTCTGCCATTGCGGCCCCCTGAGAGTACGGTATCAGTAGTTCAAATCTCTTTGCAGAGCCCGTGAAAAACCGTTGTATCTGCTCCGCCAGAGCTTCGAGCCCGTCTCCCTTTTCGGCAGATACGCGCATCACTTTTCCGTAAGTATGCCTGACGCGGTCGGAAATATAGACCTCGTCTCCGGGGCCGAGTTTATCGCACTTATTAAGGACAAGATATCTCGGACGTCCTCCGGCGCCTATCTCGTCTAGGATGTTTTCTACGGCGTCAATGCATCCGTCGCAGTCCGGTGCGGATGCGTCGACAACGTGCAGGAGCAGATCGGCGTATACCGTTTCTTCCAGCGTTGCCTTGAAACTCTCGATCAGGTCATGCGGAAGTTTCCGTATAAAACCTACCGTATCAACAAGCAGATAATCCTGATTTGTCGTGCCCTTAAGCCTTCTTACAGACGTGTCCAGCGTGGCAAACAGTTCATCCTTCACGAAAACGTCAGAATCGCAAAGAGCGTTGACCAGCGTGGATTTTCCGGCGTTCGTGTATCCGACCACGGCAATCACGGGAAGATTTTTCTTGCGGCGCTCTTTTCTCAGCACCTCGCGCCTTTCGGACATTTCGCGCAGCCTGGCTTCGAGCATATGTATTTTACGGTTTATGTGGCGTCTGTCAGTTTCCAGCTTCGTCTCGCCCGGACCTCTCGTTCCGATGCCGCCGCCCAGTCTGGAAAGTTCCGTACCGCGGCCTGTTAGCCTCGGAAGACGGTATTTCTGCTGAGCCAGTTCAACCTGAAGCTTACCCTCTGCCGATCTGGCTCTCGCCGCAAAGATGTCGAGTATTAGCGCGGTCCGGTCGATCACCCGCACGTCCAGCGCGTCCTCCAGGTTGCGTATCTGCGACGGAGACAGTTCGTCGTCGAATATGACCAGGTCAGCGCGGTTCGTCCTTACGCTGCTTTTTATGCGGTCAACGGCGCCGCTTCCTAGGTAGTATTTCACGTCAGGTCTGTCGCGGCGCTGTGTCACGCGGTCAACTTCTATTGCCCCGGCGGTCTCGGCCAGTTCCGTGAGTTCGTCGAGGATCGAATCGTCGCCTCCGATGATATTAGCTTTTTCCGGAACCGTCCCGGCAAGCACGGCACGCTCACGCCCGCCTGCGTCTACCTCCGACTGTGCTTCGCGTTCTCTGAGGATATTGTCGATCTCTCGCACCCTTGACCAAACAAAATCAAATCTGTCAAGCTGCTGCCTTGAAAACGAACCTGCCCTGAGCGTTTTATCAGGATCATCCGGGTCTATCACGTACGCGCTCGCGCCTGTAAGCGTCCCGTCCTCCGCTGTGCCCAGCACTATCATCGCGTCGAGCCTGCTGCGCGTAAGAGTCTCGAGATCCTGTTCGGATGCTGTCATTGTCCCGTTCGGATGAGTATGAAGAAGCCTTGTCCCCGAAAGTCCGCGATCCTTTCCGCCGGTCAGTGCGGCGTCAACGTGTACCGCGTCTCCTACGCTTATCTCGCGCACGTAGTTTCTGCGGTCGAGCACGAACGCGATCTCCCTGCCCGTCTCGGCCGTGAACGCGGTCTGGACGTCAACGATCTCCCCCGGTACGAACTCGCCGGGGCCGAAGCAGTTGTCAATGTATTCTTCCGTCGCCCTGATGAGCGCCGCTTTAAGTCCGTCGGTATTGCCCTTTATGTGTTTCTCAGCCATTTCGGTATTATCCCTTCCGTTTTGATCAGAACAGCCTCTTTACTGTCCTGCGAAGCGGAATGACGTTATCCGCGGTAAAAACGCCTCCCTGCTCCAGCAGTTCTCCGTACAGGCCTTCCGGAACCGTGGAAAACACTACCGGTACTCCGCGAAGTCTGCCCAGTTCGGCTGCCTCCGCATATCCTTCGCGTATCATCCCGATATCCGTCTCGTCCAGGAGGTTGGTATTGTTCACGATACCCGCACACGGGACCTTGGAAACGCTGTCGATCTCGTCGTATATCTTAAGCGCTGCCTGTGCGGTCCCGGTAAACGGACGCCTTTTATTGAACACAAAAAATCTGTAATTCCGTCTGGTCAATATATCTTCAGAGTAGCATCCTACCGCTCTCGCTCCCATATCGTCTCCGCCGATGTCAACTATCACGTCGTACGACCTGTCGCGGATCAGCGCGCCCATCGACGGAGGCAATGAAGGCATATCTACGTTCGTGTTGGCGTATAGCGGCACCTCGACGCGTACGCCCTGCGATTCGAGATATTCGCGTGCATCGGCCGAGCGGAAGAACGGATTCACGATATCCATGTCGAGCATAGCGATCTTATGCTCTTCTTCAGAGCATGCGCGCCGGTAACGCTCTCTTAAAAAGCGGGCGAAATTGACCGCGGTCTCCGTTTTTCCGCTGCCGTAGTGGCCGGTGAAAAGATAAACGGCGGTACCGCCTTCAAATGGTATTGACAGCGATGAAGGCGAAAAATCGAAAGTCATTTGTCCCCGGCCACCTTTTTCTTCTTAAAAATGATCTCCCTCTGCACGAAATAACTCAAAAGGAACAGCGGTGCGTCTATAAGCAGTTTGCATATGATGCCCGGCCAGCCAAGCAGATCTTTTATCAGATACGATCCGAGCATCCCGAGTCCGAGCACGACCAGCCACAGCACCGCGTAACCTGCCGCCTGACGCACGCCGGATGATTTGAATACCATTCGGCTGTTAAGAATATAGTTCACGATGCCGCTGATCACGCGAGCGGCGAAATATGACACAGGTACCGCATAAGAAGGCAGCGGTTTTCCGAGTATCAGCGGACACAGCGCGTACAGGAAGAGGATATAAAGCAGGTAGTCGACAACGAACGAGATCACGGATGCGCTGATAAATTTGAGTATCTGGCTAAGGATCCTGATCGAGTCTCTGAACGGGTGAAAATGCGTACCGGCGTTGTTGTCGATATATACGGTCTCTATCGGTACCTCTTTATAAGGCATCTCCCACCCCTTGAGAGACAGGAGCATATTCATTTCGTATTCGTATCTGTCGCCCTTTACCTCCAGCATCCGCGGAATGGCGGATGAAGGGAAACCGCGAAGACCCGTCTGTGTATCGTGTATCGATATGCCTGTGGCGAGCTTGAATACGAACCTCGTAAAATCGTTGCCGAGCCGTGATTTGAACGGTATCTTATCTTTATCCTGGAACCGTCCTCCGAGCACGAGAGCGTCGGGATTTTCGCGGCATACAGCGGCAACTTTTTCAAGGCTCTCGAGAGTGTGTTGTCCGTCCGAATCGGCCGTGATGATCCAGCGTGCTTCGGGGTAGATCCTGCTTATCGCTTCCATACCGGTCCTCAGCGCGGCGCCTTTGCCTCTGTTCACTTCGTGATGTACCACTTTAAGACCCAGCAATTCGCATGCCTCGAAATATTGTGCGCATTCCTCACCGCTGCCGTCGTCAACGACGAGCGCTTCGAGCCCCGTTTCTTTCAGTTCTCTGGCAAATGCGGTCAATTTCTCATCCGGCTGGTACGCTGGTATCAATATTACAAAATCCACTTACTGTTTCTCCTTTTTCGATAAACTACGTAAGATTCCCCGGCCCGAACGAATCCGGAAGCAGCGTGCCTAGCGTCGTTACGCGCGCCGCGTCTCCATCTGCTCCGACCGATATTACAGTGATATCGCCGAATTCGCAAAGCGCCTGGCGGCATATTCCGCAAGGCGATATGGAATCGTCAGCTCCGCATACGCAGATGGCTATAAACTTTCTCTCTCCGGCGGAAAGCGCTGCTCCGAGTGCCACCCTCTCAGCGCAAGTTCCGGCACCGTACGCCGCGTTTTCAAAATTTGCTCCGGCATAGATCTTTCCGGAAGACGCGAGCAATGCCGCGCCTACTTTATAGTTGGAATACGGTGAATATGAATTCGATCTGACCGCTCGTGCTTCTCCGATCAGTTCTGTCATTCTGGCTTTGGTCAACGTAGTTTTTCGTGGCATACCGCTCTCCTGTTTCCGGCGATCTATTGCGCCTGAACATGCCTATTCAAGAAACTTCTGCATAAATAGTGCGCTGTCTTTTAATACGTATTTCTCCGCACCGAAATCGCAGTGTACGAGCCCGAAGCGCATCGAACTTGCTGCAGGCCACTCGTAATTGTCCAGAAGCGACCATACGTAATACCCGCGCACGTCTATTCCTTCGTCGATCGCTTTTTTCAGCCATTCAATGAAGCCTTTTAAATACCGTATACGCGTGACGTCGTGCACGCGCTCACGCCCGCCGGCATCCGTCACTATTGCCTCTTCACAGTTATAGGTACCGTTTTCGGTAATAAAGACCGGAACGTTCACGCCCCAGTTTTTCGTGACGTTGAAAAGCGCGTCGTAGATGGCTTTCGGGTAAAACTCAGCGCCGTTGTCCATGTAATTCCCGCCCGCAAATTCTACAGTTTCGCGTATTTTCTGCGGCTCTGCGCTGTCAACGACGCGGTTGTAGCAGTTCAGCCCGAAGAAGTCGAGCGGCTGGCGTATCAGTTCGAAATCGCCCGGGCGTATATCAGGCATACAGTCATTGTCGGCCATATATTTGAGCAGCGCCCCGGTGTATCCGCCTTTGAATATCGGATTCAGGTATGAACGGTACGCTTTCTCATTTTCCAGTTCGGCGATCGCACAGTCACGCTCGTCGTCCGGTCTGGCGGGATGATGGTGCCACACGTCTACGACGATGCCTATGTTTGGCCTGCTAAGGTCAAGTTCCGGCCTTTTCTCTCCGAACAGGCTGCGGAAGCATTTGACCACGCTGCCGTGGGCAAGAAGGAGGTTGTGATTGGCCTCCCTGCCGTATTTTTCAAGCTTTCTTCCGGGGGCAAACGCTCCCAGAGCGTATCCGACGTAGGTGGCAATAGGTTCGTTAAAAGTTGCCCACAGCGGTATGACGTCGCCGAACTGGCGGAACATAAATTCCGCGTATTCCGTAAACCAGCCTGCGAAATCACGGTTCAGAAATCCGCCTCTGTATTCGAGTTCCTGCGGAAGATCCCAGTGGTAAAGCGTAGCGTTGGGTGTGAGTCCCAGCTCCAGCATCTCGTCGATGACGCGCTTGTAAAAATCCACGCCTTTCTGATTTATCCTTCCCGTTCCGTCCGGCATGACTCGCGCCCATGAAAATGAGAACCGGTGAGAATTGAATCCCAGTTCTTTCATCATTCTGAGCTGCTCAGGGTATTTATGATAGTAATCGCAGGCAACGTCCGGCGTTTCGCCGCGGAACGTTTTACCCGGCGTACGTGCAAAAATGTCCCATATTTCCGCGCCTTTCCCGTCTTCGAACGCCGCGCCTTCTATCTGTGCCGCCGAGGTGGCAATGCCCCATTTGAATCCTTCCGGGAAATCGTGCCTTGTTAGATCAGCCATTATTTACCTCTCTGTTTTTTTATAATAAAGAACACCGCCGCGCCGATACCGATCACACCCAGCATGATAAGTATGCCGATCAGTATGCCGAGCCCCAACTTATTACCGCCCGCATCTTTACCGTCGCTTCCGTTGTTTCCGCTTTCCGGAGCAGCGGTCGCCACAGTATCATTGTCCGGGGCATCAGTCCCGCTGTTCACCGGTACGTCCGTTACAGCAGGTGCGTCTGTAGTAAGAGGCTCGTCTGTCATCTGAGGTTCTTCAGTAGGCTGCGGTCCATCTGTTGCAGGTGCGTCTAACTTGAACCTCCAGAGAGCGCCTGTGAGGCTGCTTGCGTTATCGCTGCGGGTAAAGAAATCTTTCGCGGTCATATCGTTTGCATAATAAACCGCGTCGGCGGCAAATTCAAATCCGGGATTTGCCTGATAAGCTACCCTAAGTATATATTCTTTTCCGGCTTCGAAGACCGCATCTTCAGAAAGCGGATGATCAGGTTCGCTCGCGTCGAGCCATATCGAATCAACGCTGTATTTATCCGGCTCCGCCGAAACGGCTTTTCCGATCTTTGCCCCGGCTTCAGGAAGCGAGACCGTACATTTTGCGGATCCGACCGCCTGCGCCACGCTTTCTTCGGGTTTTACGATAAGCGTAAGTGCGCATGATCCGGCATTTTTCCAGTGCTTCCCGGATGCGGAAGGATCGTAGAACAGATTAAGCTCAGCGTGATACTCTCCCGGAGGCGTACCCTGGACCGAACTTACCGCATGGTTATAAGAGGCGTGCAGTTCGACATAGTTGTACGGGCCGAACGCATCTGCGAAGAACTTGTCTGCATCTTCGCCCGTGATCTCGAATTTCAAATAACGGTCGGCGCTATGGATGTATTTACCGCCCAGTTTTACAAGGACATTCTGGGTTGTCCCGGTCTCGCCCGGTTCGACTTCAAGAGTAAGTTCGGATGTGATCAGTGAAGGAAAATCCTCCTGTGTGATCGAAAGCTGGGCAGGTTCGGCCTCACCGCAAGCAAATTCATTGCCCCAGCCGTCTTTAAATGCGCTGATCAGCGCGGTATAGCTGCCGTTCCCGTTATTATAAACGACTTCGGAAGCATTATATTCGGTGATCTCTGCATCCAGACCGAACGCGCTGCTGATCGCGACTCTTTCGCCGTCGCATATCCAAAGATCATAATAATCAGCGCCTTCGACCGGTTCCCAGTAAACGTAGTTGCTTTCAGGCTCGTAATACAGAGTAATGTTCACCGGCTCCCCCGGGATGTCTCCCTTTTCAACAGATTCGAATTCTCCCGCCTCTTCGCCTTTGATCCATCTCACTGCGAAAGAATAATTGTAGCCCGGGTGCAGATACTGAGTGAAATCGAAACTGGAGTCAGTCACAGTCTCTCTAAAAACGGGCTGCCAGGTACGCCAGTACAGAATGATCTCGTACCCTGTGGCACCTTCCTTCTGATCCCATACGCCCTGATTTCCTTCCCAGCGCGGATTCAGAGATCCTTCAGCGTCTGCTCTAAGGCTTAAAATAGTAAACGTCGCGGTAAGCATTACAAAAGCGATCATGATCGCCAGCATTTTTTTAACTGTCATAATGTTTTCCCTCCTTCGTTCAGGTCCTGCCTGCAGCCTTCTGCTGAAGCTTGTAGAGTTCATTCATTGCCTCAATGGGGGTCATTTCCTGAACGTTCATATTCTTCAATGTCCCGATTATTTCATCCTGCATAACGGTATTTGCGGTGTATGCGATAAGGTCGGGGCTTCCGCCGTCGTAAATATCATCCGCGGCTTTTCCTCTGCCCCTGCCTTTTGAACGTGACGTCAGGCTGCTCCTTTTTCCGGGGCTTTCGCTTTCGAGTTTATCGGCAAGTTCCTGAGCTCTTAACGTGACGGTGCGCGGTATGCCTGCGAGCGCGGCAACACAAACGCCGTAGCTTCCGTCGGCAGCTCCGCGCCTGATCTTACGCTTGAAAACGATATTGTCCCCCGTCCTGTCCGCGTCTGAGCAGTAGTTTTTCACGCCGTCCATACGGTCTTCGAGCTCGGTGAGTTCATGATAATGCGTCGCGAACATTGTCCTCGCCCCGACGGTATTGTGTATGTATTCCAGCACTGCCCATGCGATCGACAGTCCGTCGAACGTTCCGGTGCCTCGTCCGATCTCATCGAGTATCAGAAAGCTCTTTGATGTTGCGCCCTGCAGTATATTTGCAACTTCGCTCATCTCGACCATGAACGTGCTGCGGCCGGAAGCGAGGTCGTCGGAAGCTCCTACGCGTGTAAACAGTTTATCTACGACTGAGATACGCGCGTACGACGCCGGGACGAAGCTCCCCGCCTGGCACATAAGTACAGTGAGCGCTGTCTGACGCATATATGTAGATTTACCGGCCATATTCGGACCGGTGATCACGAGCATGCGGTGGTCGCCGGAGTTTATCTCCACGTCGTTCGGTATAAAATCGCCCGGAGGCAACATTTTTTCTACGACCGGGTGGCGGCTGTCTTTCA
The DNA here is from genome assembly GCA_002308795.1 of Mageeibacillus sp. UBA1255. Classification (GTDB taxonomy): domain Bacteria; phylum Bacillota; class Clostridia; order UBA1212; family UBA1255; genus UBA1255. Next base: position 1,636 of record DBVV01000012.1, on the reverse strand, counting down.
GGATTATCTCTCCCGCCTCGCTGTCGCATACTTCCGGGCGGCAATAATTTTCACGGTCCGCTACTTCCGATAGCGAGCACAGTGCGTCGGTCACCGCCAGCGCACGTGCGGTCTCCATCAGTTCTTCCGTCCTTTTCCCCGTCTCATCGCGTATATCTGAGAACAGCTGGCTCTCGAGCCGCGTAAGACGTTCTTCCGCACCCAGGATGGTATCTTCCATCCGCTTCAGCTCATCGGTTATATAACGTTCTCCGCCTGTAAGCGTCTGTTTTCTGACGTACGAATCGGGGACCATATCTTTAAACGAATTCGAGACCTCGATATAGTATCCGAAGACCTTGTTATAACCGACCTTCAGCGTCTTTATGCCAGTCTTTTCACGTTCGCGCGCCTCAAGCTCCGCCAGCCAGCCTTTACCTCCGGTGGAGGCTTCTCTTAGCCGGTCAACTTCTTCGCTGTATCCGGGGCGTATGAATCCTCCGTCCTTCATAAGCATCGGCGGATCATCCACGAGCGACCTTTCGAGCAGCATCCTCAGGTCTTCCATCGGGTCAATATTTTCCGCACATCCCCTGATGAGGTCTGATTTAAGATCCGAGAGTGTTTCCTTCAAAGCGGGAAGTTTTCCGAGCGAAGACCTTAACGATACGAGATCCTTCGGCGCCGCAGTCCCGAGCGATACTTTACCAGCGAGGCGCTCTATGTCGTATATGCCGCTCAGCAGCTCCATAAGAGTCTGACGGGTCATAAACGCATCTTTCAGTTCCGCCACGCTGTCCAGCCGTTTATTTATGGCGTCAACGTCGATCAGCGGCTGCTCTATCCAGTGCCGGAGGGTACGTCCGCCCATTGACGTCGCGGTGCGGTCAAGCACCCACAGCAGGCTGCCTCGCCTTGATTTGTCCCTCATGACCTCTGTGATCTCCAGGTTCCGTCGGGACGATGCATCGNNNCCGCCATATATTCTGCTACGGTATACAATTCGGGCGTCATGATCCGGTCAAGGTTCACTTTTTGCGTGCTCTCAAGGTAATCCATGAGCGCGTTGTATGCGGCAAGACCGGGCTCGCTGCGTTTGAGCTGTGCTTCTTTCGGTTTCTTTCCGCCCCTTGCACCTGCGGTCTCACGTACGAAACGGTCATATCCCGCCGCGGCAGAGTAAGCCTGCGCAGGGAGTTTGCCTATAAAGGCGCCGGATACTTCTTTCAGATAATTTTCAAGTTTCTGAAGGACAGGCGCATCGTCATTGATCAGAAATTCGGATGGTGAAAAGCGTGCGATCTCGTCGCAAAGCCTGTTATACGTGCTCCCGACCGTCAGTGCGGTAACGTACATCTCTCCTGTAGACAGATCGGCTGCGGCTATGCCGTAAATGTCCTTATGACCGTAGACGCACATAATGTAATTATTTGCTTTGCGGTCGAGCATCGTTTCGTCTGTGACGGTCCCGGGTGTGTAGACTTTGATTATATCTCTTTTAACGAGTCCCTTGGCAAGAGCGGGGTCTTCGATCTGTTCGCATACGGAGATCTTATATCCTTTGGCGATCAGGCGGCTTATATATGAGAGACTGGCGTGGTACGGTATGCCGCACATAGGGGCGCGTTCCGCCATGCCGCAGTCCTTTCCGGTCAGC
>DBVV01000103.1:1096-10607 GCA_002308795.1 Mageeibacillus sp. UBA1255 | reverse complement strand
GACACGGACGACTGGCCCGCTCAACCTCCCGTGGGCATATACTTCAACTATGGGCTGGTAGATGAGTTCATGCGGGAATGGCTCTTGCGTCAGCAGGAACTTCACGCCGGGGAAATTACCAGGGAGGAATACTTTGAATGGAAAATCAACTGGCCGTGTACCTGTGACGACAGCAAACGGTTTGACTACTATGTTCCTTGGAGAAAAGAAAAATAGGACAAGCAAAGCCGCCCTGCTGAATTTGTCGTTCAGCAGGGCGGCTTGCTTGCCCTTTGCAATCATTCTCTTGTGTACCGGGTTGACACGAATAGTATCAATCCAGTATCACAAGGCAGATTGACAGGTCAAAAACCCTGTATTCATGCGGGTTTGAGCCGTTTTGACGGTCATTCCCACTCAATGATGTGTCTGCGGCGCGAGCTCGTTCTGGATGAAGAGCCATCCGGGCAGGTACTGCTCAGGATCGGAAGCGCGATGTACGGACGGTATATCTTCATCAACGGCGCGTTCGCAGGAAGTTATGAATACAACTATTCTTCTTCAGTGACCGATCTTTCCGGGATGCTGCACAAAGGCAGCAACTGGCTTGTGATAATGCTCGGAAGCTTCGGGAACCAGTTCAATAATTCAAGTACGCCCGCGCACGTGCTGTACGACGGAGAATCCACCGGAGACGAGCCGGGGATAACCGACTGCGTTGACCTTATTTTCAACGCCGGACCGGAAGTCGAAGCTGTGCAGGTCGCGCCGGATATTGACGCCGGGAAACTTACGGCGAAGGTGCGGATAAGAAACAGGCGTGAGGAAAACGTTGTCACCGACGTTAAATTAACGATATACGAACTCGGCCGGTTTACGGACGGAAAAGCAGATGCGGATCCGGTAAAGGTCGGAGAGTATACAGTGAGCGGTGTGAGCGCAGGATCGGGCGAAACTGCGGAGTTTACGGCTGAGGCGATCGGGATCTCGAACTGGGACAGAAGCAGGTGCTGGACGCCCGAAAACCCGTATCTTTACAGGCTCGAGATCGAAACCTCGGGAGACACGTATTCGATCCGCTTCGGTATGCGAACGTTCAGCTTTGAAGCGGGGACGGGCAGCGCGCTGCTGAACGGTGAAAGACGTTATTTATTCGGTACGAACGTGGCGATCGAGAGATATTTCGACGATCCTCTGTGCGGAACGACACCATGGGACGAAGCATGGATCCGCAAGCTTTATAAAGAATACCGCAGCATAAACTGGACGTGCTTCAGAACGCATCTCGGCCATGCAAACAGCAAATGGTTCGATATCGCGGATGAAGTCGGAATGATGATATTTGACGAATACCCGATCTGGGGCAACGCCGGTGATGACAGTGAAAAAACGATCATGCCTGAGATCAGGACGTGGATCGACGACCGCGGATACCATCCTTCTCTGATCGTTTTCGACGCGCAGAATGAGGCAACGTATGCGCTTACTGACAAAATAATAAAGAACGGCCGCGAGTATGACATTCAGAAGCGCCCGTGGGACAACGGCTGGAGAGCGCCCGTGGGAGAGCTTGACCCGATCGAATGCCACCCGTATATCCTCGGCTCGGAGGGCATATCCGGCATCGAGGATATGACGACGCTGCGCCCTCGCGTGACGACGATCGACCTCGGCTGGAAAGAATCTGCCTATAAAGGGCACGCGTTCATATTGAACGAACATGGCGAATACTGGATCAACCGCGAAGGCAAGGCAATGAGCGCCACAGAAGGTAAGTGGAATGGCGTGCTTCCGGGCGTTTCAAACGAAAAGCGCCTTTCGTACTATTGCGAACTTATGTCCGCGCAGCTCGAAGCGTTCCGCGCCGGCAGATCATATTCCGGGCTGCTGTTTTTCTGCGGGCTCGGTTCGTCAACGCCTTCAGCGCTCGGTGTAACTTCCGACGTGCTCGAACCTGACGTGTCCCGTGCAGGCACGCTCTCGATCCACCCGTATTTCAAGTATCTCATGGAGAATACGAATGCGCCCCTGGGCATCGTGATCAATACGTATACCGAAAAGCGCGCGGCGGGGGACAACGTTACAGTTCCGGTCGTACTGGTCAATGATACCGGAAAGGACGTGGCTGACCTTCCCGTTACGCTCGTGGTGCGTGCTGCTGACGGCACCGTACTGTGGGCGGAGCGGCGGACAATGAGCGTCGCGGCTTTCGCTCCGGATAACAGCGGCACCGCGACCGAGTCCTTCACGCTGTCCGTTCCGGCGTTCAAAAAGTATTGTGCGCAGGGAAGCGAACTGACCGTGCAGGCGTATTACGTTTTAGACGGACGCACAGTGTTCTCGCAGCGCAAATGGACGGTAAACGGCGGGAAACTTGTTGACGGCAGCGCTCCGAAATACGAATGGCTGGACAACGGCGAGCTTCCGAAAGAATACAAAGCCGAAGATTATCTGGATATTGACGACGAAGACGGCGAAGGCGGGGACAAGGACGATACTCCCCACAATAATCGCGACAAATCAGACGGGAAGATCGCTTTACTAAAAGCCCTTCCGTGGATCATTGCCGGAGCCGCCTTACTCATCGCGGGAGGTATAGCCGCCGCGGTGATCGTGAGGAAAAAGAAGAAATAAAGCGGTAGATGATAATTATTGATCGAGTAAGCACCACGCCATAGGAAGAGGGATAAAGTCATACTTTTCAGTGATTCTCAGATCACCTTTAGTAAGTATAACTCCTCTTCCAACTTGTTTATAATACTTGGAGCAATAATAATCCAGCGACGAGTGATTTTTAACTGATCCGCTCTTCACTTCTAACGGGATGATTTTTTCCCCGGCAATGATCAGGAAATCAACCTCATACTTCTTTTTATCCATATTCTGCTCGACTATCTTCTCATAAAAGCGCAAAGGATAGTTTCTGGAAGTAATTGCCTGTGCAACCAGGTTTTCAGTCATCATTCCTTGATTAACGGACAAACTGCCTCTCATAAATGCTTTATATATATCACTTCCGAGATAATTTGAACCGGCAGCCATGGTTAATAACAATCCGGTATCACCCATATAGCATTTAAGCTTTGACGGTTGGATAGTAAATTCGCCAAATAACTCGGGTTCGTCAGTTCCCGAGCAAAGCGTTCCAACCATTGAATCATCGATCCAGCGTATTGCGTCTTTGTAACTTGAAAAACGGTCTCCTTCTCCCAGAGAAGAATATTTGATCTTTTTATCATGATGTGCAAGTTGTGACGGAATAGAATCAAATATTGCTTTTGCTTCGGCAACGTAATTATCTGCGTATTTTGCGATGTCCTCGCGGTACAATTTGACGATACCTCGCTTTACGGATTCAACGCGGTCAATGTTGCCTGTTTTTGCATATTCTACGACTGCCTGCGGCATACCGCCTACAAGCATATACGTGCGTAGTTTGTCCATCATGGGTTTTAAAAGATTGCCCAGCGGACGCTTCTCAAGATATGAGTTTTGCAAAAAAGGGATCGTTACGTTATCATTTAATGCAGATAGAAATTCTTCAAAATCAAGCGGGTGTAAAAAAAGTTCCTCTTCTTCAGAAGGAATCACGATGTCTTTAACGTTTTTGTTAATCGAGATCAAGGAGCCTGTTTCTATAAAATCATACCTTCCGTCTGCAACAAGGTATTTGATTAGTTCCCTCGCCTTGGGATACTTCTGAATTTCGTCGAAAATAATGACAGAGTTGCGTTCTGACAGCGGCACGCCGTATAATACTGAAAGCTGATTGAAAAACTCGCTTAGATTATCGCGATTTCCGTATTGTTCAAAGATCATCCTCGTCCCTTTTAGAGGGCTTGCGAAATCGATCAGAATGTATGTTTTGTACTCGTTTTTGGCAAAAACTTCAGCCAGGTAGCTCTTACCGACGCGGCGAGCACCTTTTATTAAAATCGCTTTAGATGTTTCAGATGAGTTTTTCCATTGAAGCAGTTTTTTATATGCTTTTCTGTGAATATACATAGCAATACCTCCGGGCCTTAGAAAATAAAGACTTTTTCAAACAAATCATACAAAAAATCGAACATGATGTCAAGTGCATTTTAACAAATTTTTGAACATTATCATTCCCCGAATTTGACAAATTATTGGACATTACGATTATTCAGTTTCTCCATAATGATGTGCAATTATGCTATTTAATTGACCGCGCCGGGGCAATATAATTTACATGACGATCGCGGGAGGCTTCGGCCGGACGGGAGAACGGTGAACGGACGAATGAAGTGCATTGCCCGCGGCAGGCAATATTTTATGCTACGGACGGTGTTTTAAATGAATATTCTCAAAAAGAGCAGCACTATCAGAAACTATTTTGAAAAAAACGGCGGGATCCTGCCGCTGATACCCGTATTCGTGCCCAGACGGTTCGGCGCCGCAGGCCACAGGCTCAGGCTGCATCCGGATGATTATTACGCGCTGGGGACAGGGAGAGGGTCTATCAAAGAAAGATGGTTTTCTTCTGTCATTGCCGCGATGAACGGGCCGGAAGCCGCTCCCGACGAGGGCATGAGCTACGTCGACATGGGCAGCGAAAATAAAATTTCGCTTAAAGATTTCGTCGCGGAACTTGGCCCCGAACTTATCGGCGAAGGCTGCTTTAAGAAACACGGCACGTGGCCGATGTACTCCAAATTCTTTGACTATGAAGGGCCGCTTTTCCATCATATGCATCTGAAATTCGAAGACGCGGCGAAGGTCGGAAAGCTCGGTAAACCGGAGGCGTATTATTATCCTCCGCAGTATAACAATTATCCCGGAACGTTCCCTCACACTTATTTCGGATTCACGCCGGACACCACGAAGGAGGAAGTGCGGGAGAGGCTTGCTGACTTTACTGGCCGCGATACGAAAATAACCGAACTGTCCAGAGCGTACCGCATCGAACTCGGCACCGGATGGTATACGCCGCCGGGAGTAGTTCACGCGCCCGGCTCATATCTTACGTACGAGCCGCAGTGGAACTCCGACGTGAACGCAGTATTTGAAAACATCACCGATAACGAGATATACGGAGACGATTTCCTCTACGAGAACGTACCTGAAGAGCATAAAGGCGATCCGGACTACGTGATCGGAATGATGGACTGGGAAGCAAACGTTGACCCCGACTACCGCAAAACTTATTTCAGACCGCCGGTGGTTTTAGCGGATAATGTTGATTATACCGAAAAGCAGGTCGCGTACGGGAACGCGTATATTGCCGCAAAAGAACTTACGGTCAAACCCGGGCGCAGCTGCGTGATCACCGACGGTACGGCGTACGGCTGTATTTTGACCCAGGGCTACGGTACGATCGGCGGGCACAAGTGTTCTACGCCTTCTATGCTGCGCTTCGGTCAGAAGAGCGAGGATGAATTCTTCGTCGGTTTCGGCGCCGCATCGAAGGGCGTGGTCATCACAAATCTCAGCAAGTACGAGCCGCTCGTTATGCTGAAGCATTATCCGGCTCCGGAGGCGCAATAAACCGGAGGACGGTAAAATGAATGCTGAGAAACTGTTTCTTGGAATAGATATAGGCGGCACGAACATAAAGGCGTGCATTTTCGACGCGAAAGGGTCAATGCTTTCCCGCGCCTCCTGTTCGACTCCCGTGTTCTCTCCCGCAGCCGGCTTCTATGAGCGCCGCCCTGAAGATATTCGAAAGCTCACGTTCGAGGTCATACGCGAGGCGATCGGAAAAGCGCCCGCGGGCTCGGCGGAGTCAATTACCGCGATCGGTACCACCGGTCACGGCAAGGGCCTTTATCTGCTTCCGGGCGATGGCGGCGAAGACCTTCCCGCGATCGCTTCGACAGACTCGCGCGCTTCTGAAATAGTCAGCGGCTGGTATGAGAGCGGCATCGGTCAGAGAGCGGCTAAGCTAAATCTGCAGACGACACTGGCATGCCAGCCTCCCTCGTTGCTTTACTGGCTGAAAAAGAACGATCCGTCGTCGTACGGCCGCATAAAATACGTGCTTGAAGCGAAAGATTACCTGCGCTACATACTTACCGGAGCACTTTACACCGAGTACACCGACGCCTCCGGAACAGCGCTCATGAACCTGCATACGAAGGAATACGACAGGGAGCTTTTCGCGCTTTACGGGATCGAAGAAATGTTTGACTGCATGCCTCCGCTTCGCAGATCCACCGACTGTTGCGGGACGGCATCTAAAGAAGCGGCGGAACAGACGGGGCTGAAAGAAGGAACCGTTGTCAGCGGCGGAATGTTCGATATTGACGCCTGCGCGCTCGCAATGGGTGTCGTAGGACCGGAACCGCTATGCGTCATCACCGGAACGTGGAGCATCAACGAATACTTGTCCCCGGAGCCGCTCCCGGAAGCCGCTGCGGTGAATCACTCTCTTTTCTGCCTTCCCGAATTCTACCTGATCGAAGAGAGCAGCGCTACGTCCGCCGGAAACCTTGACGCCGTGCTTTCGGAGATAATGGGGGACGAACATCCGGATTACCGGGCGATCGACGCCGCGGTGGAGGAGACCGCTCCTGAGGACCACGATATTCTCTTCTATCCGTTCATGTACGGCACGAACTCTGCCTCCCTCAGGAACGCCGCCTGGCTGAATCTCCGCTCCGGCGCAGGCCGCGGCGCAGTTCTTCGCTCTGTTTTTGAAGGTGTAATTTTCTCTCATAATTATCACATAAACCGACTGCTTAAAAACAGGCCTTCGATGCCGGAACTTATTCGCGCGGGAGGCGGCGGAGCGGTGTCTGCGGTATGGATGCAGATGCTCGCCGACGTCACCGGAATAAAAGTTGAGGCGATGTCCGGCTCGGAGCCGGGGGCAATGGGCGCGGCAATGGCTGCTGCAGTCTGCGCCGGACGGTTCGAAGATCTCGCTTCGGCCGCGGACAATATGCTTCGCCCGGGCAGGGAGTTCGTTCCTGATCCTGCGCGCCACGCCGTTTATGGAAAAAAGTACGATAAATATATTAGAGCACTTAAAGTGCTTGAACAGTTAAAAGGCATTATCTGAAATACCGGCCAGTAAATACGGACCGGTTTTTTGAAAGGGGAGTTCAAATGAAAAAGCTTGCAGCATTAATATGCGCAGCGGTTTTATTGACCGTTTTTTTGCCCGCCGTCCTCGCCGCTGAAGAAAACCAGGCGGACGTTATTATCGAATTTGAAGATATGGACTTTGATACCGAAGACACGTTTCCGTCGTTTACCAAGCCGTACGTTCACGAGGCGCTGCCGGTCGAGGCAGGCGTAGATTTCAACGTTTTCGACGAAGATCTGTCGCTGCTGTGCGAATTTGAAGTCGAAAAAAGCGGTGAATATCTCGTCTATATGGACTATATAATGAACCACAACCACGGAACGTTCAAAGTGGAGCTCGACGGCAATTCCTGCGGAGGCCCCGTGAATTTTAACAACGGCGGTCAATGGGCGTTGTCTTCCAGGCTTTTAGGTTCGTTCAGGCTCGAGAAGGGCACGCACGTTCTGAAAATTACAGGCATCGGCGGCGAATATTATCAGGGCATACTCGATTGCCTGCGGCTGCGCGAACTTGACGCGCCGTTAAAGTCTGAAATATTTGAGTTCGCCGGGGAATCGTTCACGAAATCATCGGACTTCTTCCTTGAGAATCCTTTCCCGCGCGCAAATGAACTTCCGGTCGTAGACAGCGCCATCTGGGTCGATTTTGCGAAAGCAGGGGAGTATTTTGAAGGCTCGGTGTATATTCCTGCTAACGGCACGTATAAAGTGACGCTTTCGTTTATTTTGAACAACGATTCCGGCGCGCTTAAATTCGAAGTCGACGACGTCGTTATAGGAGAGAACGTGAATATCTACCATGCGGGCGGCTGGGAGCACAGCGTCGCAGATCTCGGCGTACATACGCTTGCGTACGGCACGCACACACTGAAAGTGACGTGTCTCGAGGCGGATTCGGGTCAATATCACGCCTGGCTCCATCAGCTGATATTTGAAGGGCTCGAGCTCGAAGAACCTACAGAGGCGCCCGAAGCAACCGCTACCGAGGTGCCTGTGACAAAGGCGCCCGCGACTGCTGCTCCGGCGACTGACGTGCCCGCGGACAATACCGTTGATCCCGCCGCTTCTGCTACCGGGGTCATAGCTGAGGCTTCCGCGACCGCTCCGGGTGAGGCAGGTGATCGTTCCGGTGGAAATACGGCTAAAACGGTCATAATTATCTGCTGCTGCGCCGCCCTGCTGATAGCGGCCGGAATAGTTGCCGCAGTCGTAATCAAAAGAAAGCGCAAGAAGTAAAATGGCACGCGAAAACATCAAAAAAAGCAGGAAAATATTGACCGCCGTCACCGCTGCGGCAATGGCTGTGCTGACGCTCATGCAATTGACCGCGTGCGTTAAAGATCCCGCGGCAGGTCCGGACGGGCCCGAAAGTAGCGCGACGGCGGAAAAGCCTGCGGAGCCGGTGAGGAGAAGCGAGGATACAAGACTCATGGACATGATAATCTGGTATGACGACGATATCGGTCCGTCAACGAACGACCGGCCGGAAAAGGGCTGGTACCACCTGAACCCGGAGCATCCGGCTACGATTTCGAAAAGCGGAATGTACCGCGCCACGACGCCTCTGCTGGGCCTGTACGACCAGCGCAAGGAAACGACGGCTAAACAGCATCTTTACTGGATCAGCGCGCTTGGCTGCAACGCGATCTGCGTTGACTGGACGAACTACACCAGCTACAGGACCGCTGATTCGGCAGGCTGGAAGAAGTATACCGTGGGGAACTACCTGAACGCGCAGAATCTGCTTAAAACGGCCGCGGGCGCGGAGGGCTTCGACGTACCGAAGATATATTTCGCGGCAAGACTGTTCGGAGAAAACTACGAAGGCCTGAAAGACGTGCTGGACGACCTGTACTCGCTGTACGAAAAATACCCGGACGCCTGGTACAGATTTGACGACGGCACGGAGAACGCCGGAAAACCGTTCATCGAGATATTCATAGATTGGGACCTCCAGGCGAAGCTGCGGAAAAACGGTGCGCTGGTGAACGACCCGCGCTGGAACATCCGCTACACCAACGGATATATGAGCGGGAGTACTGAGACCGACGCGAACGGGTACAAGGCGGTGCCGGCGGACGTGCCGGTTTGGCTGTTCGTCGAAAACGAGGAGGACAATGCCGCGGGAGAGGGTATGTACCGCACTTTTTACTCTAAAGGAAACGGCGGCAGGGTCGAACAGATGGCGGCGTGGGCTTCGGTGCACAAGGGCGGGTTCAACTGGGACGCGCTCAACAACGTTGTCAACGGGAAGACCACATTCGAACGCCAGCTCAGGAACGTNNNGCTGGAACTATCCGCTGGAATGGTTCGAGCAGCCCCAGGAAGGCATCTCGCTGTACGAAAGCACGCATATCGAGCCTAACGTGGACTTCGGATTCGACGTTTTTAACAACGTTCAGCAGAATCTTTACGCGCTAAATAACTGGCTCGGGGAAAAGCCTCCGCTGCCGGCGTTCACGGGAGAAACGGCGGGGGCAAT
>DBVV01000103.1:842-1046 GCA_002308795.1 Mageeibacillus sp. UBA1255 | reverse complement strand
GGAAGCGCGCCCGGCACAGGCGAGTGGGTCTATTACAACGTCAACGAAGGCGTTCCCGGGAAAGCGCTGACGGCTGGAGAAACGTATTACCTCCAGACCAGAAATACATTCGGCGAGAGCGATATACTTGAGTTCACCGCGGGATGAACGGCGGCGTTGACGGAAAGGAAAAGGTGTTGACGTGGGAAAATACGATCTGATCGT
>DBVV01000103.1:251-832 GCA_002308795.1 Mageeibacillus sp. UBA1255 | reverse complement strand
GCCGGCGGAGGGATCGCCGGAGTCGCGGCGGCTGTCAGCGCCGCGCGGGAAGGGATGCGTGTGCTGCTCATCGAGAAGACCGGCCAGTTGGGCGGGGCAATGAGCGAAAGCCTCGTGTACCCGTTCATGCTGTACACCACAAAAGACAGCGAGCGGCGGATATTGTGCGGCGGAATTTTCACGGAAATGCGCGAACGGTTTGCAAAATACGGCGAGAGATCATGGGAATTCTACAAATTTGTGTTTGACGATATGTTGACCGAAGCGGGCGTACGGGTGCTGTTCCACGCGGCCGTGGTCGAGGCGAAGCACGAAGGAAGAAGGATCACGGGCGTAAACGTTGCCACCAAATCCGGCATTCAGCCGTTTGCGGCCGACAATTACATCGACGCAACCGGGGACGGCGAACTAATGTTTCTGGCCGGGTGCGATTATCAGTTGGGGCGCGAGACGGACAACCTCTGCCAGCCGTTGACGACCTGCTTCCGCATGGCGGGTGTGGATATTGACCTTTTCCTAAAAGAAAGACCCGCGCTGAACGCGCTTTACAATCAATATCAGCGGGAGGGCAAGCTCCGGAA
>DBVV01000103.1:0-183 GCA_002308795.1 Mageeibacillus sp. UBA1255 | reverse complement strand
GAGGGAAGAAGGCAGGTATATGAGATGTTCCGGTTCCTGAAGGAAAATGCCGCCTCCTGCCGGGACGCCGAACTCATCTCGATCGCCAGCCATATCGGCGTGCGCGAGAGCCGCAAACTGAAAGGCGTGCACGTGCTTACCGCTGACGAGATCAAGCAAATGGTCGATTTCGAGGATACGATC
>DBVV01000019.1 GCA_002308795.1 Mageeibacillus sp. UBA1255 | reverse complement strand
ACCTACAATCTCTTTACGCTGTCCACTGTACCGCGCGTATTGAGATTTCTCGCTGAATAGAGTATAATATAAAAAAATATTTGGAGGCAATATGAAAAAGCGTATTTTTTCATTGCTTTTAGCTTTAGTTATTATCTCTATATGCGGCTGTACTCCTGCGAACGAGAAATCGGGGAAGAATGAAGAGCCCGGTACGGAAATCTGGGATGATGAAAATATTGACCAGGTAGAACTGGTCGCGGACTCATTTTCAGTTTCCGATAAAATCGAGCTTGCGCTTACGATAAAAAATCCGCCTGAAGACTTTGACGGAACCGTAAAAGTAGAAGCAAAAGCGGAGAACGGGGAAAAAGTAAGCGGGGTTTTTAAAACGTCCGAAAAAATAGAACTTAACAGCCCGGCAAGTTCCGGCATAATAACTGTCAGCGCTGTTTTGTCGGACAACAGCGGAAAGGAACTCGACGGACTGATGCTAAAAACGAAAGACGGTCTCATACAGCTTACGGAAGATTCGGCAGCGCTCGTTGTAGCGGAGATGACGGACGAAGAAAAGGCCCATCTTGTTGCCGGTACGGGAGAACCTAAAAAGGTCGGTGCATCAGGAGGAACGTATGAGATCGAACGCCTCGGAGTACCGTCGATCACTGTCAATGACGGCCCTGCGGGCGTCAGGTACAATACTTCCGTCTGGTATCCTTCTGTAATGAATATGACTTCTTCGTGGGACGAAGAGCTCATCAGAAAAGTCGGCGCGGCAATGGGCGGCGACTCGCTCGCGCTCGGCATTGACATCGTCCTCGCACCCGGTATGAACATCCAGAAAAACGTGCTCGGCGGGCGCAATTTCGAGTATTGTGCCGAAGATCCGCTGCTTACTGCATTTTCCGCTACTGCATACGTTAAAGGAATGCAATCCGCCGGAGCCGGAGCATGCCTTAAACATTTTGTCGCAAACGAACAGGAAACGGACAGAGGAACGATCAGCTCAAACATGACCGAACGCGCGCTTCGCGAGATCTATTTAAAACCGTTCCAGCTCGCAGTTAAATATTCGTCGCCTGTCTCAATTATGTCGTCGTATAACAAGCTTAACGGTACGTATAACTCCATCAACAAAGACCTTCTTACCGGCATCCTTCGAGATGAGTGGAACTATAAAGGAATGGTAATGTGCGACTGGGGCGCGGCCGGAGCTATCGAAGAAAAGGTGAGTGCGCAGAACGATATAAAGATGCCCGGCGGAGAAGCGAACAACGTTCCTGACGTGCTCGCAGGTCTAAAAAGCGGAAGAGTGGATAAAGCTGCGCTGGACAAATGCTGTGAGCATATTCTTTACGCTATTACGCAGTCTCCGACGTTTAAGAACCTCAAAATGAACTTCGAAGTCGATTTGGCAGGGCACGGAAAAGTTGCGCAGGAAGCAGCCGCTGATACGATAGTGCTGCTGAAAAACGAAAACGGTGCGCTTCCACTCGCTTCGGGTACTTCCGTGGCATTGTTCGGAAACGGCGCGTATAAGACTGTATTCGGCGGTTCCGGCTCGGGCGGAGTTACGCCGGCCAGTACGGTTAGTATAAAAAAAGGAATCGATAATAACGGAAAACTGTCTGTTTACGATGAAAAAAACAACATTTTCCGCCGCGCCGCTGCTCACTCGAAGACCGATCCTTCACAGGACAAGATCGTAGAAGAAGATTATGCAAAAGCGTGCGCCGAAGGCGCCGGTACGGCAGTTATCGTCATATCCCGCGATTCGATGGAGGGCGCGGATAACAGCGTTTCAAAAGGAGATTTCATGCTTAACGGAAACGAGTCCAATATGATCAGGCGCGTTTCCGAGGCGTTTCACGCACAGGGGAAAAAGGTCACGGTGCTTATAAATACGGGCTCTCCTATAGAGATAAGTTCGTGGCAGGAGCTCGTTGACGCGGTGCTTTTCATCGGATATCCGGGGCAGAACGCGGGCAATGCAGTCGCGGCTGTACTTTCCGGAGACGTTAATCCTTCTGCTAAAACAACGATGAGCTGGCCTGTCAGTTATACCGATACGCCCGAGTACAGCAGCTTCCCCGGGAGTCCAAGCAAGATCGTTTATTACGAAGATATATACGTCGGATACAGATACTATAATACTTTTGACGTTAAGACGGCTTATCCGTTCGGCCACGGCCTGTCATATACGGAATTTGAGTATTCTGATTTTAACGTAAAGGAGAATCAGAACGGGTCGTTCACTGCTTCGGTAAAGATCACTAATAAAGGCGGCAGGGCAGGAAGGGAGATCGTACAGATATACGTATCAAAGCCCGAAACTACTTTAGAGCAGCCCAAATACGAGCTTTGCGGCTTTGCCAAAACAAAACTGCTTGACCCCGGCGAATCCGAAACGGTCAATGTTAAGATCACTGACGACGCGCTTTTCAGCTACGACACACAAAACAGCAGATATATCGTTGACGCCGGTCAATACAAGTTTTTTGCCGCGGCTTCTTCGAATGATATTCACGCTGATGCTTCCGTAGATATTAATGCGCTCCGCGTCGTGTACGACGTCGAGAACCGCTGCGTACCGTCTCCCGAACCTATGCATATAGTAAAATCCGAATACAAAAATCGCGGTCAAATTACCGGTGAAGATGCGCTCGATTCTGAACTTACGAAGAAAGGCAAAGCTTATACGTTAGAACTTGGTTCGTTGAGCGAGGTTGGAGCAGTTTACCTTAACTGGGAAAAACTCGACTCTCCTTATGTGGTAAGCGTGGCGGGAGAAGATCGAAAATTCACCCGCTATGATATTTTCGCGTCAGACGGGCTAAACTTTACCATTATCAATCTTCACGGAACAGAGGCAAAATATATCAGGATCGAACCTGTCACTTCTTCAAAAATAACTGACGCAAAAGTCTTTTCTGCAACGGAAGCCGACAAGGCTGATAAACCGGAAACATATGAGAATATTGCCTTGAATAAACGTGTGAGGGCCGCTTCCGTCGAGGGCAATCTCGTGGCGGCTAACGCTGTCGACGGTAATCTTACGACGCGCTGGGGCTCCGATCCGAACGGAAAATCCTGGCTTACCGTAGATCTGGGTGAATCAAGGCCGGTTAAAGGTATTATGCTTTATCTTGAAGCCGCATACGTACCGTACCGCATTGAATACTCGAATGATAATAAAAATTTCACGACTATCGCCTCGTACAGCTCCGGAGAACTTTTCGTAAAACTGCGCGATCTCGACGTTGAAGCGAGATATATTCGTTTTATACGCGAAGGTGAGAACTGGTTCAGTATCTACGAAGCGGAAATATACGGATAAACGTTTATGATGATCTGCGCCAGGGACGCTTTTTAGCAATCTGATAATAGCACCGCCCGGAAATGCCAAACGCGATCCGGGCGGTCAGCACAGCGTAAAGTTGTTGTAGGTTAGGAATAAAAAAATTGTGAGCAGGCACTCAAAGTGTTAGAATTAACTTGCACAAAAAAACCAACAAGGAGGCTGCTCA
>DBVV01000075.1:9858-13357 GCA_002308795.1 Mageeibacillus sp. UBA1255 | reverse complement strand
TGACCTACAACAACTTTACGCTGTGCTTTTTGTGATATAATCAAAATACTATAGCCTGAGCCCGGGACGGATGTGGCATGTTCCTGCTTTTACACCTATAAACGGAGGAGAAACATATGCACGACGGCAACAAATCGAACTATCCTTATTCAAAAGTGCTGCGGGATTTTGAGCGGCCCGACAGCATCTACGCACCGTATGTTTTCTGGTTCTACGACCAGGACCTGAGCTCGATGGGTATAAAGCCGCAGGAAATGGCTCATGAACTTGCCTCAAAGGGTTTTAATCCCGGGTATGCGCACGCGAGGCAGAATTATGCGCACGATTTTGCAAAGCTTAGTAATGAGTACGTAAAACCGGTCACGAGGGAACAATGGATGAGTCCCGAATGGTTCGACGTGCTGGAAAAACAGGCGCTGCAGGCGGAGGCGGACGGGAGCCATGCGTGCTACGCCGATGAATTCCAGTGGCCGTCAATGCAGGCGGCGGGCAGGCTTGTTGCCGACGATCCGACGCTAAGATCGCGCAGCCTGAGGTTCAGATATATTGACCTGCGCCCCGGCGAAACGGCGAAGATAGATGAGTGCTTTTTTGCTGTCGCTGCCCGCGTCATGCGGCGCGAACCGGTCTCATACGTTGTAAGGACTCCGGAAAACGGGTGGAAATTGTCCCGCGCCTCTTTTGACCAGTCCCCGCCGGATAAGGACAATACTCAGCCGATCAATATGGCGTCGTTCTGGAGCGATTCGCCGGATGCCACGTATACGTACTATATGTACGTTCCGGAGGCCGGGAAATACTGCTTCTCGGCATGCTGGAACCATACCGGGCAGAACACCGGCGAAGCGGTCTACTCACTGGACGGGCAGGAGTTTTACGTTGACCAGCGAAATGGAATACTATGCTGGAACAGACTTGGCGACGTCGAATTGAGCGCTGGCATGCACGAGATCAGATTGATCAACCGGGGGGAAGGCAGACTGAGCGCAGACGCGGTAAAATTAACCTCCGAAGACGGTACGGAACTGATCCTGGACGATCTTCAGACGATGAAACGCGATATCGCGTGGCTGGACGGTGATTCTATCCGCCTAGTAACGGAGGGAGTATTCAACGCATCTGAAGATACGCGACTATATCTGTTTGACCTTCAGATCCAGCGCGGATACGACGGTTCGACGATCGATAATCTGCAAAAACGCACTTCTCAGCTGTTTTTCGAACGCGCCTGGGGACCGCATCTGGAAAAACTGGGCGGTCATATGGGCAGCGGCAGGGCGATCAACGGCATCTTCAGTGATCATGAAGGTGATCACGGGTATAAGATGGCATGGTCGGACGATCTGGCGGAATCGTATGCCGAAAAATACGGAGAGGATATCAGACTGACGCTTCCTCTGCTTATAGACCGCGACGTGCAGGGCAGGGACGTTACCTTCAGCTCCCGTTACCTCGGTGAAAAAAGCTGCCGCGAAGTAAGCCCCGCTTCGGGAATGCTCATCTCTTTAAATGAGTCACCGTCTCTGTTTTTGCCATAACTTTAACGAAGTCGATCCTATTATTTTGCCATAATTATCCAGTTGATATTTATTTTCTTTGTATTGGAATATTATTCTTTTTACTGCAAATATCGTTAAGATCAAAATAAAAGTCGTTAATATAAAAATACGAATTGTTCGGTGCGGGTTTGAATCATAAATAACTCTTGTACTGCCGCTTGGGTCGGTTACAATTAGTTTTCCTTTTGTTCCTCCGGGAACGTTAAAAAAACTAACTATTCTGTATGTTGTATCTCCTACACTTTTGCTCTCACGTTTAAGATAATAATTATATCTGTTATTTGCATCAGTATACGGCACTTCAAATACTTCAAGAATATTTCCGGAAGAATTAACCACGTAAATCATACCGAGCATAATATTAAGCAATTCTGAATCCCACTCAACCCATATCGGACCATTTTCGTAAAACTCAAGACAATATAAAAATGAACCTGATGAAGAAAACACATTGATGTGCTTCTTAAGTGAACCAAATTCTTCCGTGACAATCGCTATTTTCCCATCATCGTTAACATCAAATTGTAAAATAGACTCTCCCTTAGCCGGCGTATTTTTAAGAAATATTTGAAATGATGATTTTCTCTTTTGTGCTTCCTCTTCAGAAATTGATTTCACTTCATATCCGGTGTTTATTGAAAACGACCTGATAGAATTAATCGAGCAAAGCGGCATCAATATACATATGACTAGTACTATTCTGTTTAAAAATCTCATGTGCACCACTCTATTACAGTATTACACCAATTTATTATTTCATCGAAAATATTAAATGTTAACATAGGTTTAGTTGCAACACCAGTTAAAAAATGCGCATCTGGTCCCGGACTACCCGCACCAAAGCTCCCGGTTAACCCAAAAACATCTTCATTTTTATGGGAAGCATGCGTTATGTCAATACCGGCGGATGCGGGAAAATAACCGATAGGAAAACCGTATGATCCTCCCGCCTGAATAAAGGGACCAGAAAATGTGACTGTTTTCCATTTCACTTTAATAGAGTAATGATTTTTCATTTTATATTCTCCTGGCACACCTCTTTGTCTTGCATATATAGTGTCGTTCTTTGTCCACGGTAAATTATAGCATACTGTACTCGGGGTGTAAATAACGCAGATGAGGAGCGATAGCATAAAGAGAATGTAGGTTAGAAAGATAAAAGAAGAAGCAGGCACAAATTAGAATACCTGCGAAAGTATAATACTACAAGCATGTTAAACAGTCAATAAATTAATTTTCTTTTTTGACAACAACAATCACCAGTCCGTAACAAAAGCGGGCTTAAATCGAGTTTTTATGGCATTTTTGTTGATCAGATTGCAAAGTCCCGTGCCAATTTCTTTAGCTAGGTAAGCTTATGGACGTCTGGAGTTAACGCGGTGACATTAAAACTGTGCTCTGGTTCGTATGTTTTTCTCGCTATGTATTCGCGTTTTAGATTTTCAAACTCTGCCAGGACTTCATCATAGTGGATCATATTTTCCGGGCTTAATTTTCCGCCGTTAAGGAAAAATGTACGAAGCTGCAACATAGTAGAACGCCCTTTTTTCCCCAGCCGCTTGCTGTTCTGGAAAATCGTTCAGATAAAATATGGCTAATGAGTCCTTCTGCACAACTTCCTCCGGTGTCGAGAGTAAGCGCGTTGACTGCTCCTTTCCGATTGTTGAAAACATATTTGAAAAAGGATTTTTTGAAAGCAATAGTATATCCCTTGACATTATTTCCTGCTTTAATATGTGGAAAGAGGGCAATTGTACAAAAAGCGAATGCATTGCAGAAAGCAAGAGTATAATACGAGATTATAAGGGCGAGGATGGTGAGTATCTGATTGCCCAAATGACGTATTATTGGTGTCTTTTAAACAGTAATATCGTTATGCAAATTTTCACCAAGGTCACGCTACCATCAGGTCCGTGTGAGAGTTCTCTCATACAGGTGGG
>DBVV01000075.1:0-9811 GCA_002308795.1 Mageeibacillus sp. UBA1255 | reverse complement strand
GCTTCCGCCTGCATCATTTGCCAAAGGTTTGGCGCCCAGGCGGCAAGCCAAAGGCGATGCTCGCTCTTCCTTCGGTTTCCCCTTTAAACGTCAATCAACTGGACTATCAATGAAGAAAACTGTCAACGTGTTTACTCCACATTCAATATTTGCAGTGGATCGGTATATTATTCTTTTGCACCGTTTATATTCGATACCGGAAATGCGCTTCGTGCAGGGGAGAACGTGATCGAATTACGTGTTTCAAATACGATCGTAAGCAACGTAACTGAAAAGCACGGCGGGTTTACCGGCGCCGTGCTCAGGTATTCATTGAGGGATGATGATCTAAAAGCGTAACGAACGTCAATTTTTCAGACTGTAATCGAAAGAAAAGATACGAGTAAACGCGCTGCCGCCCCAGTTCGACACGGGGACGAGAGTAATGCTTTCGACCGGACCGTTAAAAGTTACGTGGAAAGAACGCCTGCGATTATTGTCAACGCGCAGGATCTCCCGCTTTTCACCGCCGGTCACGGCTGTCAATAAAAACTCTTTGCAAAGCGTTGACGGCAGCCTCATCTGCGGGGCGTCAAGTACGGTATTCGCCCTTGTCGCGTGTGTCCGCTCGCACGCGTCTCCAGGCAGAGTGTCGCGGTTAAGGTCGCTGTCGAAAACGATATGAACCGAGATGCTCCCGGACAATTGAGACACGTGGTACGTGAGTTCTTCTCCGTTTGCGGCAATGTATCCGCTTCCGGTGCCGTTATCGCCGTAGATACGGTTCGGGCGGTCCTTTCCGCTGCAAAGAGGCGCGAGCTGCGGCTCGAGAAGGCATTCGGGGTCGATCTTCCTGCTGAAGTGAGGCAGGAAGCAGTCGTCGTTCATCAGAAGCTCCTGCAGTTCGCTGATGTGGTGGAGGTACACTTCGTGAGGAGTAGATCCGCTCGAACAGGATATTGACGCCGCCGTTCCGACCGCCTGGCCGAGCAGCGAACATGTCGCCATCACTCGCGTGCTGCTCAGGGCAATATGCGTGGCGCTGATGTTGCGCCCCGCAAAAAAGAGATTGACAACGTTTGCGGAATATAGTGACCTGTACGGTATGCAATAAGGCGCCGGTGTCGGGATCGCGGTGTTCGGAGGCCCTTTATGTCTGTATCCGCCAGGAAAATGATCGTCCAGAGGCCAGCCGCCGAATGCCACCGTGTCTTCAAATACTTTATCCGAAGAAATATCCTGCTGCGTCAGAACGTATTCGCCCTTCATCCTGCGCGACTCGCGTTTTGCGCCTAAAAAACCAAGAAAATCGAGTTCCCAGTTTTCCGAGCGGTAGCCGGGATGGCTCTTGATATACCCCCACGCTCCGAGCGCGAGCGGCAGCAGTTCGTCACGCGTTTCCTCTGCATTATCGATCGTATCGGTGTTCCCGCCTAGCTCCAGATACCAGAAATTCTCCGCGGAATTATACAGATCCATCGGTCTGCGTCTTACTTCCTCGTCCGTGAGGGGAGGCGTTGTCTCCGACGGGATGAACGGTACGTACGACGTTGTCTCGCGTCCCTGGATAAGACAGCTGGACCCCATAACGTTATTGTCATGTTCCGTACGGTCTGTCTGTTCTCCGTATTCTTCAGCGCTTTCCCGGCCGTACATAAATAAAGCGCCCGTAAGAGGCGCGAGGATGCTGTCACCGGAGCAGTCGGCAAAATTTTGCGCGTGCACGGTATAAAAACGCTGTGTCGTTAACTGATATGCTCTCACGCAGGTGATCTTCGTATCTCTGCCGTACGGATAATCTCCGGGTTCTACCGCGGCGTCAATGCACGTGGTGTTCAGGAGCAGTGTTATATTCGGCTCGCGGCGTACGAAATCCAGCAGGATCGAGTCCCAGATATAGAAGTTTTTCGTAGGATTCCGGTACAGATTTTCGAGCATGATCTCTTCGATGATACCGGTCTCGCGGTTATCCCTGCCCTGGGCACCGCAGATCCACATGCGGATCTCGGAAGAGGCATTGCCGCCAGGAACGGGCCTTTCGTGGATGAGTACCACTTTAGTGCCGTGGCGTGCTGCGGCGATCGCGGCGCACAGGCCGGCCATACCTCCTCCTATTACGCAAAAACCGGTATTTATCGAGACGTCTTTCAGCATTTTTATTTACCTGGCTGTTTCCAGCTGTATGCTTTTTCCATAGGCTCGAACGGAGGACGGAAGAAACGCGTATCGAGAGGCTCGCCGTCGCGGCAATGCTTTATGATATTGACCAGCATTTCAACGTCAACGACCTTGTGCCCGTGAGCTCCGGGGCGGAAATACCAGTAAAGGTTTTCACCGGCGCCGAGGTAATCGAACACTTCTTTTGCGGCGATCGACGTCTGATATGAACCTACGGGGTTTGACCATATATCTCCTGCACCTTCTGAAACGAACAGGATGCGCGGCGCGACCATTGCCTTCAGGAAATGAGTGTCGTAAGGCAGTTCTTCTTCTCTGTTTGCGTATTCACCGTATTCGGGCGAGAACCAGAACGGGAAGTTGCGTGCAATATCCGCCAGAGTCTCGCTTCGGAACGGATCCGAGTCTTCAGAATAACCCTGCATATGGATGCGGTAGCAGCCGCACGCACCGGCGCACGTATCGTTCGGGTTAACGATCTTCGCACGTGTCTCGAGCGCTCCGGCTAAAGCTGCGGTCTTACCTCCGCGCGAGTGCCCGGTAAACGCGATCCAGTCCATATCGATATTGCTGCGGTTAAGGATCTCCAGTGCGTCGATACACCTCGAATATCCCCATGCCCATGCTCCCAGAGCACCGAACGTGTAGTCCGGGTAAGTGCGGTAAAGCTGGCCCTGTCCGCGGCCTTCGTTGTTCACGTCATGCGCGAGTTCCGTTCTGTTGAAGAGCACCCATCCGATTCCGCGGTCAAGTGCTGCTCCGAGGAAAGCTTTGTCCATATAGTACATCCAGCACTGGTCGCCGTCAACGATCAACGGGATCTTTCCGGTCACGCCTTGCGGGAGCAGGAGCTGCATCCGGAACGTTACAGGTCTTTCTCTCGTGCCAGTGTGGATAAAGAACGTCTGGATGTTGCCCGAGTAATGGAGCAATTCCACTTCGACGAATTCGGGCTTGGGCGGCTGCGTGCCGTACTGGAGCTCGATCGCCGTCTTATATATTTCTTTTCTGCGTTCTTCCCATTGCGACGGATCGGTCATGCGGCTGCCGTTATCCATCATGAACGGGTCGGGCAATTCGCCGAGCAGTTTGTATTCCGTGATCTTGAGGTAATCCCTTGTTACCGGTTCGTTGATGTCCATATAGTCGTCTCCTTTATTTCGTTTTCGCTACGTGATATTTTACCATCATCATTATGAAAAAACAATCCTGCGAAAACAGTAAAAGAACCGGCTCAGGGCTCTTCGTGCTTTATTTGCAAAAACGTGGTATAATCGCGCCTGGAGCGCACGTTTATTCCGGAGGTGAGTTTATATGCCCGAACATGGAAAATCGCCCGCAGGCCGCGGGAACGGCTTTAAAACCGACCGCGCAGCAAGGATGAAGAAAACACTTGCTTTCACGCTGGCATTGTGCCTCATTTTAACGACGGTATTGACCGGGTGCGACAGGTATCCGGTAAAGAAACAGACTAAGGACGATTACCGTATCAGGATCCTCCAGTTTAATATCCAGACCGAAAACGGTAATCCCGCGCCGTTCGAACACCGCGCCGGAATGTTCCGCAAACTTATTGACGACCTTATGCCGGACGTGGCGGGTATGCAGGAAGTCACGACTGCGTGGCGAAAATGGCTTGACGATAAAGTGTTCAACGGTTCGTACGCAGGAGTAGGGGAGGCGCGCACGGAAGGCGGAGAGGCAAATCCCGTTTATTACCGGAAAGACAAATTCAAGCTTATTGACAGCGGAACTTTCTGGCTCTCGGACGTGCCCGATCTTCCGGGATCGTCGTTCGAGGGTGCGAACTACCCGCGCATATGCACGTGGGTGCTGCTGAAGGACAGATCGACCGGGGTGGAGTTTGCGCATCTGAATACTCATCTGGATCATAACGGCAGCAATGATTCTTCTGCGGGCAATACGATCCGGAAGAGGCAGGCGGGCGTTATCGTGGAATTCGCTCAGCGTTTTAAAGATATTCCGGTTTTCGTTTCGGGCGATATGAATTCGCGGATGACAACGGGGAAGGGCAATATCGGTGCCGTTTACCAGTTGTTTACCGGATCGGCTTCAGTTACCGGCGCAGACGGAAATTCATATTCACTTAAACTTGCCGATTCGCGTCTGGATGCTCCGGTCACTGTTGATGAAAATCATACCGCGACGATGACTCACTATTACGACGAGAGCAATGCCTCGTATGACCCAGGACGCGAGCCGATAGATTACGTTTTCTACGATCCTGTCTGTGCGGAAGCGCTTTCTTATGAAACTTTTCTGATCAGGGAAGACGGGGAAGAGATATCAGATCATCTGCCTGTTTTTACGACATTCCGGATCAAAAAAAGGCTCCCGGAGCCGTAACTAAGTGAATAAGTCAGAATACTTTTCTAGGATATATTTTTCGCGGATCCGACCGAGATAAAACCGCTGAGGATAGCCTGCTTATCCGAGCCTTCTTCGCACGTATAGTTGTTTTCGCCGTCAACAAGATACCTGATGCCTCCGCCGGGGAGATGCTCCACAGCTTTGTACCGGTCCCTGAACCCTGAGTGGCGCGAAACGGTCCGGCCGCGCAGTATGCCGCGGCATTCTTCAGGGCTGCCTCCGGGAAAGTTGACGTTTAAAATACTTCTTTCCGGTGCTTTCTGATCGATAAGCTCTCCGAGGACTTCATCGAGGAATCTGTCTGTTATCGTACCGTCCGAAGTATGGTCTTCGGATAAAGCGATCGCGCGTGATCCGAGGAATACGGCCTCAAACGCGGCCCCGACGGTAGCGGAATACTGCAGATCGGCCCCGACGTTATAACCGTGGTTGATGCCCGAGAGGACGATATCAGGGGTGCGGGGGAGGATGTTGTGAAAACCAACTCTGACGCAATCCGCGGCAGTTCCGCTGCAGGAGAACGTTTTTACGCCGTCAATGCCGGACTCGTACGGGATCACGTCGAACGTGTCTCTGAGGGATATGCTGTGAGATGCCGCACTGCGCTGCCCGTCAGGGGCAACGACCCATACGGTTCCGTAGTTGATTGCCGCCCTGACAAGACGCCAAAGGCCGCGGGCGCTTATACCGTCATCGTTCGTGACAAGTATCAGACGTCCGCTCCGGTGGTCAATTGATCGAACGTATGGTTTCCCAGCGTTAAAACAGTTCATCCGCATCAGCCAGATCTTTGCTCGCTTTTGAGCATGCGTCGAATGATTTCTCCATTTTTTCTACACGTTTAGTCGTTAAAATCAAATTCATTTCTCATCATCCCTTATTATTTATTCTTTTTCCTTTTTACCAATATGATCGCCGTTGCCGCCGCTGCCGCTATAACGATAACAGCCGAAATGCACAGTATGGCGATCACCGCGCCGCTCAGAACCGCTCCTCCGCCTTTATTGTCTTCACCCGGATCGGGAGCTTCGGTCGGAGCTTCCGTAGGAGGCACCTCGTATTTTCCGGGGTCAACTTTCTCGGTTTCTGCTTTATCGCGCGTGATCACGAGCTTTTCTTTTGTGCTGAGCACGCGCCCTGCGTCCGCGTACGATTCTGTTCCCTGATCGGCGACGTAAAGGCGGTCGTTTGCGAACGCGATCGACGTCAGCGGGTCGGTCTGGTTTGCTTCTTTGTATTTAGCTACTTCGGAAAGATCCGAGCGGTTCAGCACGTAGACCGACGAATTCTCGCTGTTATAAGTAGATACGAACAGATAGTCTCCGGCGGTGCATATGCCGTAAGCCTCATTGATCTTTACCTGGTCAACGATAGTCTTTCCGTCGGGGCTGAGCTTCAGCACGTGGCTTCCTTTACGCTGACTTCCGTTTCCCAGAAGGCACGTGATGTACACGTATCCGTCCACGTCTACGGCGATGTATCCGGGGTCTTTTTCCGACTCGGTCAGGTCGTAATAGTCGACGACGCCTCCGCTGCCGAACCCGTCCCAGAGCTTCATATCGGTCGGATCGGTCACGTCATAGCAGCGTATCGTGTCAGCGTGGTAGCAGGTGAGCACGTAAAGCAGGATCCGGTCGCCGTCTTTCCTGGTGGCAATACCGTTGATACCGGTGATCTCCTCAAGATCTTCGACGATATGACCGATCTCACGCATGTAGTTGTCAACGCAGTATATGCTGCAGTACGGTGTATCCGCATGCGTCACTCCTATGAAAAGGAAGCCGCGGTTGTCAACGGCCAGCCCTTTCGGGTAATAGTTCCCGGTGCTGACAGGTATGGTCTCGTCAACTGCCGGTACGAATTCGCCTGTTTTTTCAAGTGTTTCGGCGTTGTATAACGATATGTGCGAAGCATCGCCGGACGGGCCGTGAAGATATCCTAAAAACATCCTTTTCCCGTCGGGGGAAACCGTAAATCCTCTGAGGCCGTATGCGTCTTCGTCAGACAGTTCAGGCACGAGCAGTTCTGTGAGTTCTGCGGCTGTTACTTTTTCGTCATCCTGTCCTGCAAAGCAGGTCCCGGTCCCGAACACGATCGAAAGCACGATCGCAAAAACTGCTATGTATGTAAAAAAGCGTTTAAAGTCGATCCGGAAAGCTCCGGATGGAATCGTTTTAAGTCTTGTCATTTTTATTTACCCTGAAATTCTACCGGATACAAGGATTCTTCGACGGTCACCGGTCTGTCAAGCATTCTGATCTCTGCGATCGTTCCTGCGAACAATCTGCGGATCATACCTTCTGCCACGTTTTCGTTTTTGGAATCAGAAGCGTGATCAGTTCCGCTCTTCCTGCCTACTCCGACCTCCCAGGAGAAGTTGGGGTTCGTGCAGTGCAGTTCGGCAAAACCGCTCCATGCTTCATAAAGTTTAACGCCGTCGAGCCATACGAAGACTTTACCGGTATCCTCCAGCGTGACGAGTACGTGGTGCCATTCGTTCGCGCCTATAAGGATCTCGTCCATCTCGGTATTCAGACGGGAGAAGTCGTTCATTATAAGCAGCTGGAGCCACGTCTTGTTTTCACCAATGACGCCTGTATTATCATCGTTCCACTCTGAAATCGCGATCGAAAACGGCGGTTCGTTCTGTTCTTCGATAACGCCCTGGCGGGAGAAAATACCGGTATATCTGTTATAGTCGTTGTCAAGTTCGGGGGAGAGTTTAAATATGACCTCTACCGAAACGCCGCTCGGGAACGTATATGAGTTGATAGGAGCAGTCTTTACAGTCTCAAGATATTTACCGGAAGTGTATCCGCCTGAGTAGGCGGTCTCGGACGCTTTGTACGGGTCTACAGTAGCAGCGAGAGCTTTGGTGTTGTTGAATTTCAGCCCTGAACTGAATTTTTGAACGGAGGGGTCAACGTCCCTGTCCCAGCTGAATATATCGAGCTGATCGCCGTTGCCCGCGGTTTTTACGATAAGGTCGTTTCCGTTGCCAGAAAGGTCCTTGAAACCGATCGAATCATCATCGACCGAACCGGTGTAGCATCCTTCTGCGTCCTGAAGTTTCCAGTGGGCAATTACTTTGGCTTTTTCAGGTTCGGGCGTGCTGTTGTCTTCGGTCGCGACCGCTTCTTCGGTCTTTTCCGGTCCGTTCTGGTTCGCCGGAGTGCAGCCGAGTACGATCCCGAACGTCATCAGCATCGCAAGAATAGCGCAGACGGCCGGAATAAAATGTCGCTGGTGCTTTTTCATGATATATGACCTCCTGATCATCCTTTTTTATGATGGTATTGTATTAAAACTGGCGTTCAATGTCAATCGCGATATGCTTTTTCCAGCGTCATAAAAAGAATACTGTGGCCGCTCACGACGTTGTCCGGTTCCTCCGGGCGGTCAATAACGTATTCGTTGCTGCTAAAGCTGTATTCTCCGGTGCGTATCTGCACGCTGTTGACCGCGCTGAAACCGTCGATATCGAGCTTCAGCGGTTCAGAACGGCGGTTCACGACTGAAACGTACAGCATGTCTTCGTGAGACGTTATCAGAAGATCGACGTCATCTGAATCGGACGTCGCGCGCATGATCTTTCCTCCTCTGTGTCCCTGCATCAGCTTCAGCAATTCTCCCGAACTTTCTACGCGGCATTCAGGTCCGTCAACGGTTATCATCCCTTCGTTTACGGGCATAAAGAATTCCGCCCGGCTTATGTGGTATTTATCCGCGTAGTTCGCGAAGAAGTGGAATTGCAGGCAGTTCGAGAAGAAAAGTGCGTTGCTGGACGGTTTTCCCCAGGAGTAGTTCCATTCATCCGCGCAGACTCTGATCGGGCCGAAGCTGTCGGAGAACAGCTCGTTTTTGTAGAAATCGAGGCCGATGTCAGAGCCGTCGGCGAAGTTTGTTTCAAGCATCTCGCACGTTGCCATCCCGTTCTCGCCCTGCGACGCGTCGGGGAGAATACCGATGTAATTGTGGTATGACACGAATTCATAAGGCTCTTTCATTGCCGCGACGAACGTATGATTCCAGGGCTTGAACGCTTCCGCCCAGGTGAGGCCAGGCACGGGAATTATGTCTTTATCGGCTGCCCGCATTCCTCTTATGATCTCGTCGGTCCGCGCGGCTGCAAGCACTGCGTCGTGCTGATATTCACGGCCGAAGAAATAAACTTCGTTGCCGACGAACCACAGTTTCACGTTGAACGCGTCAAGTCCGAGAGCCTGACGTTTCGCGCCGAATTCTGTATTCGCGCCTCCGTTGCAGTATTCGACGTATTTTCTGGCGTCTTCTCCGTCAGAGAGCAGCAGGCTGACGGTTATCTCGGGCTCTGCACCTATCTCCTTGCAAAGCATCATAAATTCATTCAGGCCGATGTCAAGGCAGTCCTGATTATACGTGTCCGGGAACAGGAACCATTTATCGCCTCCGTGGGCGGGTACGCGGAATTCGGGGGCGACAAGGCTCTGGTGCCAGTCGAAGTGGTCTGCCGCGCATCCTCCCGGGAATCTGACGGACGTGGGGGCAATATATTTAAGCGCCTCCACCACGTCTTTCCGCATACCGTAGAAGTTGTCAACGCACATCAGTGATACTTCGAATATTTCTGCTTCGCCCTTAACGGTGATCGCGAACGTGCCCTCTTTATTATTGACTGTTGCGCTTCCGGCGGCAATGCGGCATGACAGTTCGGTGTATGGCTCGCTGTTTGCGAATAGTTTCAGCGTGGCTGTTTCACCGCATGCGTTTACGGTCAATTCCGCGCTTTCGCTTATCGCCTTTGCCCAGATCTTCAGTTCGTACGTATCTTCCTGCTTCAGCCGGATGTATTGCGACGTCTGGCTCAGGCAGCCGTTCCGGACGTCAATAAAGTTGCTCCGGCACAGGCTTTCTTCTTTTCTGTCGGTTATAAATGCTGCCGTTTCGCCGGAAACGTCCCAGCCGGCCGGGGCCTGATCTCCCGCGAAAAACTTGCGGTTGTTCAGAAGCTGCGCGGACAATCCCCCGAAGTATCCTTTTCTGGTGATCTCGGTATTTACACCGAGCAGGCCGTCTTCGAACGCATTCCCTTGTGTGTACGCTGTTACGTGGACGGTTTTAACCGCCTTGTCGCTGCTTGCCATATTCTGATCCTCTTTTAATAATGTCGTTTTTTCCTGCTTTGCGAATACAGTTCGCACTTGCTTATCTCACGTGGATTGTACCATATTCCATTTGCCATTTGCAATTATCCTTCGCCGCTGAAGTGAAAAGTTAACGTCTA
>DBVV01000161.1:4993-5498 GCA_002308795.1 Mageeibacillus sp. UBA1255 | reverse complement strand
TGGACGACGACGCCATGGACGCTCCCGTCTAACGTTGCCCTCTGCGTCAATGCGAATTTCAAGTACGTGCGCGTGTCCGTGGGCGAAGAGAGCTACATCCTTGCCGAAGGGCTCGTCGGGGCAAATATCGACGGCGATTACGAGATCCTCGAGAGCTACACCGGCAAGCAGCTCGAAGGTATGGAATACGAGCCTCTTTACGATTTCAAGCCGCTCGATAAAAAAGGCTACTACGTCACCTGCGACGATTACGTAACGCTCACGGACGGTACGGGGATCGTACATATTGCCCCGGCATTCGGCGAAGACGACTCCAACGTCGGAAAGAAATACGACCTGCCATTCCTGCAGCTCGTTGACACCAAAGGCGAAATGACGGCCGAAACGCCCTGGGCGGGCACGTTCTGCAAGGACGCGGATAAACTGATCCTTAAAGATCTCGCAGACAGGAAGCTCCTGTTCAAGGCTCCTAAATTTACGCACTCCTACCCGCACTGCTGGCGCT
>DBVV01000161.1:0-4986 GCA_002308795.1 Mageeibacillus sp. UBA1255 | reverse complement strand
CGCTGCGACACGCCGCTCATCTATTATGCGCGCGATTCATGGTTCATTAAAATGACGGCCGTAAAAGACCGCCTGATCGCGAACAATGAAACGATAAACTGGATCCCGGAGAGCATCGGTAAGGGCCGCTTCGGCGACTGGCTTAAGAACGTGCAGGACTGGGGCATCAGCCGCAACCGCTACTGGGGCACGCCTCTTAATATCTGGGAGTGTGAGTGCGGTCATAAGCACAGCATCGGCTCCATCGCAGAACTCAAGGAGATGTCGGACAACTGCCCCGAGGACATCGAGCTCCACCGCCCGTACATCGACGCCGTGACGATCCGCTGCCCGAAATGCGGCAGGCAGATGACGAGGGTGAAAGAAGTTATCGACTGCTGGTTCGATTCGGGGTCAATGCCTTTCGCTCAGTGGCACTATCCTTTTGAAAACAAAGAGATATTCGAGGACAACTTCCCCGCCGATTTCATCAGCGAAGCCGTTGACCAGACGCGCGGCTGGTTCTATTCCCTGCTCGCGATCTCGACGCTACTGTTCGACAAAGCTCCGTATAAAAACGTCATTGTCCTCGGCCTCGTCCAGGACGAGAACGGGCAGAAGATGTCCAAATCGAAAGGCAACGCCGTTGACCCGTTCGACGCTCTTGCGAAGTACGGCGCTGACGCGATCCGCTGGTATTTCTATTCGAATTCGGCGCCGTGGCTGCCCAACCGCTTCCACGATAAAGCCGTGACCGAGGGCCAGCGCAAAGTGCTCGGAACGCTCTGGAACACGTACGCTTTCTTCGTGCTTTACGCGAATATCGATAATTTCGATCCGAAGCAGTACAGGCTGGAATACGACAAACTTCCTGTCATGGATAAATGGGTGCTGTCACGCATCAATTCGGTAACGAAAGCCGTTGACGATAATCTCTGGAACTACCGCATCACCGAAACGTCCCGCATCCTCGCAGACTTCATCGACGAGCTGTCCAACTGGTACGTGCGCCGCTGCCGCGACCGTTTCTGGGGCGAAGGTATGCCGCAGGATAAGGTCAACGCATACATGACGCTTTACACCGTGCTCGTGCAGCTGATCAAGATCTGCGCGCCGATGCTGCCGTTCATGACCGAAGATATCTACCTGAATCTTGTCCGAAGCGTTTATCCGGACGCTCCTGCGAGCGTACATCTGTGCGACTTCCCAGCCGCTGACGAAACGATGATCGACGCCGATCTCGAAGATAAGATGGAACACGTGCTGAAGATCGTTGTCCTCGGCCGCAGCGCCAGAAACGACGCCGCGATAAAGAACCGCCAGCCTCTTTCGAAGATGTTCGTGAAGTCTGACCTGAAGCTCAGCGGTTATTTCACAGACGTCATCCGCGACGAATTGAACGTGGGAAGCGTCGAATTTATTGACAATACCGCAGCGTTCACGACGTATTCGTTCAAGCCTCAGCTTCGCACGCTCGGCCGCAAATTCGGCAAAGATATCGGCAGGGTCAAGGAATTCCTGGCAGGCCTTACCGGCGCCGATGCCGCGAACGCGATGAAGCAGCTTAAAGAGACCGGGACAATGGATATCGTGCTGGACGGTAACGCCACGCCCGTGACAGAAGAAGACCTGCTGATCGAGATAGCGCGCATGCCGGGCTACGATACGCAGGAAGACGGAGGCATCACCGTCGTTCTCGATACGACCCTCACCCCCGAGCTCATCGAGGCGGGCAACGTCCGTGAACTTACCAGCAAAATCCAGTCTATGCGCAAAGAGGCCGGTTTCGAAGTAACCGACCACATCACGCTCTTTATCGAGGGCAACGACGAGCTCGCTGCTCTTACCGTCCGCAACGCTTCCGCGATCTGCGGCGATACGCTTTCCGACTCGCTCGTGACCGTTCCCGCGGACGCTCCGGCCATTGCAGAAGGCGCGTTCGTTAAAGAACTCGATATCAATGGCAAATCCGTTCGCGTGGGAGTTAAGCAGATAAGATAAGATCCGCTTGAAAATCACAGCAAAAAAACCGCCTGCACATTCAAAAGAATCGCAGGCGGTTTTTATTGTCCGGATATGACCTGAAGGTCATCCGAGCTCTTTTTCAAGCATATCTCCGAGCAGTTTACGCACGGCGTGGATGTGATCGTCATCCCTGCAGAAAGTTACTACGCTCGTGCTGATGCGGCGGATGATGTCGTCCACAGCCTCGGAGCCAAGCTTCTCTTCAAGCATGCAAAGCATCTGGTAATCCTCGATACCGTCGCGGATCGACTCGAGCCTCATGCTGGGTATCGGGTCAAGCAGATCGAACGAATAACCGCTGTACACCAGGAAACCGTCGCCGTACTGATTAGCTGCCCACGGTTCGGTGCCCCAGTAATTGACCTTCCAGTAATCGACCGCCCAGTAGAGCAGGCCCGTTATATCATTCTGCTTAAGCTGCCACATCGTCGTGATAGCCTCTGTACCGTCCGAAATAAGCTGCCAGTTCACGTAAGGCTGAACCGGATTGATCGCGATATACGCCCAGAGCTCATCGCCCTCCGCCACTCTCGCCTTCATTCTCTCGGGGAACGTGCCGTACTTCTCGTCCTGCGCGGTACTCTGCAGGAAGCTGGCGCCTGTAACTATACGCGAAAGCTCTCTGGGAGTAAACGCATCCATCTTAACGCACCAGATATTGATCGCCTGCTGCATGAATCCGATCATATCCCACTTGGACGCGGAGAACGACGTCTGCTTTCCGTCCTCGGTCAGGTCAAGGTTCCTCTCAAACGGACATACCATCCTGTACTGAGGAGTATTGGCCCTGACGCGGTTAGCGGCGTCAAGCAGCTTTGCCAGGTCGGAGGAGATCGGGCTGCGTCCGCCCGGTTCGTCAACGGCGTAATAAATAACCTTATCCATCCATGCCGGCCAGACACCGTCTCCGTCATCTTTCACGCTGACGTCAAGGTTTGTCCACCTGAGCGTGTTGATCCTGGGATTCGAGTTGATCTTATTTGAAGCATAACCCGAAGTGAGCCCGTGCGGGATGTCCATGATATTGATCCTGTATTTCAGGAAGAAATCGTAATAAATACCCTCGATATCGTTGGCCCTGAGGTAATCCTCGGGATACTTGTCGTGATTGTATGAACTGTAGATGTACGACGCCCAGTTTGCAAATGCGGTGCGAAGCGCGGTCTCTTCCGACAGAGCGAAATTCCAGACTTTTGCGGCAACTTTAGCGCGTTTGATCTCTTTTCCGGTATCGTCGTCAAATATATGTACGATCGAATTATACGTTCCGGCTTTCGTATCCGGAAGCGTGGTGATACGGATCACGAATCCCTGCGAATTCCCGGCGGCAACACTGACCGCTCCGGTGTAAGGTATAAGTGCGTCCGGAGTGAACGTTCCGCGAATGTTGTGGTACCATTCATATGCGAGCTCGAAAGGAACGGTATTTCCGCTGTCATCCTTGAATTCATCGACTTCGACGCGTATCTTCATCGCTCTTCCGGGGGCAACAATAAATTGTGCGTTTTCGACTTCGTTTTTTGCCATTTTAACGGTGTAACCGGTGCGTTTTCCTGCTTTTGTATCGTTTCTGACCACACGCTCGGTCGTCTGCTCAAACCAGAGTTTAACGCTTGCGTCCTCGTCGGGTGCGGTCAATACTACTTCGGCGAGCGGGTCAACGTCATCGATCGGCGAGTTGTTGAAAGCGTATTGTCCCAGTTCCTCGCCGGTGAGCATCCTGTTTGCAGCTTCAAGGTAGTCGGAGTAGAACGCGATCTCAGAAAGGATCATTGACGCCCCCGCCTTGGAACCGACGCTCGACCAGTCGATACGGATTTTCGTGAGCGTCGCAGGATCTATAAGCGTTGTCGCCGTCATATCGACCAGAACGTAATGCCAGCTGCCGTCAGAGGTATATTTTCCCTTCGCCGAATCTCCGGAGACAGGAGTCTGGGTAAACACTTCCAGCGTGCCGTCGCATTTATCGGCTTTTACCTTAAATACAAGGTAAGATCCTTCTATTCCTGAAAGCGGCTTTTTACCTGTAAGATTTACGTATTTTGTGATATCGAGGTAAACGAACGGGTCAGCGGCTGCAGTCGCGGTCCACGTGAATTTAACGCCTTCATCCGTCAGTTCGATACTTGTCTGCTTTCCTGCAGTCGTGCGGAATGCTTCGATCGTCCTTTCGTCCCAGCTGCTGAATATATTATTGGGCTCGTCATAGACGGGCGTTTTTGTAGGCGTAGGCTCTGGCGTTTTAGTAGGCGTAGGTTCCTTTGTAGGTGTCGCGGTAGGCACCCCGGTCGGTGTGGCCGTAGGAGCAGGCGTAGGTGTCGCGGTTTTCGTAGGAGGCGGAGGTGTCGGAGTTCCCGAAGGCGTTGCGTTCGGCGTCGGATCAGGCACTGTTTCGGTATTGGAAGGATCAGGCGATGCCGTTTCCGGTTCGGGGGAAACTGACGGTTCCGGAGTGATCGTTTCCTGAACTTCGGTGTTTGCGGGATCGGTCGGTACGTCAGTGACAACATTCGTTGCTTCCGCCGTTTCAACAGCCGGTTCGTCCGTTTTTACCTCGGTCGCAGCCTCTGTCGGGGCGCCTGTAACGGTTCCGGTGGTAATTTCATCCGTCGGTACGTCGATGACAACGTCTCCCGGTTTTTCTTTCGCGCATCCTCCTGCAAAAAGCATTATTACAAGCAGCAAAGACATTGCGGCGGTCAACGCCCTTTTGTTTCTTTTTTTGCTTGTGTGGAGTTTGTTTTTATTCGTCCTGATCATCTTTTTCTCCTCTTCATTCTCCGCAGCCCGCGATTTTCCCGCGCGGCGCGTTTTGATTCGACGATATTATACTCCGCCGGCGGCAAATCCGCAACCGAATCAAGCCTTTGGTCGATTGCAGCCGTACAGCGAAGGAGAAAACACGGCCGCATTTCCTCCTTTTAACCATTTGCGGCCGTACGTCAAAGGAAAAAACACGGCCGCATTTCCGCCTTTTAACCA
>DBVV01000134.1 GCA_002308795.1 Mageeibacillus sp. UBA1255 | reverse complement strand
CATACGACCAGCCCCGAAAAGATGCTTTGCAGTCCCTTCTTCGGCTTCCGGCGTTTGCCCTGACGGATCATCTGCACCTTTTCCCATGTTTCCTTGCTGATGATCGGATCGTGCGCGTCCTCGATATACGCCCGCATATCCTTCGTGGTCGGTATCCGCTTTTTGGAGCGGAAGCTCACTCGCGTGGACTTGAACACCTCCGTTGTGCCGATATACGCGATATTGTCGAGAATCGCCGTTACCATACAAGAACGCCAGTTGTACGGATTCTTGGACGCACACGCCACACCTCTGTGTTTTGACTTCTTGTAGGCGGACGGCGTCAGCACCTTTTCCTCCCATAGCGTATCCGCTATGGCGCACGGTCCTTTGCCCTGCATACAAAGCTCGAAGATCCGTCTGACCGTCGCGGCGGCTTCCTCGTCGATCAGCCACCGCTTTTTGTCGTCGGGGTTTCGCATATACCCGAACGGCGGCGCTCCGAGATGCTCTCCGGCAAGTCCCTTCGCCTTTTTCACCGCTTTGACTTTCTTGCTTGTGGTCTTTGGATACCACTCGTTGAACAGGTTGGTAAAGGATGCGAATTCGTTGCTGTCTTCGCTTTTGGTATCGACGTTATCCATCACGGCGATGAAACGGACGCCCTTTTCGATCCACTCGATCTCGTAGTACAACTCGGCGTAGATATGCTCTCTGCCGAGTCGGGACAGGTCTTTGACGATTACGGTTTTGACAAGCCCTTTGTCGATATCCGCGCTCATGCGCTTGAAATCCGGTCTGTCATAATCCGTTCCCGTCCATCCGTCGTCAACGTAGAACTGCGGGTTCGGGAATTTGTGTTCCTCTGCGTACCCCAGTAGATATTCTTTTTGATTGGTGATACTGTTGCTTTCGCCCTCGTTCTTGTCGTCCTGCGAAAGACGGCAGTAAAGGGCGGTAATGATTTTTTGCTGTCTTGACATCAATTCTCCTTTCCGACAGCAAACACGGTATTTTGGAGTAATCCCATTATACCATATTCGCCGTCGCACTTCAACGCTTTAAAGTGATTATTCAAAATTATCTGCATCATTATTTCCATTTCCCGATACTCCGTACTCCAAAAGCCGGTGAAGCGTACACAGAAGATCCCGTCCGCTTTGCCGGAACCGCGCCTTTACGGTGTATTCGGTGTTGCCGATCTGTTCGGTAAACTCCATTTCCTTCGGAAACTTCACGAAGTCGGTCAGCGGTATCTCTCCCGCCGGCAGACCGGGAATGTCGTATTCCCGTCTTTCCGGCATAGGATAATCCGCCACACGCCGATCCACCTCGGCTTCCAATTCTTCCGGCGTCATTTTATTCAAGTCTTTCATCTTGCGTCCCTGCCTTTCTTTTTATTTCTTTTCTGTTCGTCAAGTTGTTTTGCCTGCAAAATCATTTGATCGATCTGCTCGCTGCCGAAAACCTTCCGCAGGAGTGTATGATCCTTGTTCCTCTTCCGCAGTTCGCTGTTTACATGCCTGAGGTCTTTGTTTTCTTCTCTCAGGCGGTCGACTTCATAGCGGAGGTTTTCTCCTTCACGCCACAATCTGCCGTTGTTGTCGAGAACACGGCTGTATTCACTGCGTATCTGAAAGAATTTCACGAGGATCGTCTTCACCAGTTCTTTCAGCGCCTTGATGACCGGATCAACAAATTTTGCCTTATACGTTTTCGCCGTCATAAGCGCAGGCGGATCAGGCGGATTGTAGTCCGGCGAGGACGTGAGTTCCTTTTCAATATCGTCGAGCTTTCGCTCTCCGCTTTCAAAGCCGCCAATCCGCTTGGAAAGAGAGTTCACGGTATGCTCCGAATCGTCGATCTCCTTTTTCAGTTCCTCCACTTTTTCAGTGAGTTGTTCCACCTCCTGCGCCCGCATTTTCTTTTCATATTCATATACGGAAAGATGCTTTTCGTGTGTGCCTTTATGCTCCCATTCAAAGCCGTGCCGTTCCATTACTTCGGCAAGCGCTTCTTTTTCCGACAGCACCCACTGACTCCATTCCGTTTCCTCGCGTGTCCCGCCCTGGAAGCCCTGCATGGCGAGTGCCTGTTTCAGTGATACGCGCGTATCAAGCCCGCGCTTGCTTCCGGTCATATACGGAACGAAATCAATGTGTAGGTGCGGCGTGGATTCGTCCATGTGCAGATGAGCGGAGAATACGCGAAGCTGCGGATTGCGCTCCTGAAATCCGGCGTAGTATTCTTTGAGCGCTTCTTCCGCCTGTCTGCCGATCTCGGTGTCCGCGCCGGTATCCTCCCGGTTGCCGATCTGTGTGATGATCTCGTGGAACGGCTTTTCCTGTTTCCCCGAACGGATATGCTCGTAGTAATTCGGGATGATTCGGTCGCTCCGTTTCTGCTTTGCGTTGTACCGCGAAAGCGCGTCGTCAAACAGTTCGTGATAGACGGTCTTGATTTTCTCATTGCAGAAATCCGTGTTCAGATGTGTTCGCTCGGGATCGGTATTCTTTGCGTTGAATTTTCTGCTGTTGTGGTTGGTCGAGCCTTTTCCGACTTCGACGCTGATCGTTCTTTTCAATAAACATCCTTCCTTTCTCCGCCGATAGGCGGTATTGACCCTCCCGGTTCTTCCCGAGGGGTTCTGTTACTCTTGCCAAGAGTAACGCAAAAGCACTTTTGACAACCTGCGGTCATCAAAAGCGCATTGCGCTCTGCGAGGCAAATGCCACGGCGAACAATAAACGCTTTTCCCGGCGTTTATTCTTCTTGTGGTCAGCCACGCCCGGGGAACAGTAAACTGAATTTCGGAAACCGCTTCCGAAATTATTAAACATCCCAACTTTTCGCTTTTCTGACACGCCGCAAATATGCCGCAATTTCTTTTACGGTATTGCCGTTGTGATAGAATCTTGCCGCAAGTGTTGCCGCATCTACAATAGTCTCTTCACCGTAACCGTCCTGCGCATACATTCGACCAAGCTGTTCAATAATTTCACCTTTTTGAATGCAGGCATTTCCTTTAATTTGAAAAATTTGTTCAAGGTAAGGAATGTCATTGTGATCCTCTAAAATGCCGAACACTGAACTACGGTAATAATGGGCGACAATTGTTCTTCGAGTTTTTTCCTCATATGCACCTGAAATAAAGCGGTCAAATTCTTCCATATGATCGCGCAGGAATACCGTTGGTCTGCCACGGCGTCTTTTATTTTCGGAAACCGCTTCCGAAATTGCATTGCTCGCCGAATTGATTTCTTTTTCCATTTTCTAACCCCCTTTCCGTAATTGATTTCTTTTTCCATTTTCTAACCCCCTTTCCGTAATAAAATCTGCAAGGAACGAAAAAAGCCGTTACACAGAAACACCAATAAGCGA
>DBVV01000004.1 GCA_002308795.1 Mageeibacillus sp. UBA1255 | reverse complement strand
AAACAAAATTCTTAGCCATTCACTCGGCTTCGCCGGAGAAAAATAAGGTAGTCAAAGAAGCCTTAAAATAATGGCAAGGGGCAAGTTGAAAGTGGCAAGGGGCAAGTTGCAAGTTGCAAGTGATAAGTTGCAAGTGATAAGTGGCAAGTTGTAAGTGGCAAATTGGAAAGGAGCTACGTATGAGACACGTAATAGATATTCTTGACCTATCGACCGAAGAGATAGGCGGTCTGCTGGCAACGGCGCAGGATATTATCGACCGGCCGGAGGCTTATTCGGAACTGTGCAGGGGCAAAAAACTGGCCACGCTGTTCTTTGAACCATCGACGCGCACGCGTCTGAGCTTTGAGGCGGCAATGTACGAGCTTGGCGGAAACGTATTGTCCGTCACAGGTGCGGCAACGTCTTCGGCTTCTAAGGGCGAGAGCGTCGCCGATACCGCGAAAGTTGTCAGCTGCTACGCTGACATCATCGCGATGCGCCACCCGAAAGAAGGCGCGGCGCTCGTTGCCGCGAACAACGCATCGATCCCCGTCATAAACGCGGGTGACGGCGGGCATTGCCACCCTACCCAGACGCTCGCAGATCTTTTAACGATCCTGCGCGAAAAAGGCAGGCTGGGCGATCTCACGGTCGGTCTATGCGGAGACCTTAAATTCGGCCGCACAGTCCATTCGCTCATCAACGCGCTCTCACGCTACGAAAACGTTAAATTCGTACTGATCTCCCCTGAAGAGCTGAAACTCCCCAGCTACGTAAAAGACAGCGTATTAAAACCCCGCGGCATCGCATATACTCAGACGTCAGACCTTGAAGGCGCGCTCCCGGACCTCGATCTTTTATATATGACGCGCGTGCAGAGAGAGCGATTCTTCAACGAAGAAGATTATTTGAGACTGAAGGACAGCTACATACTCACTCCCGAGAAAATGAAGCTGGCAAGGCCCGATATGTGCGTGCTGCATCCCCTTCCGAGGGTCAATGAGATCAGTGTGGCGATCGACAATGACCCGCGCGCCTGCTATTTCAAGCAGGTGCTGAACGGAAAGTATATGCGTATGGCGCTGATACTTATGCTTCTGCGCGAAGCCGGAAAACTGCCGCCCGCCAAAAAGCCCGCAGTAAGGCCGCTTGAAACCGTCTGAAAGGAGACCGGATATGAACGTAGACTCGATACAAAACGGGATCGTAATTGACCACATCACCGCCGGACAAGGCATGAAACTGTACGAACTGCTCGGGCTCGACGAGCTTGACGTCTCGGTAGCACTGATAAAAAACGTTGTCAGCAAAAAAATGGGACGGAAAGATATAATAAAAATTGACGCCGACATACCCGTAAACGTGGACATCATCGGATTCGTCGATCCGGGCGCCACGGTAAATTTTATAAAAAACGGAGAACTTATTGATAAAAAGACGATCGAAATGCCTGAGATCCTTACAAACGTGCTGAAGTGCAAAAACCCGCGCTGCATCAGTTCGTGCGAGCAGGAGCTCAGCCAGATATTCCGTCTGACCGACCGCGAACATAAAGTGTACCGCTGCATCTACTGTGAGACGAAGTGGTCCTGATCCGGCCGCGGTCAAAAAACACTGTGTTTTGAATCAGATACTAAGGTCAATACGATACGGAGGTCAATATGAACGATAATACCCGCGATTTTCTTTCCGCCGACGGACTAGCCGCTGACGTCACCGCAGTCGCCGATTATATCAATGCAAACTGGGTCAATACCCTTCGCTCTCCCGAGGATACCGTCCACGGTATGGTTCGCCTTCCGAAACCGTTCACCGTCCCGTGCGCAAAGGAACTTTTTACGGATTTCTATTACTGGGACACGTATTTCACCAATCTCGGCCTTATGCTTTCAGGCCGCGACTCCCAGGCGGAAAACAATCTTGACAACATCTGCTGGTTTATCATGAACCTCGGATATATGCCAAACGCTAACCACCTGCTTGACCGCTCGCAGCCCCCGCTGTTCACGCGCGGAGTTTACGATCTGTGCCGTTTCCGGGGCGATATGACCCTCGCGGCGAAATATATTGACGCAATAAAACGCGAACTGTCGTTCTTTTACCTTGACCGAACCGTTTTCGAAGGGCTCTGCGCTTTCGGAAACAACTGCACGAAGCAGGCGCTGCGTGAATCCGCACCGTGGCTGAGTGCTCGCGTAGGTGAAAAATACGATACGCCGGAGGAAGGCGACCGTCTGGCGGATGAATTATACGCGATCGCCGAGAGCGGCTGGGACTTCAACCCGCGCTTCCCTTCCGGCGGAAAACGCTTCGCCCCCTCCGAATACGTGCATCTCGACGTAAACTGCCTCCTCTACGATGCTGAGGTCAAGCTTTCCGAACTGCTCCGGGCTTCCGGGCGCGACGGTGAGGCTGATTTTTACGCAGACAATGCTGCACGGCGCAAGGCTGCGGTCAATAAATATATGAAGGATCCCGCGACCGGCATTTATTACGATTATAATTACAAAAACGGAACGTTCTCGCCTGTGCTCAGCTGTATTTCGTTCTACCCGTACGCTGTGGGTATTGCGGATCCGGGAGAGGCTTCGGCGCGTTCAGCTAAAGAAGTACTCAAAAGGCTCGAACTGCCGTACGGATTATCCACGTGCGAATACAGGGGGCAGGATGCGGCGTACCTTCAGTGGGATTATCCCGCTATGTGGCCTTCAAACGTGTACTTCGCGTACGTCGCACTAAAAAATCTTTCCCTCGACGCCGATGCTAAAAGGATCGCGGACAAATATCTCGGAACGGCTTCGTCAATATTCGCTGCAACCGGTTCTTTGTGGGAAAAATACGACGCTGCGAAAGGCGCGGTTTCGGTAACATCGGAGTACGAGACGCCGGCAATGTTAGGCTGGACCGCAGGCGTTTTTCTGTGGCTGAAAAAGGAACTCGGGCTGTAAAATCCGTCGTTAATTTTGACGTTTCCTGCGCGCATTTGCCTGTGGAAAACTTCCAAAACCGCCCAAAACCTGTGGAAAACCCTGTGGAAACGCGGTATGGCGATGTGGAAAACGCACTTACAGCTGTGAATAATGCGGAGGACAAAATGATAGTATCATTGATGACAAGCAACATATGGGCAGACGTGTTCG
Source organism: Mageeibacillus sp. UBA1255 (assembly GCA_002308795.1). Classification (GTDB taxonomy): domain Bacteria; phylum Bacillota; class Clostridia; order UBA1212; family UBA1255; genus UBA1255. The sequence goes on along the minus strand of DBVV01000004.1, from coordinate 22,533 downwards.
GAAACCCCGTAAAAGACCGCGATTCGGCGCTTGTGACGCTGCTCAAAAGATACTCCCCGGACGTGCTGATGCTCCAGGAAGTACATCCGAACTGGCACCGGTCAGAGGTGCTCAGATCCGGCCTTCGGGAGTGCGGTTACAGGGTCAGCGAACCGGATCTGGGCGGCAACACTTTGAATTACACGCCCCTGGCATATAAGGTGTCGTGTTTTTGCGAAGAACGCGCCGTTTTTAAACTTTACGACGGACTGAACGACTACACGTCGAAATCGGTAAGCGGCTCTTTACTGCGAGAGATATTGCCCGAAGGCGGTCAGGGCAAGCGTTTCGCGGCGATGTCAACGCACTTCTATTTTGCACAAAACGACGAGGGCAATGAAGCCCGCATAAGCAACGCAAAGGAATTGACCGCCTGCTTCGACGCATTGTGCCCGGATGGTATCCCGGGCTTCTGCGGCGGCGATTTTAATTGCGACATTTCGTCCGAACCGTTTGCATTGCTGAACGCGAGCGGGATCGTTTGCGCGTCAACGATCGCCGAAACGCGCACGAACTTTATCCGCACCCACCACAAAAACCCCGAATACGATGCCGAAAAGGGCCAATATATACCCGCAAAACCGTCGAAAAAGGACAATACCCTTTCCATCGATCATATCGTTGTCCGCGGCTCCGGCGTACGGATCCTTAATTATACCGTGATCACCGACGAAGAAGCACTGATCCTGAGCGACCATTGCCCCGTGCTGATACGGGCTGAATTTTGAATCTGCCTGACCGATCCGCCCGATCGGCAAGCATTTATACCTGGGAGGGTTACAACTATGAAGATACTGAACTACGGCTCGCTGAATATTGACCACGTGTACCAGATGCCCGCTTTCGTGAAGGCGGGAGAGACGCTTTCCGCCACTGATTGCCAGTTGCACACCGGCGGAAAAGGACTAAACCAGTCCGTTGCCCTCGCCAGGGCGGGTGCGTGCGTCTTCCACGGCGGAAAGATCGGCGCGGACGGGATCGAATTGAAAGAGTTCCTGGAGAAAGCTGGCGCTGATTGCCGCTTTTTGAGGATCGATCCGGACGTTCCCACAGGGCACGCTATCATTCAGGTCGTTCCTTCGGGCGAAAACTGCATTCTCATTTACGGCGGTACCAACACGCGCATAACCGAGGCGGAGATCGACGAAACGCTTTCGCATTTCGTCGCCGGCGATATGCTCCTGCTTCAGAACGAAATATCCAACGTGAATTATCTGATACACCGCGCACACGAAAAGGGCATGCTGACTGTGCTGAATCCGTCCCCTATTACTGCCGGGCTGCTTGAATTTGACGGTCTTTCGCTGCTCGACTGGATGATCGTGAACCAGGGCGAGGCGGAAGCTCTGGCCGGAACAGGCGGAGATCTCGAACCGCTCGACGTGATCGAGGCGCTTCAGGTTAAATATCCGGATGCTTCCATCGTTATGACGCTCGGAAAACGAGGCGCGCTCTGCCTCTCCCGCGGTAAAAAGTATTATTCCCGCACGTACGATTACGGTAAACGCGTGGATACAACGGGCGCCGGCGATACTTTTACGGGCTATTTTCTTGCGGGGCTGTCAAGGGGCGAACCGATCGGCGATTGTATGGATATGGCAAGCCGGGCTTCAGGCCTGTCGATAACCATTGCCGGTGCGGCCAATTCGATCCCGGATCTTGAGACGGTGAAGAACGCCGTGCCGATCAATTAAAGCCGAGCAATTAACGATTGCCCGCCGCCTCCGTGATGTGGTATACTAAAGCCACATTAAAAATGCGAGGTGGTTGCTACCATGAAACTCTACGGCCTTACTGTAAACGGTGCCCAAAACACATTGACCGCGCCTCTTTCGAAGCTGCGCTTCAGCTGGAAGATCGATTCTGACGTTGACAATACTTTTCAGACTTCATACCGGTTTATCGTTGCGAAAACAGCCGGAAACACTTCGGAGATCGTGTTCGATTCCGGTGATACCGAAAGCTCCGATTCTGTCGGTTTAGAACCCGCCGGACTTTCTCTCGAGCCCCTTTCCGATTATACTTTTACCGTGACAGCCGCGGATAATCACGGCGGTTCGGACACGGCATCCCTCACTTTTTCCACCGGTCCCGCTCCGGACGGATGGAAGGGCGCAAAATGGATAAAACCCCTAGAACATATTGCCGGATGGGCGCCGTATCTTCGCACTAAATTCAACGTAAATGCAGACGGAGAAAAAAAGATCGCACGCGCTCGCCTTTACGAATGCGGCCTCGGCTGCGGCGAATTTTATATAAACGGACAACGCACGGACGACTACTGCGTTGACCCGCCCGCCACGAACTACGAAAAAACGGTGCTGTTCCGCGGCCTGGACGTCACGCCGCTCGTAAAAGCAGGCGGCAATGCATTGACCGTCCAGCTTGGCGAAGGTTTCTACTCGCAAAGCCGCGTATGGGGCTCGAACGGTTTCGTTTACGGCGACGTCTGCGCCATCGCGCTTCTGCGTATCGAATTCAGCGACGGGACCGAACAGTACGTCATCACCGATACCGACGGAAGCTGGAAATACAAGTACGGCCCGATCTCCACGAATAATATTTACGCCGGTGAAACGTACGACTGCCGCCTGGAAGTCGCGGGTTTTGCAGATTATGACGGCAGCGAAAGCGGCTGGGGCGACGTTGTAGAAGACACGACGCCGAAAGGAACACTCACCGGCTGCCTGATGCCGCCCGTGCGAGTCAGAGAAGAGATCCCGACCGTTTCCGTAAAATGCGCCAGCGGGGCGCAGGACGGAGCGTGGATATTTGACCTGGGTAAAAACTTCGCAGGCGTTTACGAGCTCAGGATCCCCGCAAACTCCCCCAGAGGAGCCGTTTACGTTATCCGCACGTCGGAAACGCTGAACAAAGGCGGAGCGCTTGACCACCGCTCGACCGGCGCATTCGCGACACAGTGCATACAGGAAGAAATATATATTGCCCGCGGCGGTCCGGAAGTTGAGATCTACAGGCCTCGCTTCACGTACCACGGATTCAGGTACGTCGAGATCACCGGCATCCACGATATTTCGAGGGGTTACGGGACAATGCCCCTGAAAGAGATGATCAAGGGTATCGCGCTGTCAACGGATCTCTCCAGGACCTCGTATTTCGATTCGGATAACGTTGACCTCGTCAACATCCACCGCCTGATGCAGAATACGTTCCTCTCCAACTACCACGGCTACCCCGAAGATTGTCCGGCACGCGAAAAATGCGGCTGGCTGGGAGACGCCGAAGTCGTGTGCAACTGGGGCATGCTCAATTACGATATGACCGCCTCGTACACTAAATATCTGAACGACATCCGCACTTCGACCGAAGTCTACGGCACGTGGCAGATGATCGCCCCCGGAAAGCGCGGCTGCGGCGAGGCTTCGCCTTTGTGGGGCTGTGCGCAGATCATCATTCCGTATTATATGTGGCAATACCTCGGCGACGAGTCGGTGATCCGGGACAATATCGATCTTATGCGCCGCTGGGTCGAGCACGAGACGGCCAGGGCCAACGACTGCATAATAACCGAGGGCCTCGGCGACTGGTGTCCTCCGGGCGGTCACGAAACGGCGCGCCGCATGCCCGTGGCTCATTCGTCGACAATGATGTATTACGAGATCTGCATCCGTATGGCCGAGATCTCAAAAGCGTTCGGCTACGGCGACGAGGACCACTATCTGGCGCTGGCGGAAAAGATCAAGGACGCGCTCATCCGGCACTTCTACGACGCCGAAAAGCACACGTACGGCTACTGGGGCACGAACGGCGCCGCACTGATGCTCGGAGCATATCCTGACGGTGACAGAAAAGCGCTCCTGGACGAGACCGTTCGCCTCATCCGCGACGAAGATCACGCGATGTCAACAGGAATATACGCTAACAAATACCTTGCCCCCGCGCTGATGAAGGCCGGCTACGCAGAAGACGCGCTGAAATACCTGTTCAACCGCAGGCACACGAGTTTCGGGACAATGATGGACGATAATGCCACTACGATCTGGGAGTCTCCCGACATGCACCACATCGAACTTAACGTAACGAACGGTGTTTCGTCGTACGACCATCCCATGCACGGAGGCTTCCTCTACTCCTGGTTCACCTGCCTCGCCGGTATCGAGCCGCTCAGTCCGGGCTTCCGCAGCTTTAAGATAAAGCCGTGCCACGCCAAGAGCGTATCGCGCCTGGCGGCAAGCATCGAGTCTCCTTACGGTATGATCGAAGTGGTGTACAATAAGCGCACCGACGGTCCCGGGTACCGCTACACCGTCACAGTTCCGGCAAATACTCAGGCCGTTTTCGAGGCGCCCGGTTTAGACGCCCCGATACTTCTCGGCTCCGGAACGTGGATGATCTGACCGGTTCGTGAAATCACACGGTTTTACGCTTACATATCTTCTCTGTCAAAATACCCCAGGGTGTCAAGTGCGTCGATCATTCGTGTCATATACGGCTCGTCGGTGATCGGCCACTTGAATCCGAGGCGGTAGAGGGCCTTAACGGTGAAGGTATTGTCCGTTTTGATATATTCGTGAAGTCTCGCGTCACTGCTGGAATACGTGATTAGCCCCGAAACCGCCATGCTGCGGGAAGGATCGGACATTGCCGACGCAAGCGCACGCCCGAACTCCGCGTCACTAACTATGCGGATGATGTGACCGCCACGGTTCATTGCCTCCACGACGTCACCCATCTGGACCTCATGCGAATTTGCCCCGTGGAACAGCGTATAATCGCTCCCCGTGCGGGCAAGTTTTAGTATTGCCGCAGCCAGTTCGTCAACAGGCGTGAAATCTACCGTTGAATCGCATGCGGAGACCGGGAAGCAGCCCAGCGCCCGGTAGCCCTTGAGGCTGCGGATGAAGCTGTTCGTCACAGAATTGATCTGGAACTCTCCGTCGCTGTGGCGCCCCATTATATTTCCCGCACGCACGATCTTAGCGTCGAGTCCGTTCGCGACTGCATCAAGCACAGCCCGTTCTCCCGAGAATTTGGAATGCACGTATTTGTTGGAAACGTCCTGTCCGACGTCCAGCCTGTTCTCACCCATCCGGAACTCTTTCGGGAACCTGCCGTCAATATTTTCTCCCGCTACCGACAGCGTTGATATCTGGATCAGGCGCGCGTTCTTAGCCTTTGCGACCCCGATCATATTTTTCACTCCGCCCACGTTGATGCGCTCGATAATATCGTCGGCGGCAAAATGTTTGACCAGCGCGGCACAGTTTATGACTGTCTGCACGTCGATCCCGGCCAGTTTTTCATCAAGGTCTTCGTTCGTTATATCTCCGTCGATCACCGTCACGAGGCGGTCAAGCTCTTCGTCCAGCGGTGAGTCGAAATAGTACGCCAGCATCGCCCGCAGCCTCAGATCGGCCTCGATTTCTCCTCCGCGGCTGAGCACAACGGTATGAACGTTCTGCCTTAGCAGCTCCCTTAAAATATGCGAACCTAGGAATCCTGTTGCCCCCGTGAGCAGCACCGTACCAAGCGGTCTTTCGTCCTTTATCCCGTCAACAAATTCTACGGTATTGTGCGAAAGTTCCGGCTCGGGCTCGGGAAGGTTCTTCTCAAAACTACCTGCTGCAGCGATATTTTCAGCTGCAGACGCCGTCGCTTCTGTTCCGGCATCGCTTTCGGGCCCTGCCGCGCCTCCTCGTATGTGTGCGGCAAGCGCCTGAGGCGTGGGATAATCAAATACGTCGCTGTACGCCACCGGGAGGTTATGCGTAAGCGCGAGCATTGCCACCTTCGAAACCGCCAGAGACGTGCCGCCGAGGTCAAAGAAATTCTCATCCGCCCCGATATTGCCCCGGTTCAGCGCTTTTGCAAACACGGACGTCAGTTTAGCCTCCAGTTCATCGGCGGGCGGGGTCAATTCTTTTTTGTTTTCTGCGGCGGTCTCGGGTTCCGGAAGCGCTCTTTTATCCACCTTTCCGTTAGGTGTGAGCGGCAATCTTTCGAGCTGCATCATCACTTTCGGCACCATATAAGGCGTTAATCTCTTGGAGATCTCTTTCGTGAGATCTTCTTTATCCACCTTGCACCTTCCGGTGAAATATGCCGCCAGATAATCCCCTTCCGCCGGGCTGCTCTTCACGACGACAACGACGCCTGTGATATCCTGGTACGCCGCGATGACCCGCTCGATCTCGTCAAGTTCGATCCTGAGTCCGTGCAGCTTGATCTGGTTATCCACGCGGCCGAAAAATTCGACGTTGCCCTCATCGTTGATGCGAGCCATATCTCCGGAGCGGTACGCCCTAAGGCCCTTAACCGTAATGAACTTCTCGGCAGTTTTATCCGGCAGGTTGAGGTAACCGGCACCGACGCTCGCACCGGCGATAGTCAGATCGCCTATGGCGTACGGCGGCAATATATATCCGTACGTATCGAGCATGTACAGTTTCGTGTTAGCGACCGGTTTACCGATCGTGATGTACTTGTCTGTGATCTTCTGGAAGCTGCACGTTATCGTCGCCTCGGTAGGCCCGTAGCCGTTGTACACCGCAGCATTGACCCCGGCCGCCCTTAGCTTATCTATAAGTTCAGGCGAAACGACCTCCGCGCCGGTATCAAGCACCTTAAGCCCGCGCATTGCCTCCAGGAACTGCGGGAAATCCAGCGCGTTGGAGATGTACGAAGGCGTCAGGAAGATCATATTCACGCCGTTGTCAATTATCCTCCTGGCCAGCATCAGCGGGTTTTCGATGTCTTCTTCGGACGCGATCACCGCAGTGTAGCCGTGGCTCAGTGGCACGATCTCCTCCCTTACGGATGCGTCGAAGGACAATGACGAGAACGCGCACGATACTGCCCCTCCGGTCGAACGGTGTGCCTGCGTAGCCAGATTCGGCCCGTCCTGAATATAGTTGACCATATTGGCGTGGCGTATCATCACTCCCTTGGGGCGTCCTGTCGAGCCGGAGGTGTAGATGATATAGCTCAGATCATCCGGCGATAATTTGAGGCCGGGATCGGAAGTATCGGTTTCGAGCGACGCTTCTTCGACGGTAATCGCGGGGACGTTCGCAGCTTTGATCAGCTCTTTGCGGTCTTTTAGCACGTTTTGTGTTGACAATATCGCCGTGGCTGAAGAGTTTTCGATGATGTACGTCACACGGTCGTCGGGGTAGCGCGGGTCAATAGGTACGAAGGCTGCTCCGGCTTTCAGTATTCCCTGTCTCACGGCGTAAGCGTCCTTCACCCTGGGCATCAGCATAGCGACCTTATCTCCGCGTTTCACGCCGTGTTTGATGAGCGTGTGTGCGATCCTGTTGGCCTGAGCGTTGAGTTCTGTATACGTGTACCGGCCGTCTGCAGCGATCACCGCGGTTTTATCCGGATTCGCCTTTACCGCCGCCTCGAACACGTCGCAGAACGAAATCTCCGGGACAGGCTGTTCGGTAGCGTTCCAGACATCGTAATTGTCCGCGTCGTATTTGCTGAGCAAAGAGATCTCGCCCATCGTACCCACCGAACGGATGCTGTTCATCACCGTCTCAAACGTGCGGAAGATCGAAGACATTGTCCCGTCCGTGTACAGACCGCCGTCGTACTCAAATCTGAACATCAGCGCTCCGTTTACGATCGATACTGCCAGCGACAGCGACGCTTTGGGCTCGTCCGAATCGATAACGACGTGTTCTGCTTTTTCGCCGCCTATCGTCTCGAATCCGAACAGATCACCCTGATATATGAACATGACGTCTGCGGCTGCACCGAAATTGGAAGCGATCTCCGAGAACGGATATATGTCGCGCCGCTGTGATTCTTCCAGCTGGTTCCTGAGCCCCGCGATAAGCGGGATGATCGCGTCGTCACGGCTGTATTTTACGTATACAGGCAACGTTTTTACCATCATCGAGACGGTGTCAATGCTTCTCGAGTCATTTCGTCCGTTATACACCGTGGCGAACAGCGCGTCTTCCCGGTACGAGTATTTGGAGAGGACAACGCCGAATACGAAGTTGAACAGTGCGTTCATCGTGAGGTTATTGTCCGCGGCGAATCGTCCCAGCCCGGCCGGATCGAGCGTCGAAACGAACTCGCTCACCTTCAGCCCCTTTTCACCGTGCTTCAGTTCTTTTTTGGGCAGGTACTCTCCGTCTGCCTGGCCGCACAACTCCCCGAAGTACTGCCTTGCCTTAACGTATTTTTCACCGCCTCTTGCTTCTGCCTCGTCCAGGGCGATCTCGTACCCGGAATATTCTTCCGTTTTAAGTGCCTCTCCCAGGTACGCCCTGGAGATGTCCGTAAGCAGTATATTCATGCTGCTTCCGTCACATATGATGTGGTGGAAGTCCATAAACAGATAAAGTCCGCCGGGCGTCTCATATATCTCGGTCCGGTACAGGCTGCCTCCCAGGATGTCGAACGGCCGGATCAGCACGGTTTTTTCGGGAAGCGGTCCGCTGATGCGTTTGACTTCCGGAACGTATGCGCTGCGCCTCGCACGGATATTGCCGCCGTCGTCCGCAAACAGTTTCGTCATGGCGTACGGATGGGCTTCGAGCGTTTTCCGGATCGCATCCTCGAGTTTTGCGGGGTCGATATTGTCCGACAGCTTGAACAGGCACGGATTATTATATTTTGTTGTCCCCGGCGAAGAAATGCATTCGATGAACACTCCTTCCTGCGTCGCGGTGAGCGGATAACTTTCCTGCACGGGTCTCGTCTTCGGCGACGTTCCCTCTCCCCCTTCCGCGAGCCTTGAAAGAGCTTCTATCGTGGGATTATCCGCAAGTTCGCTGTTGCTGAACGCCCTTCCGAACGCTTTCGAGAGACGCACGTTCAGGCGGATCGAAGAGACCGACGTGAGACCTGCTTCAAATACGTCTGTGGTGATGCCGAAATTTTTATGGCCCAGTATCTCCGCCAGGATGTCGCAGATCTTCTGTTGCGTTTCGTTTTCCGGGGCAATTATCTCTTTTTCCTCCGGTTCGGGCTCCGGAAGAGCGCGTTTATTTACCTTCTGGTTCTGGTTAAGAGGTATCTTATCGATCTGCATAACGTATGCCGGGACCATATACGGAGGTTTATTGCGCCCGACAAACTCTTTGATCTTCGCCGGTTCGAGTTTTTCGTCGGATACAACGTATGCCGTGACGTATTTGATGCCTGCCGGGTCCGTGAAATCCTTCACCGTAGCGTCCTTAACTCCCGGGTAGCGCCGCACGATCTCCTCGATCTCCGAAAGTTCCACGCGAAAGCCCCTGATCTTCACCTGACCGTCGTTGCGGCCGATGAAATCGACGTTGCTGTCTTCAAGCATACGTACGATATCTCCCGTGCGGTACAGCCTTTCGAATTCGGGATCGTCGTCGAACGGGTTCTTCCTGAACGCTTTTTTCGTCTCTTCCGGGCGGCCGAGATATCCCCGGGCAACACCCGGTCCTGAAATGCACAGCTCTCCTTTGCACCCTCTGGGAAGCCTTCGTCCGTTTTCGTCGACAACGTACAGTTTATACGTGGATATGCGTTTTCCGACCGGTATACGGTGGTACAGGCGGTCAACAGGTTGTTCGGTGCAGAATACGGTGCCTTCCGTCGGGCCGTATCCGTTGTGCAGCATGTATCCTTTCGGCGGTTCAAGCGGCACGAGCCTCTCCCCTCCGACCATCATATGTTTCATCGTTGTAAACGTCAGTTCTTCTGCTGCCTGGCGTCCCACCTGCGTCGTGATGACCGAATGCGTGATACCGCTTTCGTTGAAATACTCACCCAGCTCGCTGAGATCCAGCCGCATTTCCTCCGGTATGATATATACCGTTCCGCCCGCCGTTAACGCCGAATACATATCCATCATATTTGCGTCGAATCCGTACGACGCGTACGCGGACATGCGTGAGTTTTCATCTTCGCCGTAAGCGCGGTTGCAGAAAAGCGCCATGCTTAGCACGTTTTTATGCTCCAGCATAACTCCTTTGGGCTTTCCGGTGGTGCCCGACGTGTAAAGCAATATAAACAGATCGTCCGGTCCTGGTGCGGGAAGCGCTCCTTCGTATTCCGGGAGCCCGGGGATCTCGTCGGTATATAGCACCGGTCCGGTATATCCGGAGGCAATGCCTTCGAGCCCTCTGTCTGCGATCAACAGCGAAGCCGAAGCGTCTCCGATCATGAAATTGATGCGTTCGGGAGGGTACGTGGGGTCAAGCGGCTGGTACGCGGCGCCTGAGCGCAGTACGCCGAGGCTTGTCAGCAGCGTATATTCGCTTTTGCGGATGAGCACCGAGACGACGCTCCCCTTACCGATACCCATAGATATGAGTTTGCCCGCCAGCGCGCGCGTTATCGCCTCGCCCTGAGAATAAGTGTATTTTCTGTCTTTGAAGACAACGAGCGGGTGATCTGGTCTCAGCGAAGCGTTTTGTACGAACCGCTCCGGAATCAGGCGATCGAAGTCAAACACAGAAAGATCGGCGTCGTTGGCCCCGTCCAGCGCTGCCCTTTCGGTTTCGGTTATGAGGTCGATCTGGCGAAACTCGCCGCCTTTTAGAAATTCATTGACGACACGGTCGTACAGCTCCGATAACTGCGACGCCGTCCAATCCGTATAAAGGTCAGTACGGTATTCCAGCCTGAGTATGAACCTCGTTCCGTCGCGGAAGATCCTGCCTTCCAGGGGACAACGTCCGTCCTGGTTCGTGCATTCGATCAGTCCGTGTTCGCTGCCGCCTATCACGGTCTTGAACATCATATCGCCCTGATACGCGAACATCACGTCTGAATTTACGCCGAAATCCGCGGCCGCATCTGCGAAAGAGTAGCAGCCAAGGCTGTCGCACGTGTCTAAAAGCTCACCGGCACGCCTCGACACAGATTCGGCGGTATCATTGTCCTCGAAACGGAGCCAGAGCGGATAAGTACGCACGAACATACCCATCGTATTTATATTATCCGCGTTGCGGCCGTTCCTTACCGTCGCGATCAACGCCTCTTTCTCCATATTGACCTTCGAAAGCAGGAACGAAAACGCACCCACAAACAATGCCGACGTCTTCAAACCGCGCGGTTTAACGAATGCCCTCACCTGCTCCGGAGTGCACGTCAGATCTTTGAAGATCGTGGCGTACGCCTGTTTTTCAAGCTTATGATCCTCCGGCGGAAGCGATGAGACCTCGATGCCTCCGAAACGCTCCTGCCATCTGCCCCGCGACTCCGAAAACGCCTCCGTCCCGCGTTCCCGCGCCTCTTTTTCAGCCAGTTCGTTCGCGCTGAACCGCTCCGTTCGGAAGTTTTCTCTCCCGTCGTACGCCGCGGCAAGGTCGTCTATGAACACCTGCAGAGATCCGCCGTCAATAATAATGTGATGTATATCCAGATACAGGCAGCGCTTTCCTCCGACCGATATGAACCGGAAGCGGTACAGCGGGGAGTCGGTCAATTCGAACGGTATGGCGCTCACCTGTGCCACGTCGTCGTATTCTTCCGCGGTGTTTTCTACTTCTACCGGCCCGGGGACAATATGCTTTTTTACGTTTCCTTCGTCGTCTACCGTGATCCTTGTGAACAGGTACGGGTGGATCTGAAAGACTTTCTTAACTGCCTGTTCGATCTTTTCTTCGTCTAATCCGTCCAGCGGGAGGATATATGCGATGTTATACGCTGTTGTCGGCGCGGCACAGGACGTAAAAATACCCAATTCCGACTGGCTGAGGCAATAAAGCGCGTCTTCTTTCGGTCCGGCATTGTCCGCGTCAATTTCGCTGTTTTTGAATCGAGATCCCATCTTTTTCCCTCCGTAAATCGAATCGAGTCATTTTATTTCTGTTCGTTTCAGTATCGTAAATTCTTCGCCCTTTACGCACACGCAGATCTTCAGTTCCCCGCTGTCCGCGCGAACGCGGTAATAAGTTTCGCCTTTATACGTGACCGGTCCATCGCCGGGAAGTGCAGGGATCTGTATGACACCGTCGCGTATCCCGTCGCCGCGTGCCTTGCCCAGGCTTTCTTTCGCAGTGTACAACGTAAAAAATTCTTCTCCCGATGCTTTTTCTTCCTGCGTCAGGCACACGTCCCTGATGTCTTCGAAATCATTTTCCGCGTTTCCGTTGCTTTTTTCTATGTCCAGCCCTATTTCCGGAAGTTTTTCGCGGGGATCTGTTTTTGTTATATATGCTATCCCGACGGTATCGCCGCTGTGTGAGAGGCTGTACGACATATTCTCCGTCCGCGGCTTTCCGAACCGGTCTCTTTTGATCATCGCATTCCTGCCGGTAAGTCTGCGTACCAGATATGCCCCGCCCAATGAAAGGAGCCGGTCGTTTTCTTTTACGTATCGCTCAGCCCTGCGGATATCCTCTTCGCAAAGAAGCGGCAGTATGCTTTGGATTTTGTTCTTTATTCCTGCCGTGTCCAGCAGTTCGATACTGACCTCGTATGGCATACATTTTCCGCCTTTAAAAGCTTGTTTCGGTTTCTGCTCCCGGCTCCCTGATTGAAATCTCAGATCTCAAACCGGAATGCTCCGTATTCTTTTTCGAGTGTTTCGCGGTATTCGGGGGCAATATCGCTGCCTCCGCTTTTTGCATTCATTCTTTCTATTACCGCCCCGGCGATCGGCTCATATCGCGGGATGATCACGGGTCTTGCGGGTGAATTTTTACGGATCTTCGCTATAAAAGCGTTAAAAAACAGCGGATTTTTGCGCCAGACGCTGCCGGAAACGGTAAGCGGAACGCTCTCGGGAACGGTATTGTCCCGAATCAGATAAATCATCTGGTCTGCGATGATGTCGCCGGCACGGGTCAGGATAGAAATCGCGACGTTGTCGCCTTCGGCAGCGGTATCGACGACGTCCGGTACGAGTTCCGCGACACGCGATACGGGAGAGGAATTATCCGCATAGATCGAAAATATTGCCGCTCTTAGTTCTTCACGCACGTGCCCTCCGAAATGATACGCGATCTTATCCGTGAGCGCGGTCCTCGGACCCCTGCCCTCGAAATCACGGATCGCTGCGATCATTGCCTCCCGCGAGATCCAGTACCCAGAGCCCTCATCCGCGACCATCGAACCGTATCCGCCGGAATTGATGCGTTTCGACCCGATCCTGCCGTACATCGTCGCTCCCGTTCCGGACAATGCCATCAGCGCGTCTCCGAACAGTTCCGCGGCGCTTAATCCGAGCACAAGCTCTCCGCTGCGTGAGAAATTTTCAACGTGGAACTGTTTCTGCAGCCTGTCTTCTAACGATTTTTCATATGAGCCACTGACTTCCGCGATCGCCGCGCCTTCTTCCAGCCCGAGCCGTGACATCAGCTCGTTAAAGTGAGCCGCTGCAAGTTCTGCGGAAGTGGTGTTCGACCGCATACTGCCGCTTTTGGCGAAACCGATCAGGTGAAAATCATCGTCGAACAGGATCGCCGCCGACTTCGTTCCGCCGTTATCGAAAGCCAGATGAAGACCGCCCATTACCGTACCCCGCTCACATATAGAAGATATTGTCCGCATACTCGCGAAAGATCATCGCGTTATGTTCGTCGCCGCCGTCAAGGTTCGCGCTCATCAGCACCGGAGGGACCGTACCGTCGCCGATCATTTTATTGACCGCGTCAATGACGAGTGCGTTTATCAGTGCCGTTCCGACTGTCGTCGAGGTCGGTCCGATCTTCTCCGGCAGCCCCGGTATCTCCACCGCCGCGTCTCCGGTCTCGCCCATGTTGTCAATTACGACGTCGCATACCTCGAACAGTCTTTTCCCTGACGGGTGGCGCGCCGTAACGGAGCGTGAATAATTTAGATTCGTTATACAGATCGTTTCGACGCCTCTTTCCCGGGCGAGGAGCGCCATATCCACAGGTACGGCATTTCTCCCGGAAACGGAGTGAAGTATCAGCACGTCACCTGTTTTTATGTGGTTTTTCTCGAAAATGATGTTTCCAAGGCCCGGAAGGCGTTCCAGCGAGCTGGTCATCGTGATCGGTCTCGTGTTCAGCATCATTCCGGGGAAAAATATCGGATTTATGACCGCGAGACCTCCGGTACGGTAGAAAACCTCTTCGGCAAGTATCCCTGCGTGCGAACAGCCGAACACGAACACGTTGCGCTTGTTTTCAACGGCCCCGGCGATCATACAGGCGGCCTTTTCAATGACCTGTTTCTGTGTTTCGTACGCTTTACCGATCGTATCCGTAACGATCTTAATATAATCTCCGCCGTTCATCGCGCTGTTCTCCCTTCATACCGGTAAGGCGCCCCGTTCGTGGGCATACGCTTTCCGGCAGTTAACTATTATTTACATGCGGATTTTACCATTTAAGCATAGTCCCGGTCAATAAAAGTTGTTTTATTAACCGGATTAATTTGGTATAATTGACCGCGGCAGAACACTTTACGATCAAAGGAGAGCGAACGCAATGAGTTTCTGGATACGTACCGCTGAAAAACCTCAGACCACACACTTTTATTATTTTACAAAAACCATCGATATTGACGCCTGCGCGGCCGAAATATCCGGTGCATCGCTTAAGATCTGCGCAGATTCGCGTTACCGCCTTTACCTGAACGGTAAGTTCGTGGGTGAAGGACCGTGCCAGGGTTCAGAATATTCGCGATATTACGAAACTTACGGCGCAGGCGAACTTGTCCCGCTGCTTAAAAAGGGAAAAAACGAGCTGCTCGTTAAGGTGCTGTGGCTGCAGGAAGGGTCGTTTATCTCGATCTACCGTTCTTCGAGGCCAATGCTGTGGATCGACGGTGAGATCTGCTTTTGCGTGAAGCAGGGTTGCGGCGCCGACAATGCTTCCGAGGGTAAAGCAACATTCGGGACGGATGGTTCATGGGTCTGTCAGCGTGATGATAACGTCACTTTCCGCCATTTTCCGCGTATCCACACGTCAACTCCTCCGGGTGAGGAACAGTGGGGCGAACCTCGTCTTACGCAGGTCGCGCTTGAGCAGCAGAAAGCTCCCGAGCGCGGCGGTTACAACCTGTTCGGACTTGCCGACGTATACCCGCTCGAACCCCGGCCAATACCGAATCTCGACTATGAAGAACCACGCATATTCAGCATTGTCCGGCGCGGTGACGGATATATCGAACTTGACGCCGGAAAATACACCACCGCCATTCCGACCGTAAAAGCCGCAGGCGCTCCGGGCAGCGTAATAAAAATCATTTACAGCGAAAGCTACCTTCAAAAGGATGCGGGCGGAAACAGATACAAGGGGCTTCGCGATGCTGCCTACACCGATCCGGAGGCTGAATTCTACGGAGACGTGTTCGACGTCGTTCACATACCGGACAGCGGGATCGCCTGCTTTACGCCGTTCTGGTACCGCGCGTTCCGTTTCGTGCGGCTGGAATTCACGGATCCGTCCGTTAATTTTACCGAACTAACGTACCAATCATATTTCTACCCGTTCCCCGCCGAAGGCAGTTTCGAATGCTCCGACCCGGCGCTAGGCGAAATGTGGAAGGTCAGTATAAATACCGTAAAATGCTGCGCACACGAAATGTATATCGATTGTCCGTATTACGAACAGCAGCAGTATGACATGGACAGCTGTCTTGAACTGATGTTCACGCAGCGGATGATCTCCGACCCGCGCCTTCCGTTCAAGAGCGTTAACGATATGGCCAGGTCTCAGATCTTCAACGGTATGCTCCAGGCGAACTATCCTTCCGTTATGACGCAGATCATTCCGGGATTCACGATGTTCTGGGTCATTATGTTCAGAGAATACCTGCGCTGCGCCCCCGCGGACGAAACTACGCTGAAAAATGCGTCGTCGCTTCTGGGCACGATGGACAAGGCTCTGGAGTCTTTTGAGATTTTCCGTGACAGCAGCGGGCTCGTTGGTCCGAATCCTTACTGGAATTTCGTTGACTGGGTGCCCGGATGGTATGCCGGAATCACTCCGGGAGGCGTGGAAGGAGAACCCCTTACAGTAGAATCGATGCTGTTCGTTGCCGCCCTGAGAAGTGCCGCGCAGATCGCTCTGGCATGCGGAAGGACCGCAAGAGCAGCCGAATACAAAGAAAGAGCGGAGGAATTGTCCGCGCTGATCGTTGAAAAATGCTACGACAGCGAAGCGAAACTGTTCCGGAACACGCCTGTGAGGCGCGAATTCAGCGAACACACGTCGGTATGGGCAGTACTCTCGGGGATCGTCACCGGTGAAGCTGCGAAAGAACTCATGATACGCACGATGGACGGCGATACACCCGTCGCCCACTGCTCATTCTCGATGGGTTCGTTCCTGTTCCGCGCGCTCGAAAAAGCAGGCGTATACGACAGGTACGCGAGAAGATCGTTCGCCGGATGGCAGCGGATGCTCGACTATCACTGCACAACGTGGTGCGAGAACCCGGACAGCCCCCGGAGTGAATGTCACGGCTGGAGTTCCGCCCCGGCATATGAGTTTTCGGCGATGATCCTGGGTGCTTTTCCGGAGGAAGACGGCTATAAAACGCTTCGCGTGCGTCCTCACCTCTGGGCGCTCGATACCGACTGGGCGAGGGGCAACGTTCCTACCCCGTTCGGACCGGTCAATATCGACGTCCGCCGTTCAGGCCGTTCTTCTGATAACGGTCAGGACGAACTGCGCCGCTTCTCGATAACGGTTAAGCTCCCCGGGGGCAAGACATTTACGAAAGACGATTGCGTTGACGGCGACGAATTCAGGTTCTCGTTGAAAGGACTTAACTGATCATGCAACAGGCGATCAATATCATAATCACCGTAATTACAGTGATATCTTCGATAATATCCGCGCTGTACCTGCCCAAAGCGCTGTACGTGATCGTCGGTCTGTTCACCACGCGCAGATTTCCGGCAGCTAAAAACACGCATAAATACGCTATTCTGATCGCTGCACGCAACGAATCGGCGGTCATCGGGAACCTGCTCGACAGCATAAAAAACCAGGACTATACCGGGGAATTGACCACGTTCGTCGTTGCGGATAATTGCGATGATAATACGGCCGATATCGTACGCGAGCACGGCTGCATATGCTACGAACGGTTTGACAGCGAACACCGCACCAAAGGTTTCGCGCTTCAGTTTCTTCTGGACAATATCGGCCGGGACTACGGAAAGGATGCGTTCGAGGGATATTTTATTTTCGACGCGGATAATCTTCTGAAGAAGGATTTTGTATCTAAGATGAACGACGCGTTCGATTCGGGCGCGAAAATAATCACCTCGTACCGGAATACGAAGAATTTCGACGATAACTGGATCTCCTCGTCTTACGCGATACACTGGATGCGCACGATCCGGACAACGAACCGCGGTGTTTCTGCGCTGAATCTTACCACCCGTCTGCAGGGTACAGGCTTTCTGTTCGCCGCCGAAACCATCCGGAAACAGGGCTGGATATACACGTCTCTGACCGAAGACAGGGCGATGAGCGCCGATGCCGTTGCCGACGGTTTTCGCATAACGTACCAGAACGACGCCGAATTTTACGACGAACAGCCTACCGTTTTCCGCCAGGCGATGCGCCAGAGGATCCGCTGGGCAAAAGGTCACATCCAGGCGTTCGGCGAGAGCGGCGGTAAACTGTTCCGCAACATTTTCCGCTCCCCCGCGTCAATGCAGAATTTCTGCTGCTTCGATATGTTGACGACGATCTACCCGCGGTCAATAGTTACTTTCTTCAAAAACCTGCTCCTGCTCATACTCCGCATACTGCTCGTCGTCCTCGCCGGTTTTCTGTGGGGACCTTTCCTGGGGCTGTTCGTCGGTATAGGCACAAGTTTTCTGTCGTCGTGGGGTTCGTCAATGATCACCGCGACGTACGTTCTGATCACCGAACACCGCCACGTCCCTCGCCTTCCGTGGTACCGGTACGTCTGGCACGTTTTTATGTTCCCGATGTTCGAACAGATCGGTAAGATCTCGATGCTCATCGCGCTGTTCTCGCACGTTGAATGGAAACCGATCATCCACAATCGAAATATCTCGATCGACGAGGTCGCGGGGGAAAAGTAAAGGGCTATGATCTATCTTGACAACGCCGCGACAACAAAACTCTGCACTCCTGCTTACGACGCGATGGTGTCGTGTCTGACAGGTAATTTCGGGAATCCGTCCAGCATACACGCGTCTGGCCAGAAGGCGGCGGCAACGCTTTACCGTTCCCGCGAAATCATTGCCGCCTGCATCGGTGCGGAACCGTCCGAGATCACGTTCACCTCAGGCGGTACGGAGGCGGACAATCAATCGATCCTTTCTGCTGCCTTGTCCGGTGCGGAAACCGGTAAAAAGCATATCGTTTCTACCGCTTTTGAACACCACGCCGTTATAAATACGCTGAAAAAGCTTGAAAAACAGGGATTCGAGATCACGTTTCTTGACGTTTCCGGCCCTGAATGCGGCGGAGAAGGCGTTGTCAGCCCGGAGCAGGTCGCCGGAGCTATCCGCCCCGATACCTGTCTCGTCACGGTCATGTCCGCGAACAACGAGATCGGTACCATACAGCCTGTCGGAGAGATCGGCCGCATCTGCCGCGAAAAGGGCGTTTCGTTTCACACAGACGCCGTTCAGACCGCGGGTCATTTGCGAATAAACGTGCGTGAGCAAAATATAGATATGCTGAGCCTGTCAGCGCATAAATTCGGCGGTCCGAAAGGCGCCGGGGTCATTTTTGCGCGAAAAGGGCTGAAACTTTCCCCTCTGATGGAGGGCGGTTCGCAGGAACGCGGTAAACGACCCGGCACTGAAAACCTCCCCGCTATCGCAGGTATGGCGGCGGCGCTTGAATATTCATGCAAAAATATTGACGCTGACGCCGATCGGATGCGCAAATTGCAGGACAGGCTGATCGATGGGATTTCGGCGATCCCGGGCAGCATTTTAAGCGGCGACCGGGTAAAAAGGCTCCCCGGAAACGTGCATTTTTGCTTCGAAGGCATAGAAAGCGAAACACTTCTTCTCCTTTTGGACAATAAAGGCATATGCGCCTCTGCCGGGTCCGCCTGCGTATCGGGCTCGCTCGAACCAAGCCACGTGCTTCTGGCGATCGGACGCACGCCGGAGATCGCTCTCGGCGCGCTCAGGCTCACCCTGGGCCCGGACAACACCCCGGAAGAGATCGACGAGACCGTTGACGCCGTGCGCGAAACTGTGGCAAAATTAAGGAGCCTCAGGGGCACGCTATATTGACCCGGAGACGAACGGAGATATTTAAAACAGATCATGAGTAAAGTATTGATAGCGATGAGCGGCGGCGTTGACAGCAGCGTCGCGGCGGCAATTTTAAAGGATCAGGGGTTCGAGTGCATCGGTTCGACGCTAAGGTTATTCGATAACGAAGACGCGGGGATCGACCGCGAAAAAACGTGCTGCTCTCTAACGGACACAGAGTACGCACGCAGCGTCGCGGCGTCAATGGGTATGCCCTATTACGTTTTCAACCAGACCGACCGCTTCCGCCAGACCGTCATAAAAGATTTCGTTGATAATTATATATCGGGCCGAACCCCGAATCCGTGCATCGTCTGCAACCGTTTTCTCAAATTCGGCGTACTGTACCAGCGTGCGATGCTGCTAGGCTGCGATTATATCTCCACCGGTCATTATGCGCGTGTTGAACGCGACGGAGACGTTTTTTTGCTGAAAAAAGCCCTCGACAAGTCCAAGGATCAGAGCTACGTGCTGTATTTCCTCACTCAGGAGCAGCTCAGGCACACTGTTTTCCCTCTTGGCGGCATGAACAAGACCGAAGTTCGCAGGATCGCGGCCGAAAAAGGCTTCCACAACGCGCAAAAACCGGACAGTCAGGACATTTGCTTCGTCCCGGACGGAAATTATTCGGATTTTATATGCCGCTACACTGGCGAAACGTTCCCGGAAGGAGATTTTGTTGACTCCGCCGGCAACGTTCTCGGGCGCCACCGCGGCCTCATCAATTACACCGTCGGACAACGAAAAGGCCTCGGCATCTCTGCCGAAGCCCCGCTTTACGTTAAAGAGATCGATCCCGAAAACAACTCGGTCGTGCTCGGACGCGCCGAAGAAATGTTCTCGCGCCGCTGCATCGTCCGCGACGTTAACTGGGTCTCCGGTATCGCTCCGGAAGGAACGCTGCACGCAAAAGCACGGATCAGGTACCATCACCCCGAACAGCCCGCCTCGATCCGGCAGATCGACACGGATACGGCGCTCGTGGAATTCGACCAGAGCGTGCGGGCAATAACCCCCGGCCAGGCAGCCGTTTTCTACGACGGCGACGTTGTCCTCGGCGGAGGTACTATTTCAGACGCGCGTCCTGCGGAATTTGCTGCCGTATAGCAGCATGTCCGGTCAATCGATCATATATAACCCGCCTTTTTGCGCCCTTAATTTATCCAGACGCAGCACGCGGATCGAATTTTCGCCCTGGTTTACAGTTACTTCCGCTTTAAACAATATTTTTTTATCGATTAGTTCCTGAAGCGCGTTTCGAATATCTTCTTCAGCCACGTCGTTAAGCCTCGCCACGGTCGTGATGGTCGAAAGGAACGTGGGATAAATCGCCTTATCCTTATGCCTGTAAATATATCTGAAATTATCAACTATCATGTCATAAAAGACTTTACGCGGAACTTCGTCTCCGGGCACTTCGATGATATCATCCGCCAGCAGTTTGAAACGCGCCCCGAGCGTCCGTTTAACGCTGCAAAGAACGATCTTTTTCCCCAGTCTCTCCTTCAAAAACGACACGACAGACATAAACTGATTGTCCGGCGTAAAAATTATCACGGTGTCAATGTTTTTTTCCGTTGTCATCGTCTTGAAAATATACTCCATCATCACCGTGTCGCTGCGGTCTCCGCGGATCCTGTCAACGTCCTGGCTGTCAACAGCTTCTCCTCCGCTCGCCCGTATCGCGTTTGCCTCCGCCTCCAGCGCCGGCAGCGTAAATCTGCCGAAATAATACTTTTTCGCTACGTCGTACCTGCTGCTGATCAATTTGTCAAATGATTCAATATCCGGCCTCATCCCATAGACATTATCAACGGCCGATGACCAAAACTCATAATCAATGAACGCAATTGCTCTTCCGTTTTTCTTCTTAAACAATCCCATGTTTCTTCTCCTTGTCTTAATAGTAGCTCAATTGAATTTTTAAGCCCGATAAATTATATTTACTATAACCTGCCTCGCACTGTCGCGGGGCAATTAAATTTTAATGTATTTTCCGCGCAATTGCAAGAAAATTATGGCTGTGTTTGCCCTTTTACCGCGGCTTAGCCTCTCCTTTCTCCTTGCATTTCGCCGCACAGAAGAATATAATATTGCCGTTATGAATATTTTTTGATTGGAGGGACTAACATGACCAAAAACATTACAATACTTAGCTGGCTGAACGAGGTTCGGTCGCTGGTCAAGCCCGATAAAGTCGTATGGATCGACGGCAGTGATGCGCAGATCGAAGAGCTTCGCAAGGAGGCTGTTTCCACCGGTGAGATGATCAAACTTAATCAGGACCTGCTTCCCGACTGCTATCTTCACAGGACCAAGCCAAACGACGTTGCCCGCGTTGAAGACAGGACTTTCATCTGCTCCCGCAGCCAGGAGAACGCCGGCCCGACCAACAACTGGTGCGACCCGAAAGAAATGTACCAGAAGCTGTATGATATTGCCCGCGACACTTATAAAGGCCGCACGATGTATATAATCCCCTATTCCATGGGACCTATCGGTTCGCCTATCGCAAAGGCAGGTATCGAAGTTACCGACTCGATCTACGTTGTCCTTAACATGTGCATAATGACGCGCGTAGGTAAAAAGGTGCTCGACGTGCTGGGCGACAGCAACGACTGGGTGCGCGGACTTCACTGCAAGTGCGACGTCGATCCTGAAAAGCGCTACATCTGCCACTTCCCCGAGGACAACGCGATCATTTCCGTTAACTCGGCTTACGGCGGAAACGTGCTGCTCGGTAAAAAGTGCTTTGCACTGCGTATCGCTTCGTACCAGGGCTGGAAAGAGGGCTGGATGGCTGAGCATATGCTGATCCTCGGACTTGAGAATCCTCAGGGAAAGATCACGTACGTCGCAGCGGCGTTCCCGTCTGCGTGCGGTAAGACGAACCTGGCGATGCTTATCCCGCCTAAGTACCTTAAGGAGAAGGGCTATAAAGTCTGGACTGTCGGCGACGACATCGCATGGATGAAGATAGGCCCCGACGGTAGATTGTACGCGATCAACCCCGAAAACGGCTTCTTCGGCGTTGCCCCCGGCACGAACGAAAAGTCCAATTTCAACGCGCTCGAGAGCACCAAACGCGGCGCGATCTTCACGAACGTATGCCATAACCTTGAGAACGACACGGTATGGTGGGAAGGTCTCGATAAGAATCCGCCTACGTTCGCGGTCGATTGGAAGGGATACCCCTGGAATCCGTCGATGTTCAACAAAGCCGATAAGACCACTTACGCAGCTCATCCGAACTCCCGCTTCACCGCTCCGGCGAAGAACTGCCCCTGCATCTCCCCCAAGTGGGAGGATCCTGCGGGCGTTCCGCTGACCGCCATCATCTTCGGCGGCCGCCGCGC
>DBVV01000105.1:8357-19594 GCA_002308795.1 Mageeibacillus sp. UBA1255 | reverse complement strand
CGGAGCCAGGATGAGGCGCTGTCTGGCGAAAAAGTTAAGCGAAAAATGTGCGTGTCGCTTAACTTTTACCTCATTTAACCACCGAAGACAGCGCCGGGAGAGAATGCGAAGTTAAGGCACCGCGCAAAAATGTTATATTTGTAAATATTTCACGGAAACAGGAAAAGATCCCGATTTTTTGACACCTTGAAAAAATGGCACGGAATCAGTATAATCCCATTGTGCCCCGGACAGGCGGAAGCAGCCGGAACCGGGACGGTCACGTTGTCCGGGAAAAGTCCCCGGAAGAAAGGTTTTTACAAGGAAAATAATTATGAAGGTTATTATCAGAAACACTTATGAAGAAATGAGCCGCTGGGCTGCGGAGTATATCATCGGCAAGATCAACGCTCACAATGCATCCCCCGCCGGGTCAATAAGGCCTTTCGTGCTCGGATTACCGACCGGATCGTCACCGCTGGGTGTGTACGCCGAATTCGTGAAGGCAAACCGCGAAGGAAGAGTAAGCTTTAAAAACGTTGTCACTTTTAATATGGACGAATACGTCGGACTTCCGCGCGAACATGAACAGAGCTACTGGAAATTTATGCACGATAACCTGTTTGATCACATCGATATTGAACCCGAAAACGTAAATATATTAAACGGTATGGCAGACGATCCGGAAGCCGAATGCCAGCGCTATGAGGATAAGATCACATCTTACGGCGGCATTGACCTTTTCCTGGGGGGAAGCGGCGTCGACGGCCACATCGCATTCAACGAACCGTTCACGAGCCTGAATTCACGCACCGGCGTACGTAAACTCACGTACGACACGCTACTTGTCAACTCCCGTTTCTTCGACGGGGATTTCAGTAAAGTGCCGAAATCCGCGCTATCCGTCGGTGTGGGAACAGTTATGGATGCCACGGAAGTTTTGCTCCTGCTCTCCGGCCATAATAAGGCAAGGGCACTCCGCCATCTGGTAGAAGAGCCGGTATCGGGCAAATGGACGGTCAGCGCACTTCAGCTGCATCCGGCAGCGATCGTTGCCTGCGACGAAGACGCGTGCGACGAACTGACCGTAGGAACGTACAAGTATTTCAAAATGACGGAATGACAGAACGATAGAATGACAGAATGACAAGAGGTTACGTAAAATGAGCAATATTTGGCATGATATCAGCCCGAAACGCATAAATCCGGAAGATTTCGTTGCCGTCGTGGAGATCCCGAAAGGCAGCAAGAAAAAGTACGAACTCGATAAGGCTACGGGTATGCTGATGCTTGACCGCATACTTTATACGTCCACCCACTACCCGGCAAATTACGGATTCATTCCAAGGACTTACGGCGACGACCTTGACCCGCTGGACGTGCTGATCATTTGCTCCGAAGAGATCGAGCCTATGACGCTGGTACGCTGCTATCCGATAGGAGTTATCTCCATGATCGACGCCGGGCGCCGTGACGAGAAGATCATCGCGATACCTTTCAACGATCCCAATTATAACATGTACCATGAGATACATGAACTTCCCCAGCATCTGTTCGCAGAAATGTCGCACTTTTTCACCGTATATAAATCGCTGGAAAACAAGCAGACTGCGGTCAACGACGAGGTGGGCGGCCGCGAGGATGCTGTTGAGATCATTCAGGAAGCGATCGACAATTACATCGAAACTTATTGTAAATAATACCGCGCCGATCCGGCTGCCGGGTCAGGTGCATAGAATCAGAACGTTGAGGTGGCGTCAATGAATGATTTCGAACGCGAGGCAATGCGTGCTCAAGCTAAAACCGCAGACGGACAACTCATTCTGAACGGAAAGGCGTTGTCGGCGCTCATCGAGGCTGATCTTCGTGAGCGTGTCGCATGCATAATTGAAAAGTCCGGCCGCGCTCCGGTGCTGGCCACGATCATCGTGGGTGATAATCCCGCTTCCGTCACGTACGTGCGTATGAAGGGTAAGGCCTGCGAGCGTATCGGCCTGGTTCCCCTGCGCGTCGCGCTTCCCGAAGAGACCACCACGGAAGAGCTTCTGGACGAGATCTGCAAGCTCAACGCAGATCCGGACGTATGCGGTATCCTGCTTCAGCACCCCGTACCGAAACATATCGACGAACCGGCATGCTTCAACGCTATCGATCCCGAAAAAGACGTTGACGGCGTTGGGGCAACTAATTTCGGCAGAGTTGCTCTCGGCGAGGACGGATTTACTTCCGCAACACCGGGCGGTATAATACGCATATTAAAAGAATACGGCGTTGAGATCGAGGGAAAAGAGGCGGTCGTCATCGGACGGAGCCGTATACTGGGAAAGCCGCTGGCAATGCTTCTGCTTCGTGAAAACGCTACCGTTACCGTCACGCATACACGCACACAGAACCTGCCCGAAGTCGTCAGGAGAGCCGATATAGTTGCCGCCTGCGTAGGAAGACCGGAATTCGTAAAAGCGGAATGGATAAAGCCGGGCGCCGTGCTGATCGACGCCGGATATAACCCCGGAAACGTCGGAGATATTGACCTCAAAAACGCCGCTCCCATTGCATCCGCATACACTCCCGTGCCGGGAGGAGTCGGTCCGATGACGATATGTACCCTGATGGAACAGACGGTAAAAGCCGCGGAAAAGCGCATGAACGCAGCTGAAATATCCTAAAGGAGCGTCTGATTTTATGAAAAAGCACAGAATAGCTGCCGGGTCGCTGGCATTGCTTATATTGACAGTTTCACTGCTGGCCGGATGCACAGGAGGCCCGTCAGATCCCGCGCAGAAAACAGCCGTTCCCACGGCCGAACCTATCGAACTCGACGTTCCGGAGGCGGTAACGCTTGCCGGATCATACCCGTTTAAATCGATGCTGGAAGGAGCTGAATCGAAATTGAACAGATTATTTTACAAGAAAGGCAGCGTCACTGCTGTAAAAGTCGGAACGCATTACGGTTTTTACGGTCTTGCGAAGCAGGAACTGGCAGAGCACGGTTTTTCCGCCCGCACGATGCTGCTGGGCGACCGGGTGTATACCACGGCTTATTTCCTGGCCGGGTCAATGGGATTTGATTATTCGGAAAGCGGCGACATTATCAGTTTCGCCAAGGGATCGGTGTCGTTCTCTTTTAAAATCGGCGACGCCAGCGTCAGTTTCGGGGAAGAAAAATTTCCGGTCTATCCCCCGCAGAAGACCGGAAATCACGTATATTTCGATTGCGAAAGCTTCGCACGCGTGACCGGGCAGAAGACGTATTTCGACAGTCAGAGCGGCATATACCTGATGTATCCGGAAGAGATCGAACCTGACACAGGCGAACAGATCTCGCTTTACACCGCACGGTACGACCTGTACGAAAGAGTCGTGTATAATATTGACGACGTGGCGTGCGACACTACCGGAAGCGGTCTTTACCAACCTGTTGATTTCGGCGAGCGTCAGGTCGGTATAGCGTATACTACGTGGCACCGCGCAAGTTCGTCGTGGGATAAGAAGAGCAAGTGGGACGTTCCGCTGCTCGGCGGTTACCGCTCGGAAGATAAAGACGTGATATACCGTCACGGTATCTGGCTTCGCGACGCGGGCGTGGATTTCGTGTTCGTAGACTGGTCAAACAACATCAATTACGACCCTGCTACGATGCGCTCTTCGCGTGAAGATTTCCGCACGATCGAGGAAGCTACGGAGCTTTTGTTCGAGGTGTGGGCAACTATCCCCGGCGCTCCTAAGATCTGTATCTTTAACGGTCCCGGCCACGTTCAGCAGAAAGAAGACACTTTTGCGAACGGCCGCATGAAAGCAAAATGCGACCAGATATATGATACGTTTATTGCCAACGAAGAGTTCAATAAAATGTATTATTACTATGACGGGAAGCCTCTTATGCCATGCTACAGTGCGACGCCGTCATTCAATAATACAGACGACGTATACGTTGACGACCGCTTCACGATGCGCTGGATCACCGGCTATGTCGGACAGCAGTCGAGCCTGTTCGATAAAGAAACGCTCGTTTCGAGGTTCCACTGGAGCTGGGAAGAGCGCGGCACTCAGACGTTTACGGTTTATAACGGTAAGCCGGAGGCAATGACGATCGTGGCTTCATGGAGAAAACAATCATCGGAAGGAAAGCCCGGATATATTGCCCCCGGGCTCAGAAACGACGGAGAGACGTTCCGGATGCAGTGGGCGCGTGCCGATCTGATCGGCGTAAAACTTGCCCTCATAGTATCGTTCAACGAATGGAGTATAGGCGAGCAGATCTCTCTTGAAAACAGCAAAGACATCGAACCTTCCAAAACGTACGGTACGCTTTACCTGGATATAATGAAGGAGCAGATCAAAAAGTTTAAAGGGCAGACGGACGAGTACGTCAGCAGGAATATTTAGCAGCCAGCCGGACAGCTTCTTTCATTGAAACCGAGCCTGCAATTCCTTTCCACGCAATATCGAACGCGGTGCCGTGGTCAACGGATGTGCGCAGGTACGGAAGTCCGAGCGTCAATGATATAGTACGTTCAAAATCGAGTGTTTTCGTGGCGATATGCCCCTGATCGTGGTACAGGGACAATACCGCCGCGAATTTTCCTATATGTGCCATGTGGAATACTGAATCTGCGCCGATCGGCCCGGTGACGGGAAGACCGGCTTTTTTTGCCTCTTCAACAGCCGGGGCAATTATTTCTACTTCTTCCGTTCCGAAAAGGCCGTGTTCGCCGGAGTGAGGGTTCAGCCCCGCCACCGCTACAGGCATATCTGCCGTTACTTCTACGCCCAGCTGTTCAAGTGCATTCAGGGAGCGTTCGATATAATCGGCGAGCCTCTCTTTCGTTACCAGATCGCATGCTTTTCGGAGCGATACGTGGCGGGTAAGGAAAAACACCCGGAGCCCGTCCGTTTCGAACATTGTCAGCGGATCGGCGGTGCCCGTAAGCGCCCCGAATATCTCGGTATGACCTATGAAAGGCACGTACGCGGCGCGCAGTGCTTCTTTGTTTATCGGAGCGGTGGCAACTGCGGCGGCTTTTCCGCTTATGCACAGTTCGTGTGCTTTTACGATGCAGTCGAACGCATGAGTGCCCGCGAACGCATTGACCGTACCCGCGTAAGATGGCACGTCTTCAGGCGAAGGAGCGTCGTCAGGCAGCGCAACGTCGCAGATATTGCCCCCGAACCTCTCTTCGAACCGTTCGATGCCGAGAAGAGCGGCTGCGCGGATGAGCACGGATCTATTGCCAACGGCGAGCGGTCTGCATAAGCGGTTTATTCCCGGATCGGCGATCGTGCGGGCAACGATCTCCGGCCCTATCCCGAGCGGGTCTCCTATTGTTACGGCTATGGTTTTTTTTCGCATCAGTCTGTATCCTCAGCGGCAAAAGATCATTTCATTTTGTCAATGATTTCCTGTACGAAATCGGGCAGCTTTCCTTCTTCGAGATTCGAGTAGAATTCAAGGTTCATGCGCCCTGTCGCCATAAGGACACTATAAATTATGACCATAACGAGTCCAAGCGCGAAGCCGAGTATTCCGAGTATCATACCGATTTTAGCCGTTCCCGGCATGGTGCGTGTTTCGGTCTTATTTTTCGACACGATGGCGAATACCACGGCCAATACACCGGCTATCACGGAGATGAACAGCGGGACGTAAAAGCAGCAGCAGCAAAGTACGCAGACTGCCGAAACTATACCGAATATAAGCGAAGCGGTGCTGAATCCGTTGCCCGGAGTTTTTGTGCTTGGCTGATCCTGAGGGACAACGATCGCTGGCTGCGGGGCCGGCGGCGTTATTTGCTCTGCCTGTGTGCTCCCGGCGGTTTCGACGGTTTCGGGGGCGTCGTCAATAACATCGGCGGTGTTTGTTGTATTTTCCTGCGCATTTTCGTTGACCCGGCTGCCGCAGTAGTTGCAGTGTTTCCAGTTCGGTTCTATCTGTGCGCCGCAGTTCGGACAATATTTCATTTCTGTTTTTCCTTTCCGCTTAAAATAGGTTTATGCTGTCTGTAGCACGACCGGATTTTAACACCAGAGCCGCGCTGCTGTCAATAAATCCGCTCTTCGGCCCTTCATCGCCGCTTTTATTCGAGCGTGATACGGCAGAATTCGAGCTGGCGCGCGTCGTACTGGGCGGAAGAGAACCAGTAGCCGTTCACCGTGAGCGGCAGGTCGTTCGCACCCCAGTTGCAATAGATCGTTGTCCCTGCGAAACCGGTCTCGGTGCCGATGAAGCCCGGGTTATGGTTGAGAGGAATACTCATATCCTGAGCGATAAGAGAATTGTCCGTAAAATCAAACGTCCACCTGATGCCGTCGTTCGAAAACGCCACGCGAACGCCTGCCTTGCAGTTTTCGCCGTACTGGGCGTTTTCAGTGTAGAAGCAGCCTATCCACTTCATTAGTTCAGGAACGTATTTAACGTCCATTGCTCCCATCGAGCGGTCGATCGAGATCGCTTTTCCGAAGTGATATCCGTCGTCGCTTATCTTAAGCACGAGACCGCCTGGCTCGTCGGGGTAGTTAACGTCGTGCGACTGTGAATAGTAGTACATATAGAACTTTCCGCCGTAATAGACGACGCTCGGGGCACCGGAGCCGTAGCCGAGCGAGCCGCCGACTTCTGTGTCTACTACCGCGCCGTATGCCGTCCAGTTAAGGCCGTCGGTCGAAGTGGCGAGCCAGATCTTGTTCCAGTGGTGGTACGTGCCGTCGTCAAGGTCCCATTCGAGCCCGGAGAAGTACATATAGTACGTGCCGTCTACCTTCACGACCGCCGGATCGCCGCCGTAACCTATCGGTGAGGAGGAACCGCGAAGCTTGCCGCTCTTGTCCGTGAGCGTGCCTTTCGTGGAGCCGTCGGTGGTGATGCGCACGGGCTTGCTCCAGCCGCGCTCGGGATCGGCCGATTCCATGTAATAAACGTTGTCCGTGGACTGCTGTTCGGGCACGCCCGAGCCGTACCAGACTTTGTATTTTCCGTCCGAATTATCGTAAAACCCGCTGGCGGAATACGCGCCGCACATCGTGTAGAGCATATTGCCGAGAAATTCACTTTTCACTTTCACGCCGCTCATTCGCGAAGTCTTTTCCAGGAACACTTTTTCCGCGCCGGCTTCGAGCTTATACCAGCAGTTAAGTATGCGGTCGCCCTTAGCCATGTTGCTGATAACGTTTACGACGGTGAGCGATTCCAGGCGGTCGCGGCGGCTCGTTTCGATCGCGCGCAGATCGATATCGATGCGCATCTTTCCGCCCCTGCCCTTATACTCGTAAACTTTGTACCGCTCTGAACCGTGGCGTTTGAGATATATTTCAAACGCCACGTCTGAACCGAGTTCGGACTGCGCACAGAATATGAACGACAGGTTATCGTATCCGGACAGGTCAAGGTAGTTTTCGTATTCTTTCGGGTATACGCCGTAGTTTATCGGCGTGCCTTCGGGGTTAAGGCACGGGATGTAGAACAGAAATTCAGATTCGACGGTCCCGTCCGTCCTGTCCCTCGAGGAAGGATAGATCGCAACGTAATTGCAGTCATCGTCCGAGCCGTCGTCGCTCCACGAGCAGTTCGATTTGTATTCCAGTGCGTCAACGGATGCGTCCGGCGTGTAGCTGTATTCGGGCGTGAGGCTCGCAAACGAGCGCGAAAGCCAGTAGTTCCAGCCCTCTTCTACGGATCTCGTGTATTTATCGTACGGACCTGCGACGCCGTATTTGAAATCGGCGACCGTCTTGGTTACGGCGTATTCTTTCATTTCGATGCTGCTCCCTTCGCTGTGTGTGGGAAGGACAATATCTCCCCCGGGCGTGTTCACGTTTCCGCCGTTGCCGTTTCCGCCGCATCCGGCGAGGGGCAATACCAGCGCGACCGACATTGCCGCCGCTATCGCCGCCGCGGTCAATCTGTTTCCGCGCGTAAGTTTCCGCCTGCCTTTATCCATGATCCGTCAGCCTTTCTTCTTCTTTTTTACCGCGAGCAGGGCGATCACGATGCCGGCAACGATCACTGCTCCTCCGACGCCCAGTATAATGGGCAGAGCATTGTTTTTACCATCACCGCTTTGGCTATTGTCCCCGGTCGCCTGAGCAGGAGTAGCGTCCCCGGATCCGTTATTATCCGCAGTCGCATCCGTAGGAACGTCAGTCGCCGCAGGCGGCTCGGTCTGCTCCGTCACTTCGCCGTTTGACGTTACCGCGCGCACGCTGTATGAAGAGAGCAGTTCGACGTAATTCCCGCCGTCATTTTTCACTGCGCATACGGTGTAAAAATAGCGCGTATCCGGCGCCACGCTCTTATCCTCGTAACGCGTCGTGCCCGGTCCTTCGACGTAAAACGCGCCGTCGTCCTCCGTATTCATTATGCCGTCATCACCCATGACGCCCTTGGATCTCTTCACTAAATATCCGTCAGGAGGGCCGAGCGGGGCGTCGAAGTCCGTCTCGGGAAGTTCCGCTTCCACCCAGGAGAGAACGACCGTATCTTCCGTAACGTCGTCAACGAAAAGTTCGATCGCTTCCACTGCGTCCGGCGATTCGTTGACGAGTTTGAGCCCGTTTATAGACCTGAGCGTAAAGCCGATCATGCCTTCATCGTCTTCGGCAAAGCCGCCCGAGGTGCGGTCTGCGGTGGCAAGGCTGACGGTGGTGGAAAGGAATTTTGCCGCCATTATCTTATCAAAATACTCGGTCATACTGAGTTCGGTCGCGCTCGTGGAGGCGCGCTGCCCGTTAACGTAAAGTTTATAGCAGTTCGCGCTGCCGTCAAAAACGATGCGGAACGTGAATTCATTGCCGGAGTCCGGCTTCGGGGCGATCGTCACTGTGTTGCTTGCAACGACAAGGTTCGCGTCCTGATCGTCCCACATTATCACTTCGAGCACGGCGGGAGCGGCGCTGCTGACTTTGTAATCATCGGAGCGGAAAGAGAAGCGCAGGTACAGGCTGCGGGTGCCGGAAAAATTGACGTTCGGCGTTTCGCACACGAACGCGCTGTATTCCGCAACTTTATTGCTGTTGTAACTGTAAACTTCGTCCGGCATCACGAGCGTGAAAGAAAGTTCGTTGTCGTGGTCAAGTTTGACCGGCTGCTGGTACGAAACGCCTGCCGAGAAGCCGTTCTCGTCGTTCCGGCCGAACAATGAAAGTCCGTCTTCCGTTACGGAGTAGCTGAGCGTGGTGCCCTCAGGAGTCAGGCTGTTGTAGTCAAAACGCGTGAATTCGAGCTTGCCCTTGATGTCGTCACCGTAAACTCCCTCGAAACTGTCCGGCCCGGATACGTCAATGTCTGACGAGCGGTCTTCCTTCGTGCCGTATTTTGTGCCGAAATTGACAACGCCTCCTGCGTCTTTCAGGCTCGCTACCGCGTAATCACCGCCGTACGCCGACTCGCCGTTTTCCTGGAAGCGCGCGGAGAAACGCACGTATGCGCCTCCGTTTGCGGCAAATGATTTAAGCAGGTTCGCGTTCGCACCGGAAAAGCGGTAGTCGCTGCCGTTCACTGAAAGGTGGAACGTGCCGTCTTTGGAGTACAATTTAAGAGCGACGGAGTAGTCTTCGTTGAAAGAAGCGTAATTATCCCAGCCGCCCTCCGGACCGGAGCCGACAATAATTTTATGCTTTATTTCGTCATTGTCGGCGCCTAGCGCGAACTGGATAAGCTGTATGAGCACGCCGTCGCCCGGTGCCGCGCCTGCGGAGGGCAATACGTAAATATTGAACCGCGAGTGCGTGCCGTTGTCCCGCGTAGTGTCGTTCACAACGGTGTAATTCAGTTCGAAATCGTTCGGATCGACCGGCTTTTTGTAAATATAATCGAATATGTCGCCACTCGTGGCTTCCTTCGCGGTGAGCCAGACACTTTCTTCCTGGAGAGTGATCTTGCTGCTTTCGTTCATGGCTACGAAACCGTAGTTCGTGTCGAAGTCAGACTGCGCGGCTGAAGCGAAAGAGGGTATGGCGGAAAGACCCGCCAGGAGTGACAGGGTGATCAGCAGGGCAAGCAGTTTTTTCATATCTTTTCCTCCAAATGCGTAGATTTGTTAATAGTATAGCATATTTTTAACCGTTTTTAAATTGACTCCTCCGTATCCGGATGGTAAAATGCATATAAGGATGCGAAGGGTAAATATGCCCGCTTCCCGCGGCATTATCCACGCAAAACTCAATAAAAGAAATGAGGATGATCTTATATGTATCCGTTCAAAATAGGAGTAATGCTAGACTCATTCAGACTGCCTATTGACCAGGCACTGGTAAAAGCCGCGCAGGTCGGGGGCCAGGGGCTGCAGGTATACGCGACGTACGGCCAGATGGCACCGGAAAATTTGACGCAGGCAGACAGGCGCGAGTTTTTGAATAAAGTTAAAGCGCAGGGGCTCGTGATCTCGGCGCTGTGTGGAGACCTCGGAAAAGGCTTTACGAATCCGGAACTGAACCCGGGGCTCATCGAAAAATCCAAACGGATCCTCGACCTGGCGATAGAACTGGAGACGAACGTTGTCACCACTCACATAGGAAGAGTACCGGATGATCCGGCTGATGAAGTGTATAAGATCATGCAGGACGCCTGCCACGAACTTGCAGAGTACGCAGACAGCTTAAAAGCACATTTCGCAATCGAGACGGGACCGGAGCCTGCGGCAAGGCTGAGAGCGTTCCTTGACACGCTTGGATCGCGCGGCGTCGCGGTGAACTACGACCCTGCGAACCTTACGATGTGCGTTGACGACGACGCAGTGGCAGGAGTATACGAACTGAAAAATTATATTGTCCACACACACGCTAAAGACGGTCTTCGCGGAACAAAACCGCCGTACGTCGAAGTGCCGCTCGGCCAGGGCGACGTTAAGTGGGACGGCTATCTGAAAGCGCTTTGTGAGATCGGATTCAAGGGCTTCCTGACGATCGAGCGCGAGTGCGGCGAGACGCCCGAAAAGGATATCGCGATGGCAGTTGAGTTCCTTAAGGGAAAGATCGCATAAGGAGGATACTATGAAAAAATTAAAGGTTGGCATCGTCGGCGTAGGCGGGATTTCCGAATTTCATATCAGCGGTTATAAACGCAACCCTAACGTAGAAGTATACGCGTTTTGCGATATCAATGAACAGCGGCTCAAGGAAAAGGGCGCGCGCCACGGCGTCACGCGGCTGTACACGGACGTAAACGAGATGGTCAAGCTCGAGGAACTTGACGCGGTAAGCGTATGTACGTGGAACTCCGCACACGCACCGTGCACTATCGCGGCGCTGAACGCGGGCAAGCACGT
>DBVV01000105.1:0-8306 GCA_002308795.1 Mageeibacillus sp. UBA1255 | reverse complement strand
TGATCGGCTTCGTGCGCCGCTTCGGCAACGACTGCGCGATCCTGAAAGATTTCGTTGATAACGGCGATTTCGGCGAGATCTATTACGCAAAAGCTATATATACCAGAAGACACGGCTGCCCCGGCGGCTGGTTCTCGGATAAAAAGCGTTCCGGCGGCGGTCCGCTGATCGACCTGGGCGTACACGTAATTGACCTGGCCAGATACATTGCCGGCTGCCCGAAACCCGTTTCGGCGTACGGCGTTACGTTTGACAAACTTGGCTCCCGCCCCGAAGTCAGGACGCGGCCCGGCGAATACAAGGCCGCCGACGCGGGCAATACCAGCGACGTTGAGGATTTTGCTTCCGCTCTGATCCGCTTCGAGAACGGCTTCACGATCGGAATCGAAGCTTCGTTCGACATGAACCTCCCCGGCGAGAACAACATCGTGATCCTGGGTACCAAAGCGGGCGCGACCCTCTCCCCCGACCTGAAGATCTACTCCACTGCCCATGGCTATATGACCAACGTGACACTGGACATGCCCACAGCGCTTGACTTCAACGGTCTGTTTGAGCGCGAGATCGACGATTTCGTAGACTGCGTCCTGACCGGCCGCGCGAGCAATGCTCCTGCCGAAGACGGCGTTATCCTTATGAAGATCCTCTCCGCGATCTACGAGTCTGCGCGCACCGGCAATGAAGTGAAGATCGACTGCTGAGCACAGCGCTAACGTTTTAAATTCAAATAATAATAAAAACGGCCCGGATCAAAGCAGTTTTGCTGCGTCCGGGCCTTTTCTTTCTGCCTCTCTATGCTTATCCGATCATCTTCTTATTAAACGGCACTGGTTCGGAAACTTTCACACCGCTTTTTGCAGTAACGTCGTTGTCGTGTATGACGACCATCGAGATGTAGTCTCCGCCGCCTTCCACTATGCCGGAAGTGATGCCGTCGCCGCGGGAGCTTATCACGTTGTGGTCAATATAGATCCCGTCCGGCCCGTACCCTAAATTCGACAGGAATATCGCATTTTTCGCACCGTCAAATTTGTTATAAGCAATATTGATATGCAATATTTCGTAAACCTCGACCTGCGTATCACCTGTATTGCCGAAGGTATTGCCAATCACCTTAAGACCCTCAGAGCGGCCGTCACCCACCGTCGTCCCGTTGCCGACGAGCACACCCTTGCCCGGACCGGTAAAGACGTTGTCAATAATAAAGTCATTTATCGATATCTCTTTGGGCAGCCTGGTGTAGCAAAGCCCGTAGCTCTCCGAATTCGCGGTGTCAAAGCGGCAGCGTACCGCCCAGCAGTTTGACCCGTGGAAATGCATAAGAGGCGCAGTGTTCGCTTCTGCGGAAGTGAACGTACAGTCGAACGCTTTTACGTACAGCGCGTCAATGCAGCTTCCTTGCCCTTTATGCTCCATCCCGAGATCTTTCATATTGAAATTGTATTTCATCGCGATATCGAAAACGTGGCCGTCAAGGCTTTCTGCCCCGATTATCCGGCTCTTTTCGGCGCCGTCGCCCTTGAACGTAAGTATTTTCGAATCGTCTTTAGAAACCTTTATCGTTTTGGTAATGACGTACGTGCCTTCCGGGAAATAAGCCGTGCCGCTCGCTGCTTTTGCCGCTTTCACGCATTTACTCACGGCTTCCGTATCATCTGTAGTACCGTCGCCCAAAGCACCGTAATCTTTTACGTTGAAATATTTATTCGGAGCGGTCAAAAGCGAAACGTCGCCTGTTACCGAAGGCATTTTCGCAAAAGCCGGAGCGGTCGATTCAGTTACGCCCGGGCAATCTTTAGGAGCTATCTCAAACTTTTCCCCTTCTCCGGGCATATTCACGGAGCCGTACCCTTTGGTATCTACGTGCGACGAGGCATCAATACTCATAATATCCAGTTCCGGACTCGCCCCGCTGATGTTAGCGACCAGATTTTCACCGATATCAGACGCGACACACTGACGCATAAACAAAGCGTTGCCGCCGGTCAAAACGCAGTAGTTTCTCCGGATCGTAAGTCCGCTGTAATTCTGACCGTACACCGTCACGCTGTCCGGGGCCCAGATGTAGTTATCGTGAACGGAAATATTGGCCCCCGCTGCGTCAGACTCGACCATACGCACGCCGCCTTTGCTGCCTCCCATGTAATTGTCCCTGACCTCGATATTGTACGCACCGAAACCTTCGGGGGCAATTTCTACGGCGGTAGAAGCGGCGTCAAGCATATTGTTCGCGATCAGCAGTCCGTTGACCGAGCGCACTTCTATCATAGGCTCCGACGGGATAAGATAAAGATTCCGAACGATCGATACCGCCTCGGGGCAGGCGTCAGGATCGCGCGACGATACGAGCGTGCATTTTGTGTAAGAGCCGCCGAAATGTACGTCGCACATGACGTTCCCTCTGGCGCTGCGTCCGGGGTATTTCGTAAATTCGACCTGATACGCACCGGTATTCTGATGATCGAACCAGCATTGCCGCACCGTATCATACGAACCGGAAATTTCGAGGCATGTTTTTTCGCTCTTCGCAGCATTCTTCTTTATGCGGCAGCCGTACATAGAACAGCCTGACGCTTCAAGGCTCATTGATACCGCGCTGCGGTTATTATCGTCAAACGACATGAACGAAAAGTGTGTGTTGTCGCGGGCAACGGTGATAACTGCATACTCTGAGCCGTCGGATTTATTGCTCAATATGAACGTGCTGCTTCTGTCCGGATCACCGGCCAAACATACCCACGCCCCGTCAGTTCCATCCAGTTTGAAGGGAGAATTTATCTTGTACTTTCCGGATGGAAAATACAACACTCCACCGCCTTTTTCTGCAACGGCGTTGACCGCGTCATTGATGAACGGGGCAACGTCCGTTCGTCCGTCTGATGGCACTCCCAGCGCAGCAGCGTCATACACTTTCGTGTCGGCGATCAGCTGCGTCAATGCTCCGATGCTTACCAGTTCTTCCATAGTTCTCTCCTCCCAACCGGCCACAAAACCGCCGCGGTCAATTTTTTCTTCGTCTTCGCTGCTGCCCGGGGTCTCGGTCGGTTTTTGAGTCGCATTACCGTCGTCAACGCCGCCGGGCTTCGCAGTGCATCCGGTCAATATCATCGCCGCGCCCGCAATAAGCAGCAGCGTTAACGGAATTGCTTTTTTCAAGAAGCTTTTCATTTGGCCTTCACCTTTCACGTCATTTTCTCCTGCTTCACTTTTTTATCAATCACGTGTCTGCGGCCCAGTTCCGCCTTTATTTCGTCCGGCGAAATACCGGCTTCCACCATCAGCACCATCACGTGATACACCAGATCCGAGATCTCGTAGACCGTCTCCGCCTTATCCTGCGCCTTGCCCGCGATAATGACCTCGGTGCATTCCTCTCCCACTTTTTTCAGGATCTTGTCGAGGCCCTTCTCAAACAGGTACGTGGTATAAGAACCCTCTTTTTTATTGACCTTGCGGCCCTCGATCATCTTATAAAGGCCGTCGATCGAGAATTCTTCCTGCTCGTCACTCTCCCAGACCGGATATTCGAAGCAGGACGTTGTCCCCAGATGGCACGCGGGGCCGTCGGCTTTTACAGCGATCAGCAGCGTGTCGCGGTCGCAATCGGCGGTGATGCTGATGATGTGCTGATAATTCCCGCTGGTCTCTCCTTTGAGCCAGAGCTGCTGTCTCGAGCGGCTCCAGAAGCACGTGAGCCCTTTTTCGATCGATATCTGAAGGCTTTCGCGGTTCATATAAGCCAGCATAAGCACGCGCTTAGTGGCGTAATCCGTTACGATCGCGGGTATCAGACCGCGCTCGTCAAATTTAAGTTCGTCAATGTTGATTAGAATATCGCTCATAATAATCGTCCTCCTTTATTTGACCGGCCGAGCGGAAACTACATCCTCGCGGGGATGCCTTCGCGCGCCATTGCCGTCTTCAGATCGCCTATTTTTATTTCCCCGAAATGAAACACGGAAGCAGCCAGGCCCGCGTCAACGCCGGGAAGTGTCTTGAAAAGTGTGATGAAATCCGCAATCGAACCGGCACCCCCGGACGCGATCACAGGCACTTTTACCGCCATGCAGACGTGAGCTAAAAGGTCGAGGTCGAAACCACGCTTCACGCCGTCGGTGTCAATTGAATTGACCACGATCTCGCCCGCACCGCTCTCCACGCCGCGCTTTATCCATTCGATGGCGTCAAGGCCGGTATTCTCGCGGCCGCCTTTGGCGAATACTCTGAAATCGCCGTCGACGCGGGCAATATCCACCGACAGTACCACGCATTGACTGCCGTACCGCACCGCCGCCTCGCCTATCAGCGACGGATTCCGTATCGCACCGGAATTAACGCTGACTTTGTCCGCGCCGCACTTGAGCACGCGGTCGAAATCATCGAGCGTATTGATCCCGCCCCCTACGGTAAGCGGTATGAATACCTTCGACGCCGCCTCGCATAATATGTCTGTAAACAGCCTGCGCCCTTCCGCAGACGCGGTTATATCATAAAAGACGAGCTCGTCCGCACCGGCCTCCGAATAATATTCCGCCAGGCGCACGGGCGAATCGACGTCACCGAGTCCCTGAAAATTAACGCCCTTAACAACGCGGCCGTTCCTCACGTCAAGGCAGGGAATGATCCTTTTTGTAATCATATCTGCACCTCCCCCGCTGCGCGTACAGCTTCGGCAAGATCGATCGCTCCGGTATAGTATGCTTTCCCGATGATCGCGCCGTAAAGCCCCTCATCCCGCAGCCTTATAACGTCCTTGAGCGACGAAACACCGCCGGAAGCGATCAGTTTTACGCCCGAAACGCGCGAAAGCTCACGATAGAGACCGGAATTCGGCCCCTGCATTGCCCCGTCGCGTGAAATATCTGTACAAATCACTGTTTTTATACCGATCCCGGCAAGTTTTATGCAGAAATCCTCCGCTTTTAACGCCGTGCTTTCAGTCCAGCCTTTAACGGCAACGTATCCGTCTCTGACGTCAACGCCCACGGCTATTTTTTCGCCGTACTTATCCGCCGCTTTAAGGAGAAGCGTTTCGTTTTCCACCGCCGCGGTCCCCAATATCACTCTGTCTATTCCGGCGTCAAGATATCCGTCGATAGCGTCCATCGTCCTGATCCCGCCTCCAACTTCTATGAACGCGCCGGTCTTTCCGCGGATCTTCATTATCTCGCAAATGTTCGGGGTGCCGCCGTCTCTTGCGCCCTCCAGATCCACCAGATGCATCTGCGCCGCTCCGGCTTTCAGAAAATCGAGCGCGATTGATGACGGATCATCGCTGTAGACCGTCATCTGCGAATAATCACCCTTATATAGGCGCACCGCCTTGCCGCCGAAAAGATCGATAGCAGGAAAGATCAGCATTGCCCGCCACCTCCGATCTCACAGAAGGCGCGAAGTATGCCGAGCCCGACTTTTCCGCTCTTTTCGGGATGAAACTGAGTGCCGAAAACGTTGCCCCGCTGGACCGCCGCCGTAACTTCACCGCTGTATTCCGCCGTGGCAATTATATCTTTTTCGCATTCTGCGGCGTAATATGAATGGACGAAATAAACACAGTCGCCGTCGGCAACGTATTTGAGCAGCGGTGATCTGCGCGTTATTTTCAGCGGATTCCAGCCGATATGCGGTATCTTCAGGTGCCTGTTCCAGCCCGGCATGTTTTCGAGCGGAACAACGCGGCCCGGTATCAGCCCGAGCCCTTTATGCACGCCGAATTCGAGGCTCTCATCGAACAGAAGCTGCATCCCGAGGCATATTCCTAAAAGCGGCTTGCCGGAAGCTGCCTCGTCGATCAGCACTTTATCGAGCCCGCCTGACCTGAGTTTTTCGGCCGCGTCACCGAAAGCACCGACGCCCGGGAGAATGATATTGTCCGCAGCATGCAGCACCTCCGGAGAATCGGTGATAACGGCTTCGCAGCCTATATATGAAAGCGAACAGCGGAGCGAAAAAAGATTGCCCACACCGTAGTCAACGATCGCGATCATTTATTGTAACTCCTCCTTTTTTAATGGCAAATGGAAAATGGTAAATGATAAATTAAGGTATCGCCTGCGGCGATGATTTAAAATTAACCCCTCAATTTGCCATTTGAAATTTGCAACTTGCCATTTATAATTTGTCATCATCCGGTTCGCAACACTTGCAACTTGCCACTTGCCACTTGCAACTTGCAACTTGCCATTTGCCATTTGCCTTTATAACTTCCCCTTCGTTGACGGAATTTCCCCTTTTAGCGCCGGATCCACCGCCACTGCCGCCCGGATCGACCTCGCCGCAGATTTAAAGATCCCCTCGATAATGTGATGCGTATTGTCGCCGGAGATCTCGCGGATATGCAGCGAACACTGAGCATTGCGCACAAAACCGAGCCAGAACTCCTTGACCAGTTCGGTGTCAAACGTCCCCACTTTCTGCGCAGGGATCGAAACGTCGAAAGTAAGGTGCGCGCGGCCTGAAAAGTCTACGGCGGTCAATATCAGCGCTTCGTCCATCGGAAGTATCGTGCTGCCGTAACGCTTTATCCCGCGCTTCTCGCCCAGAGCCTCCGAAAACGCCTGACCCAGCGCGATGCCTATATCCTCTACGCTGTGGTGGTCGTCAACGTCCGTGTCTCCCTTGCAGCAAAGTTCCAGTCCGAACCGCCCGTGCGACGCAAACAACGTAAGCATGTGGTTCAGAAATCCCACACCACTGTCGATGCACGTCTTGCCCCCGTCCAGATCCAGCACGAGCGCTATATCCGTCTCATTCGTTTTTCTCTTAATTGACGCCGTTCTCATATTTACCCCTCCGTCGCGAAACGCAGCTGCGGCCGCATCTCGTAAACTACAGTACCTCCGCCAGCGCCTTCACCAGCGCTTTCATCTCATCGATCGAACCGACCGTTATCCGGTTATAATCCTTTATACGCTCAGGACGCGAAAAATGCCTCACAAGTATCCCCTTCTCGCGAAGTTTCCGGTAGAGCTCTTCGCCCCCGGCATCAGGATGGCGCGCAAAAACGAAATTCGCTTTAGAATCGGTAAGCTCGAATCCGAGCGCCTTAAGCGCGGACACCGTGTACGCCCTGTTTTCGCATATCTCGCGGCAGTTGTCAAGCATATAATCGTTGTCCTCGAGAGCTCCGATGCCCATCGCCTGCGCCACGCTTCCGACGTTGTACGGGTTTATCGAACAGCGGATCGTCTCCAGATCGTTTATCAAAGCAGGAGATGCGAACCCGAAACCGAGACGCGCGCCCGCCATTGACCGC
Source organism: Mageeibacillus sp. UBA1255 (assembly GCA_002308795.1). Classification (GTDB taxonomy): domain Bacteria; phylum Bacillota; class Clostridia; order UBA1212; family UBA1255; genus UBA1255. The sequence continues at coordinate 1,051 of DBVV01000105.1, read as the reverse complement.
GACTTCGAAAACGTCTGCGTGACCAGCAGATTATCATATTTTTCCACGAGCGGGACAACGCTCAACGCCCCGAAGTCTACGTACGCTTCGTCGATGACAACGATTCTTTCGGTCCTCTCCCTCACGAGCGTTTCGATCACATCCGGCGAAAGTGCGATCCCGGTGGGTGCGTTCGGATTCGCAATAAACAGCGTCCCGTCCGTTTCCGCCATCGTCCGGATATCCATCGAGAGATCCGGCAGCAGAGGCACCTCTGTAAACGGAACCCTGTTCTGCGCCGCAAAAACGGGGTAAAAACCGTACGTCACGTCCGGGAATATCCCGGGCCTGCCTTCTTCGCAAAACGCCGCAAAAGCCCAGCTAAGCACCTCGTCGGAGCCGTTGGAGCATATTATGCACTCTTCCGGAACGCCGTACAGCTTCGACGCTGCTTTTTTCAGCGCGGAGCACGACGGATCGGAGTAAAGATTGAGTCTCTCGAGCGCTTTCGCACCTGCCTCGATTGCGCGTTTTGAAGGCGGGAAAGGCGATTCGTTAGTGTTCAGTTTGATGAATCCTCCGTTCTTAGGCTGCTCGCCGGGGACGTACGGCGTAAGCGCAGAAAACACGCTGCTGAAAAACCGGCTCATTGACCCTCTCCCTCCGTTCTGATCATAACGCTCCTGCCGTGGCCGGTGAGCCCTTCGGCCGCCGCAAAACGGTTCACGTTTTCGGCAGAGCGAAGCATTGACTCCCTGTCATAATAAATATACTGTATCTTTTTTACGAAATCATCTACCGAAAGCGCACTGGAGAACCTTGCCGTTCCGCCGGTAGGAAGCGTGTGATTCGGCCCCGCGTAGTAGTCGCCGAGCGCTTCGGGACAATACCTTCCCAGAAATACCGAACCGGCGCACCGAACTTTCTCGAGGTACGGGAACGGGTCGTCAACGCATAGTTCCAGATGTTCGGGGGCGATCGTGTTCGCGACCCGGATCGCTTCGTCGAGGTCGGCGGCGACAATTATTTTACCGTTTTTATCCACCGATTCTCTCGCGATCTCCGAGCGCCG
>DBVV01000122.1:3665-13242 GCA_002308795.1 Mageeibacillus sp. UBA1255 | reverse complement strand
AAATTCACGGAAACAGGAAAAGAGCCCTATGCATAAAAGCTATTGCAATCCGGTTTACGATTTGATAAAATATCAGGTACCTATCGCCACAGGATCTTTCGTTAATTATTTGTACGTGTGGCGGATAAAAACAAGGAGGAAATAATATGAAAAAGATCATGGCTATAGCCGTTGGCATTCTGCTTTGCATAGCACTTGCCGTACCGCTTTTTGCCGAGAGCCAGGGGATCACACCCCCCGCAGGCACGAAAGTCCTTTTCGAAGACGACTTTTCAGATGCTCTTGATACGGCAAAATGGTCAGTAAGGGGAAAAGTTAAAATAAGCAGCGGCTGGATGTCTCTTGGAGAAGGCGGAAGCTGGGTCGACGAAGGCTATTCTGCAACTGCAAACGGCACCTTCAGCGATTACGTGCTTGATTTTGATTTCACCGGTGATCAGAGAGACTGCTATTACGGTGTAGGTATACGCGCGAAAGCAAACGGCGGTTCTGAATTCCAGAACGGCGGACGTTTCGGCGTTCCGTCTGCTTCGGAAAAAGCGTCCGGTATTTCGTTCGACCTTTTCATCAAACCCGACGGAGCACACATCGGCGTTGCCCTCAATAACGGCGGCGCTAACGGAGACTGCGCACAGTTCCTTGTTGCGAACCCCGAAGGATACAACGGAAGCTCGGGCCACGTCACCGTTATTGACGCGGGCGATACCGTTACGATGCTGATCAACAACACCGAAGTTGTCACTCTCAAGCTGGGCGAGAATGCCGTAACTGCTTACGACGCAGCAGGTGAAAAACTGTACGAAGGCAGTGCTGAATTCCCCGCAAGCGGTTCGTTCAGCTTCTATCAGAGAAACGACCTGTTTAAGATCGATAACGTAAAGGTCACTTCACTCTACGAGCGCGACTTCTCTTCTGAACTTGGCGATAACCTTTCGTTCGACCAGATCCTTTATGATGACGTTTTGAAAGCAGAAGGCACAGCTCCGGTGAATGAGCTTAAAGTTCTCGTAGACGGTTCCGACGGTTCCATTTCCAAGCTTGGATTGTACGGCTGGTACGGAAACAGAAATTCCAAGACTGCATCGTACGGATATACTATCGACGGCGGAGCTCCGGTGTTTGACGACAGCTTCTTCTTCACGACCTCAGCAGAAGATCAAGCCAATATCGAAGGCGTGAACCCCAACGGACTCAGATACAAAGTCGTTATCGACGTGACCAAGATCACAGACGGTAAAACGCATAAGATCTACGTCGTGGCGAAACTTGAAAACGGACAGATCGTCACACTCAACAGAAACGAGCCCGGAAAAGACAGAGAAGTATACGTAAATTACAAAGCTGTTGCAGAACCCAAGGCCAACATCGACTTTTTCCAGGTCAACGGCGCGGGCGATAACCATAACACTCGCGATTCCGGTGATTCGATCACGATCAAACAGGGCGATAAAATCACGACGGTCGGCTGGATATTCAAGTACGGCACGAACGTAAAGAGAGTCTACTGGCAGTACGTCGAAGCCGGCGGTAAGATCAAAGACGGTCCTATTATGGATTGCTCCGATACCTACAGAAAGAGAGAAGACGTAGCTCAGTATTTCGGATTCACCCCGGAAGAGTATCAGTACTTCGCAAAATCAGGCTTCGGCCTTGACGACGATCCAATGGTTCTTACCGGCATCGGAGATCTTCCTGTCGGAGAATACGACGCTCGCTTTGTAGCTGAGTTTGAAGACGGAACCACCGAGGTCATAAAGAAGAAATTCACGCTTAAAGTCGAAGCAGCCGCTCCGGAAGCCACAGAGCTTGTTGGATACAACTTTGACGAAGCGTACTTTAACGTGCTTCAAGTAAGAGTCAGAGGATGGGCAAGGCTCAACTCCGAGCTCGACGGATTCGGATACCGCATTGACGACGGAGACGTTGTCTATAACGCAGCATTCCAGGTAGACAGATCTGACGTATGGGACGCTTTCGGCGTAACGAAGGAAGTTGCCAACGGCTTCGATCTCAACATCCCTGCAACGGATATCCCTGCGGGCAAACACACATTCACTCTCGTTGTTAAAGCAAAAGACGGCACTGTGATCGACGTCGGTCAGATGCCTATAGAGATGCCTCACGAAGAACAATACACGAACATCGTTGACTTCGACGATATTTCCTCTTACGGAATGTCGGTAGACGGATTCTGGTGGAACGGCGGAGCCATCGGTAATATAGAGACCGGTGCGGATCTGTTCGTCCGTCCTGACGCTATGCCTGTGAACGATTACGGCGGTCTTTCCACCGGATACAACGGCTGGGTCGCTTTCAAACAGAAAGTTAAAGGATTCGGATATATCGTAAACGACAAGCTCTTCGTCAGCGACACCTTCACGCAGGCTAACGAAGACACTCTTGCTCCTACTGTTGACAGCTGGGAAGGCTGGGCAGGATCAGGCGAGACCGTACAGCGCTACAACGTTCAGATCCCGTTCGCGGGGATGAACGGTGTCAGCAACGTCATGGCTGCTGCTATTCTTGAAGACGGCACGGTAGTAAGGCTCAACAGCAAAGCTATCCACAACCGCGACACCGAGATCGATTTCGTATTCAACGATGCAAGAGATTATTACTGCGATCCGAATACACTCGACACCGGATACTGGAACAACCCGTTCAACAGCTCTTCCGTTGCTACTATAAACTTCAAAGCTGACGAATGGTTCAACGGTTTTGAGACGTTCATTTACGCATCTGACGCAGCTCAGAAGATCCACATGACCCTTAAAGACGCAGAGGGCAACGTTCTCTGGGAAGAAGACTTTAATATGGTCAAAAACCAGAGGTACACCTTCTACAAGAGAGGCGCTAAATTTGCTCCCGGCGATTACACGGTAGAATTTGACGGACGCAATATGGCAGCTGACGCCGGAACGTGGATAGTGTTCGGTTCTGCTAATCCGGTCGACGGAAAGACCGTTACCGCGAGCGGAAACTACGGCAGCAATGCAGGCCTTACAGGCGTATCGTTCTACCTCATCAAGACGACCGAGTTCAAAGAAGGTATGTCACGCGACCAGGTAACCGTAAACAACGTTGATAAAGCAAAAGTCGGCGGCAATGATGCAGTGACCGATATCACCGAGAACCTATATCCTGAAATCGGACAGCAGATCCGCTTCTGGGGCTGGTACGGAAACAACACCGTTCTTGAAAAGTTCGGCGTTAAGATCGACGGCGGCGAAATGATCTACTTCGACAGATATGAGGAAGCCGGAATCGTTAACCACCTGAAGGGCGTCTTCAAAGAGGATGCGGTTTCCGCTGCACGTTTCAATATCCTCGTTGACATCACCGAAGGCAAACACACCGCGGAAGTTTATGCGATCACCGATAAAGGCGAAGTACTCGTCTGGACGATCAACTACTTCTGCCTGCCCGAAGAAGCACCTGCAGGTCCCGAGTTTACCGCTAAGGTAAACGACGCCGGTAAACTTGTTGTCACCGCTACCGGCGAATTCGGCGAGAAAGACTGGATCGGCGTTTACGCTGATGGTACTACTCCCGGTGGAGACGGCGCATCGCTCGTATGGTGGTACGTCGGCGCTAACGGCGGTACGTTCGAAGTTCCGTTCGACGGCATGAACGAAAACAACAGAGCCGCTCTGCTGAATGACGACGGCACCGTAAAGGCCGGCAAGTTCGTTGTCTACCTGCTCGCAAACGACGGTTACGGCCTCGTTGAGGGCACCGAAGGCAACACGATCACAGTCGAAGAAAAACCTGTGACCGAGCCCGAGACTCAGCCTCAGACCGGCGATGCAGCTGTGGCAATGTTCGCAGTGATCGCTGTTCTCGCAATGGGCGCAGCAGTCGTCTTCATTAAGAAGAGAGCGTTCTGATAATTCAGAACCCCCGGACGATTATAAAATGATTTAATAACCGGGCCGTGCCTTGACTGGTGCGGCCCGGTTTGATTTCATAAGCATATCTGGCCAAAAGCGCAATCTGCAATTGAAAAAAAACACCAAATACACTATAATCATATTGACAGTTTCCGCCCGCACAGGGAAAGCAGAGAAGAGGCGGGAGAGCAGATGAATTACAGATCAAACTGGAGGCAGTACGTATGAAAAAAATACTCGGCATAGAACTCGGATCAACACGCATAAAAGCGGTACTTATTGACGACAACGCGAACGTTTTGGCCACGGGAATATACGACTGGGCGAACAGGCTCGTTGACGGCCTCTGGAGCTACCCCCTGGAACTGGCGCTCGAAGGATTGGCCGCGAGCTACGCAGATATGACGGAAGACTACCGCAAAAAAACAAGAGACGAATTCGACGCTCCTGACGCGATCGGGATCTCCGGGATGATGCACGGGTACCTCGCTCTCGACAAGAACGACAGGCAGCTCGCCCAGTTCAGAACGTGGCGGAATACGAATACCGAAGAGGCTGCCGCGATCCTTTCCGGGACGTTTCAGTTCAACATCCCGATGCGCTGGAGCGTGTCGCAGTATTACCAGGCAGTGCTGAATAAAGAACCGCACGTGCCGGACGTAGCAAAACTGATGACGCTCGCCGGATTCATACACTACAAACTCACAGGCCGTTTCGTAACGGGTATCGGGGAAGCATCCGGAATGTTCCCGGTGAGCGAAGGCGATTATAACAAAACGATGCTAGAAAAATTCGGCCCGATACTTGCCGGAGAAGGGCTCGATCCGGACTTCAAAAAGCTGCTACCGAAGATATTAAAAGCAGGCGAAGACGCCGGATATCTGACCGAAGAAGGCGCGAAACTGCTTGTCCGCACCGGAAAACTTCGCGCGGGGATCCCCCTTTGCCCGCCCGAAGGAGATATGCAGACCGGAATGGTATGCTCCGACACGATCGCTCCCGGAGAGGCCAATTTCTCCGCGGGAACTTCCTGCAACATCGTGGCAACACTCGAAAGGCCGCTTATCGGATTCAGAAAAGAGATCGACGTACTCGTCACTCCGGAAGGATACGACACGGCAATGATCCACGGCAATAACTGTACTTCCGAGATCGATAACTGGGTCGCGCTGTTCGGCGAGGTGGCAGCGCTCTGCGGCGCTAAAGTGTCCAAGCGCGAACTTTACGATATCGTGTACAATAAATCGCTCGAAGGTGACGCAGATACCGGTGGCGTCGTGGGTTACAACTACCTTGCCGGAGAGGGTATCGCAGGGGCGGAAACGGGCGCGCTTACCGTATCGCGCAAACCGTCCGGAAAGCTTAACCTGGCAAACTTTATGCAGATGCAGGTTTACTCCGCGATCAGCGCGATCGCACTCGGATACGACCTGCTCGAAGAATCAGGAGTGAAACTGACCGCTGTGACAGCAGCAGGCGGATTCTACAAAACAAAATTTGTAGGCCAGAACGCAACGTCGGCGCTGTTCAAAGTGCCTGTAACGGTAATGCAGACCGCAGGCGAAGGCGGAGCATGGGGCATGGCGCTGCTTGCCGCATATATGCTCGAAAAAGACAAATATAAAGATCTCAGCGGATTCATGCGCCGCATTTTCGCGAACGTCGAGAAGACAACGGTCATGGCATCGGATGAGGACGTCGCTAAATTCGACAGGTTTTTTGCACTCTACAAGCAATGCCTAGGCGCTGAACTTAAAATGGCAGAACTGTTCGACGCATCTGAGGCAGGCGGCAATGACTGAAACGGGGATGGGTATATAATGGCTTCGACGTCGAACGCACCGCTCGAACGGTATATAAACGGTATCAGGGATAAAAAGATCGCTGTGCTCGGATTCGGCATCAGCAACCGCGCCCTGCTTAGGTTCCTTGCCCGAAACGACGCACGGAACGTGTATCTGTTTGACCTCAAGGACAGCGATAAAGAGGCAAATGAAGAGGCGGAGAGCCTCAAAAGATCAGGAGCGATCGCGGACTACACGTTCGGGCCGGGATACCTTGACGCGCTGCCGGAAGGCGGATTCGATCTCATATTCCGCTCGCCTATAATGAGACCGGACGAGGAACATATTGACGCCGCGGTAAAGGCCGGGGCGGTACTGACGTCCGAAATGGAAGTATTCATGGAATATTGTCCCTGCCCGATATACGCGATCACCGGAAGCGACGGAAAAACCACTACCACGACGCTCACCTCGCTCCTGCTGAAACAGCATTACAAAGGCACGGACGTGAAGATATGGCTCGGCGGAAATATCGGAACACCATTGATCGATAAACTGGGGGAGATCGCCCCGTGCGACCGAGCCGTACTCGAACTTTCGAGCTTCCAGCTGATGCACATGGACGTCAGCGCGGATGCATCGATCATAACCAACATCACGCCGAACCATCTCAACGTGCATAAAGATTATCAGGAATATATCGACTGCAAAAAAGCGGTTTTCGACAGGCCGCTGCACGGAAAAGCGTTCAGAGACGATCGACCGGAAGCTGCTGAACAGGCAAACGGCGGCGCAAACCGTGACGCTGACGACGCTTTCAAAAAGAGGGTAGTGTTGAACGCGGGCAATTCCGTCACGGCCGGTATCATCCGTGACCTTTCCGCGAGCGGAGAATATACCGTCGACGTCTTCACCGCAAAAAAAACACCTGAAACAGCGCGAGAGATCCCGCACAACGGCTCGACGGCTTNNCGGCTGTTTATGAAGCCGGTGACAGAAAAATCGTTTTTGACCGCTTCTGCCGCGCCTGCGGAGCGTGCGAAGGACGGAAATACGAGCTTGACCGCGACGACCTTTTGCTCCCCGGCCTTCACAACGTGGAAAATCTGATGGCAGCCGCGCTGCTTTTGCGCACCGAAATAACGGAAGAAGACGTTTATGCGGTCGCGTCAACGTTCAGAGGCGTTGAACACCGCTTAGAGCCCGTAAGAGAGCTCGACGGCGTGAAATACATCAACAGTTCGATCGACAGCAGCCCCGAACGCACGCTGAACGCACTGTCCGTCTTCGACCGCCGGAACGTGGTCATGATCGCCGGGGGCAAGGATAAGAATCTGGATTATTCATCCATCGGCGCCCCGATCGTCGAAAAGGTAAAAACACTCGTCCTCATCGGTCCGACGGCGGACAAGATCGAAGCTTCGGTCCGTGCTGCCGATAATGACGCATCGGTGAAGATCGTACGCGCAGGCACGTATAAAGAAGCAGTTGACCTCGCACGAGCCGCCGCAGCACCGGGCGACGTCGTACTGCTCTCTCCCGCCAGCACCAGCTTCGACCTTTTCAAAAACTTCGAAGAGCGCGGAAATACGTTCAAGAGACTCGTAAACGAACTCCCGCAACATTGACAACACCCTCGAAAACTGGTAAAATCCAACCTTGCGAAGGTGGGGGTGTTACATTGTACCTTAAGCGACTCGAGATGCAGGGGTTCAAGTCCTTTGTTGACAAAACAGTATTAGAATTCAGCAACGGAATAACGGCTATAGTTGGCCCCAACGGCAGCGGAAAAAGCAACATATCCGATGCCGTTAAATGGGTTTTGGGCGAACAGAGCCCCAAAACACTGCGCGGAAGCCGCATGGAGGACATGATCTTCGCCGGAACGCAGAGCCGCAGACCCACGGGGATGTGCGAAGTTTCGCTTGTGATGGACAATGAAGATCACGCCCTTAACATAGATTTCATCGAAGTCCGCATTACCCGCCGCCTTTACCGTTCCGGTGAAAGCGAGTATCTCATCAACGGGGCACAATGCCGCCTGAAAGATATCGTCATGCTTTTTGCCGATACCGGTATCGGCCGCGACGGATATTCTCTGATCGGTCAGGGCAGGATCGACGAGATCCTCAGCACGAAGTCGGAGGAACGCCGCAACATTTTCGAAGATGCTTCCGGCATAATGAAATACAGGATCCGGCGGAACGAAGCGGAGAGAAAGCTTGCCGCGACCGAACAGAACCTTCTTCGCATAAACGATATCGTAGGCGAACTCGAATCCCAGATCAAACCGCTCGAAAAACAAAGCGAAGTTGCCCGCAAATACCTTGCCCTCAGGTACGAACTGAGAGACATCGAAGTAGGGGTATTGTCCGAAACTATCTCGCGCGCCGAGACGGAGCTGGAAGGGATAACTGCGAAAGCGGAGATCGTGAATTCCGACCGTGCCGAGACCGAGGCGTCGCTGGAGGCATTAAGGCAGGAAAACGAATCTAAACTCGAACTGTCCAGACAGCTCGACACTCTTATAGCGCAGCTCAGGAACGACCGCTTCGAGCATGAAAAGCGCATCGAACGCCTTACCGGCGAGATCGCGGTAAACAACGAAAAGATCGTGCGCGCGAAAGAGGAGAACCGCCGTTCAGACACGGATAAAGCCGAGCAGAGCGGCCGGATCGAAGCGCATAAACGCGAGATCGAACGCCTGGAAGCAGAAATAAAAGAACTCGATATTCAGATCAAACAGATAGAACAGCGCGGCGGAGCACAGGCGGACCTTTTGAACGCCACCGACGAGAAGCTTGCAGGCGCAGAAAAGCAGATAGAAGAATTAAGGACTGAACTCGTAAGGCTTCAGCTTCTGCAGGGCGAAAAAAACAGCCAGGCGCAGGCGGCTAAAACCCAGATCGACCTCGTGACCGAGCGGAAACTTTCGCTCGACCAGGAGCTCAAAGCGATACAGGAAAGCGACAGCGCAGGCGAAGACGAGCTTGACAGCGCGGAAAAGGAATACGAAGACGCATCGAACGCCGCTTCGGACGCGAAGCAGGAATACCAGAACAACGACGGAAAACTGGCTTCGATCCGCACGGCGATCGACGAAGATAACCGCAAGGTGACCGAACTCACCGGTAAAATGCAGAGCCTTGACGCACAGTGCAAACTTCTGAAAGAGATGGAGGAGGTTTACGAGGGATACGCCCGGAGCGTAAAAGAAGTGCTCCAGATGTGCAAGAAAAATCCCGCGTTCGGCGACGGTATATACGGAGCGGTGGCGCAGCTGATCACAGTCCCGCGCGAATATGAGCAGGCGGTCGAAACGGCGCTGGGCCAGAGCTTCCAGAACATCATCACCAGGACTGAAGAAGAGACGCGTGACGCCATAAACTTCTTAAAAGAACACCGGTACGGGCGCGCGACGTTCATGCCTCTCACAGCAGTTACCGGCAAACGCTTAGACGAGCAGCTTCAGCGCGAACTGAGGGGGCTTTCGGGATATCTGGGCATCGCCAGCGACCACGTGGAATGCGAAGAAATGTTCAGACCAGTCGCCGACAGCCTGCTGGGCAGAGTAGCGGTGTTTAAAACGCTTGACGACGCCATAGCCGCGGCGAAGAGATACAAATACGGATTTATGTGCGTAACGCTTGACGGCGATATTTTGAGAACGTCCGGTGCTATCACCGGCGGAGCGAACGAGAGAGGTGCGAAAACGACCGGAACGCTTTCGAGAACGAGAGAGATCCCGAGGCTCGAGAAGGAGCTGGACAACGCATCTAAACAGATCGAGCAGATCTATTCCCGCCTGGCGGAAAATAAATCCCTGGCGGCTTCTCTGGCCGAGACGCAGAAAACGCGTTTCGAGGAACTGCGCGAACTCGAGCGGCAGGTATCCCTGCAAAA
>DBVV01000122.1:2604-3554 GCA_002308795.1 Mageeibacillus sp. UBA1255 | reverse complement strand
AAGACGGCTCAGGATATTGCCGAAGCCGAAAAACGCCTTACAGAGGCTTCTGAGGCCGCTCAGGCGGTACGCAGCGACAGGGAGTCGGTGAGCAACGACCTGTTCGCGATAAAGATCGAAGAAAACCGCGTCGAAACGGCGAAAACGAAAGCGAAGAGCGACATTGACGCACTGAAAGCGGAGATAGAAACGCTGACCGAAAAGATCACCGGATACGACCTGACGTTCAAAGAAAACCTGGAAAATATTGCCGCCCTCGAGAAAGAGATACACGACCTCGAAACTAAGCGCGCCGTGTCGCAGCTCGACGCAGGTACAGCCGCGGAGAAACTGGAAAGCGTTGAAAAGCGCAAATCGGATACGGATCAGGCGCTGGGCGGGATGCTCACCAGGATCACGGATATAAATACCAGGCTGGCCAATATCGAGCAGGAAGCTAACCGGCTCGAGATCCAGCGCGTGAGGTGCGAGAACGAGATAAATAACGGCCGGAACCGCCTGTGGGAAGAATACGAACTCACCCTCAGCGCCGCAAAGGAATTGTCCGCAGGGACCGTTATAGAAAATTACAAAGAATCTGCGGCAAGGATCGCGGAACTGCGCTCGGCGATAAAAGCGTTAGGCCCGGTGAACGTAAACGCCGTGGAGGAGTACGAGAGCACGATAGAGCGGTACAATTTCATGTCCGCCCAGAGCAAGGATATGAACGATGCGAAACTGAAACTGAGGCGCGTCGTGGACGAACTTACTGACGTCATGCAGCGCCAGTTCTCGCAGCAGTTCGAGATCATCCGGACCAATTTCAACCAAGTCTTCGTGGAACTTTTCGGAGGCGGGAAGGCGGATATCGTGCTTTCCGACGGGGACGGAACGGGCGTGCTGGACTGCGGGATCGACATCAACGTTCAGCCTCCGGGTAAGAAACTGCAGAATATGCTGCTGCTCTCCGG
>DBVV01000122.1:0-2563 GCA_002308795.1 Mageeibacillus sp. UBA1255 | reverse complement strand
CCGTTCTGCCTGCTCGACGAGATCGAGGCTGCGCTCGACGATGCAAACGTATACAGGCTGTCCGACTATCTGTCCGGAGTTTCGAAAAACACACAGTTTATTATGGTCACGCACCGCAAGGGGACAATGGAGTACGCCGGTTCTCTGTACGGTGTGACAATGGAAGAGAAGGGTATTTCGCGCGTCGTTTCGCTTCGTATGGAATGACGTTTTCTCCCGTCCCGCAGCGGGTCCGTCCCGGGCACGTCCGTGCCATGGTCCCGGATCACTGAAGCGGGCGTTTACCGGAGGTGTATGAAATGGGCTTTTTTGATAAATTAAAAGCAGGGCTTAAAAAGACCCGTGAGGGATTTAAAAATAAATTGAACGCCATCCTCGCCGGTTTCGGCCGCGTGGACGAGGACCTTTTCGACGAGCTGGAGGAGCTTCTCATCACGTCCGATTTCGGCGTAGAAACGACGGAGACGCTCATGACCCGGCTCCGTGCGCGCGTGAAAGAAGGGCGGATAACCGACCCGGCGCAGGTCGAAGCAGCGCTTCAGGAAGAGATCGCGGCAATGCTTTCCAAAGGCGAGCAGGGGCTCGATACCGATGCTGTTCCTGTGCTTATCTCGGTGATCGGCGTCAACGGTGTCGGTAAAACCACTTCGATCGGCAAGATGGCGTATCTTTACAAAAACGCGGGCAAGAAAGTGATGCTTGCCGCGGGCGATACGTTCCGCGCCGCAGCTATCGACCAGCTCGGCGTCTGGGCAGAGCGTGCAGGCGTTGAGATGGTGAGCCAGGCGGAGGGAGCAGATCCGGCGGCCGTGCTGTTCGACGCATGCAGAAGCGCGAAAGCCAAGGGCGTTGACGTCCTCATTTGCGACACCGCGGGCAGGCTCCACAATAAAAAGAACCTTATGGACGAACTCGCTAAAATGAACCGCGTTGCCAGCCGCGAAATGGAAGGGATAAGGCACGAAACGTTCCTTGTCCTCGATGCCGCCACCGGTCAGAACGCCGTGAACCAGGCACGCGCGTTTTCGGAAGTCGCAGGTATTACGGGCATAATCCTAACTAAGCTTGACGGCTCGTCCAAGGGCGGGATAGTCGTTTCGATCTGCGAAGAACTGGGCATCCCGGTGAGGCTCGTGGGCGTTGGCGAGGGCATCGGCGACCTGCAGCCGTTCGTTCCCGAGGAATTCGCAAAGGCGCTGTTTGAAAACTAACGAGATCATTTCGCTTTTTTAACTTAAACGGTCATGAAAATCAGAAGAGTAAAGTACGAAGAATACAGGATGCTGATCGACGTCATGAACGAATCGTTCGGATTTACCACCGAAGAGGCGAAATTCGAGCACATCCTCCCGAAACTGTATTGGCCGGATAATCCGACCATGGTCCATATCGGAGCGTTCGAGGACGGGAAGCTCGTGAGTTCGATCGGTATATATCCTATGGAGCTTCGAAACGGCGACCTCAGGCTCCGGATCGCGTGCATAGGCGCGGTATCGACTCTGCCCGATCATCGCGGGAAAGGATATTTTACCGCCGTTATGGAGCGTGTTTTGAGTGAGGCGCGGTCAATGGGCTTCAGTTTGCTGTTCCTCGGCGGTAACCGTGTCCGGTACGGGCGTTTCGGGTTTGAATACGGCGGCAGGAACTTTAATGTCAATATCTCGAAGCGTACACGCGCGCTGATCGTTCCGGGCAAGTTCGAAGTTCTTCCGTACGACGAAAACGACGTGGAAGTGACAGCGAGGCTCCTTGAGATCTACAACAAAAAGCCTATGCGCGTAACCCGCACCGAGGCCGAATTCGGCGTGACGCTCCGCTCCTGGAACAGCACGGTCTATTACGTAAAAGCCGGGGATGATTTCGGGATATCCGGGTATTTTTCGCTAAAAGGCGGCAACGTCACCGAGATTGGGTATGATTGTCCGCTCGATACGATGTTCGGGGCAATATTGTCCGTCCTTGACAGCGCAAATCTCAGTTTGCCGATGTCAACGTACTCCCCGGAGCTGCTCTCGAAGGTCGACAATTACGTTGTCACCCATAATCATATGTTTAATATCCTCGACGAATCCGCCGTGATCCGTTTTCTCGGCGCCGATCCCGCCCGGATCCTGCCAACGCTTCCTTTAGACCACAGAACGAGAGTGCGCCTGATCCTCGGCGATTCCGCTTACGACAGCGTCACAGGGACAAATATTTTCATCTCTTCCGCAAATTCCGGCTGACCGGCAGCCAAGCAGCTGTTCATCCCCGAAATAATGCGAAAAACGCCTGAAAAATACGTAAGAATTGGCGAAATAACGCTTGACTTCAATTTCTCAAGCGTGTATAATACGATTCGCTGTCGCGCACAGTGCGCTCAGTAACACTGCGCTGGTGTAGCTCAGCTGGTAGAGCAATTGATTTGTAATCAATAGGTCGGGGGTTCAAATCCGTCCACCAGCTCTTTAGATGAGGGAGATTTCCCGAGTGGCCAAAGGGGACAGACTGTAAATCTGCTGGCTATGCGTACGGTGGTTCGAATCCACCCGCCCCCACCAATTCGTTAAAATCTCAACACGAA
>DBVV01000030.1:8337-15178 GCA_002308795.1 Mageeibacillus sp. UBA1255 | reverse complement strand
TGTTACGATTTTGGGAGTAGAGCCCTGATTATTCATAATGTTGACACGGGACGTCAGTCTGGTGTATACTATATTTTGGCTTTTGAGCGGTATGCTGTTGGGCTAAAATGTCATTGGAGGTAGTTTTATGAAGAGTACGGACATACGCAACGTAGTATTTCTGGGTCACAGCGGTGTTGGTAAGACAACAGTAGGAGAGTCGATGCTTTATATTTCCAAGGCGACTGACAGGCTGGGGCAGATTGCTGACGGAAATACAGTCCTGGATTATGATCCCGAAGAAATCAAACGTCATGTATCCGTGCAGGCGGCTGTTGCCCCTTGCAGCTGGCAGGGTAAAAAGATAAATATTATTGACACTCCCGGATATTTCGATTTCGTAGCGGAGCAGCTTGAAGGTGTTGCCGCGGCGGATTCGGCTATTATAGTTCTTGCGGGTGATTCGGTATCTGTCGGTGCTGAGAAAGCATGGGATATCGTTACTAAGGCCAAGATGCCCCGCATGTTCTTTGTGAACAGACTGAATGAAGAAAACGCTAACTTCGAAAAACTTTACGCTTCTATGCGTGAGACTTTCGGAACTTCCTGCGTCACACTTCAGCTTCCGGTCTTTGTAAACCGTGCTATGGTCGGTATGGTAGATACCGTAAAGATGGTCGGTTATAAGATCGGTAAAGATGGAACGTTCGTCGAAGATGCCATTCCCGCTTCCGTAAAGGATGAGGCCGAATCGATCCATAACGATCTTAAGGAAGCTGTCGCAGAGTCTGACGAAGAGCTTATGATGAAGTACTTCGAAGGCGAAGAATTCACTGACGAAGAGATGGTCACCGGACTTAAGAAAGCTATCGTATCCGGCACCTGCGCTCCCGTACTTGTCGGCGCAGCGAACGAGAACACCGGTGTAAAGAAGCTCTTAGACTTCATCGTTGAATATCTTCCTGATCCTACCGAAGTTCCTCCCGTTGTCGGAACAGATAAAGACGGAAATCCCGTCGAGATCAAAGTTGACGCCGCAGGCGCGCCGCTCGCATTCGTATTCAAGACGATCGTTGACCCGTTCGTTGGAAGACTTTCGATATTCAAAGTTTATTCCGGAACGATCAAAGCGGATAACCAGATCTACAACGTTAACGAAGAAGCTGATGAGCGTTTCACTCAGGTTTTTACGCTGAGAGGAAAGAAACAGCAGCAGGCTACTGAGATCATTGCCGGCGATATCGGCGCAGTTTCAAAACTTACCGTTACTCAGACGAATGATACTCTCGGAACCAAAGCAAACCAGATCGAACTTCCCGCTATCCAGTTCCCTGAAGCTCAGATCGTACAGGCTATCACGCCTAAGACGAGAGGCGACGAAGACAAACTGAATTCGAGCCTTTCCAGACTTGCTGAAGAGGATCCTACGTTCCATTTCGGACAGAGCCCCGATACAGGCGAATCCACCGTTTCAGGTATGGGCGAGATGCACATCGATATTATCATGAGCAAACTTAAGACCAGATACGGCGTTGGCGTCGATATCTCCGATCCTAAGATCGCTTACCGCGAGACCATCCGTTCCAAAGTATCTGCAGAAGGACTTCATAAGAAGCAGTCCGGCGGTGCAGGCCAGTACGGTAAAGTCGTTATCGAATTCGAACCAGGTGAGAAAGATGAACTCGAATTTGCCGAGAACGTATTCGGCGGAGCAGTTCCGAAGCAGTTCTTCCCGTCAGTTGAAAAAGGACTTCAGGAAAGCGTTAAGAAAGGCGTGCTCGCAGGATATCCTGTTGTCCGCCTGAAAGCGACGCTCGTCGACGGTAAATATCACCCTGTTGACTCCAAAGAAGTAGCGTTCGTTTCCGCCGCGAAACTTGCGTTCCAGGATGGCGTAAAACGTGCGAAACCGGTCCTTCTCGAGCCTGTCGTTACGGTTAACGTTTACGTTCCCGACCGTTACATGGGCGACGTTATCGGCGATATGAACAAGCGCCGCGGCCGCATCCTCGGTATGAACCCGATCGGCGGAGGCATCCAGGAGATCGTTGCCGAAGCTCCCATGGCTGAAATGACCAGATATGCTATCGATCTTCGTGCAATCACTCAGGCCAGAGGCAGCTTCCATACCGAATTCGCCCGCTACGAGGACGTTCCGGAAATGATCGCTCAGAAGATCATTGAAGAGGCTAAGAAGAATGCCGCTGAGAGCGAAGACTGAGATCAAGATCTGATATTTTATCCACCATGCAGAGTGCCGTTCATCCGGGCTCTGCATGTTTTGTTAAAGAGGTTATTTATGAAACGTGTAATCGCCATAATTGTATCAATATTATTGCTGCTGTCGTTTGCTGCAGGATGTACTCCCAAATCTTCTCCTGACGATCCGGCTTCTTCAGGATCGTCCTCGGGACCCGGAACTGACGTGCCAGAACCTGATGATGATCATGCTGTAACTTCGCTCAGGGTCAATTACGAGAAGAACCCGTTCTGTGTCGAAGGGGCGCCGCTGTTTTCGTGGGCGATCAATACAGAAGAGCGCGGCCTTAGGCAGAAATCGTATCAGATACGCATTGCCGAGAGTGAAGCGGAACTGAAGGCAGGAAAGAGCCTGATATGGGATTCCGGAACGGTAGAATCGGATAATAACGTTGCCGTTATCTACGACGGGGATCCTCAGCAGTTAAAAGATGCGACAAGGTATTGGTGGAACGTTTCTGTAACGACGGAAAAAGGCGCTTTACTTGAGTCCGGGAATTCTTTCTTTACAACAGCGATTAAAGGCGATGATCTTGGCGGCGCAAAATGGATCACTGCCGCAGAGAACCGTTCTTTTTCATTTGACGGCGCGAACTGGATCTGGCTGCTTTCAGGCGAATCACAGGGGGACGTGCCCGTTAAAACTGAATATTTCAGGAAGTCGTTCAATATCGATAAAGAAATCAAAACTGCTATAGTTTGCTATACCGCGGACGATTACGGAGACATCTATGTCAACGGAAATCTCGTCATGTCGAATTCTGAAGAGAACGGCTGGGAACACGCTAAATATATTGACGCGGCGAACTTCTTCAGACAGGGGCGGAACGTAATTGCCGCCAGCGCTGTCAATAAACAGCACGGATACGGCGCATGTATTGTCAGCATAATTATCGAATATAATGACGGCTCAAGTGACCGTATAGTTTCGGATAAGACTTGGATCGCTACGGATTCTGCATCGAAAAACTGGTTCGAAACGGATGCTTCCGAAACGTCTTATAAAAAAGTAAATTCCGCGATAAAGTACGGAGAATCTCCGTGGAATAACAACGTTTCTGTAACTGATTACAACTCCTCTGCGCCCCTTGTACGCAAAACTGTTAACATCGGATCAGGCGTTAAAAGTGCGCTCCTGTTCGCATCAGCGGCGGGTCTGTATCAGGCGTACGTTAACGGCGAGTCTGTTGATAATTCAGTCCTTAATCCCGGCAGGTCGGAATATACGCAGCGCATAATGTATCAATGCTTTGACGTCACGAAACTTCTTAAAGAAGGCGAGAACGTGATCGGCGCGATACTTGGCCGCGGCTGGTACATTGGCGCCTATTCTCCGTACGGAGGGTCTTCTCCCGCGTTTATAGCGACGCTGATAGTAGATTACGAAGACGGCCGCAGAGAACAGATTATTACAGATGAAAGCTGGAGCTGCTGCGAAAGCGGCGGTCCGATACTCTATAATGACATTTTCAACGGTGAAATATACGACGGCAATTATCCGGAAGCAGGCTGGTGTACGACGAGCGGAACTTCGCGCAATACATGGGCATGGAAACAGGCTTTGACAACAAATGCAGCTGCGCTAGGAGTGGGAAAACTTGTGCCGCAGTTATCTGGCGTAGTCCGCGCGATGGATAAAGTTCCCGCAAAGAGCGTGACCAAAATCAGCAGAAACACGTATATATACGATTTCGGACAAAATCTGGCAGGCGTCGTAAGTGTTAACCTTAAAGGAAGCGCCGGAACTGTAATCACTTTGCGCCATGCCGAAATGCTCAACGACGGCAGCAAAGGAAGCGACGGTCCTAAGGGCACGCTTTACACTCAAAACCTGCGCTCTGCCCAGGCGACAGACACGTATATTATGAGGGGAGACCCTGAAGGTGAAAACTACACTCCGACTTTCACATTCCACGGGTTCCGTTATATGGAACTGTCTGGGCTCAGCGAAGCACCGGCGCTCTCAGACGTTAACGCGATCGTACTGTATTCAGATCTCGAGGATTCCGGTTCGCTCTCCACTTCAGATGAACTTGTAAACCAGCTGATCTCAAATACGTACTGGGGCCAGAGGGGCAATTTCCTTTCCACTCCTACTGATTGCCCTCAGCGTGACGAACGTATGGGCTGGTCCGGCGACGCACAGATATTCTGCGGGACCGCGGCGTACAACATGAACGTGAAAGCGTTCTTCGACAAATACATAACCGACCTTAATGATTGTCAGCGCTCTGACGGATCATATCCGGACGTTGCCCCTCAGACATGGCGGCAGAATTATACCGGTTCCGGTAACAACGCCTGGGGCGATGCAGGTGTGATCATTCCGTGGATAATGTATGAGCGGTACGGCGATATCTCTTATATAGAAAAATATTATAAAAACATGAAAAAATACGAGTCGTATCTGGTCAATACGAGCGATAATTATATCAGATCGCGCAGCGCGTACGGCGACTGGCTCTCGATTGGGGAAACGACCGACAAGGGCGTGACGGATACAGCCTATTGTATTCGCGTTTGCGATATTCTTACTAAGATGGCGCGGCTTCTCGGGCAGGATAAAGACGCTGAGCGTTTTGCGTCACACGCTGCAAAATACCGAGAAGCATGGATCGAAAAATACGTCAGAAACGAGAAAAGGCTTAAATCAGATACTCAGACTTCGTACCTCGTGGCGCTTGCATTCGATATTCTGCCTGAGGATATGAGGCAGACAATGGCTGACCGCTTAAACGATAAAATTATCAAAAACGGCACTAAACTGACGACAGGCTTTATAGGCTGCTCGCTGCTGCTTCCTGTCCTTTGCAGGTTCGGACATTCTGATACTGCTTTCGGACTGCTTCAGCAGGAAGATTATCCTTCCTGGAAATATCCGATCCTTCAGGGCGCAACGACGATCTGGGAACGCTGGAACAGCTACACGCTTGCCGACGGTTTCGGTGATGCGGCAATGAATTCTTTCAACCATTATTCGTACGGTTCCGTTACAGAGTGGCTCTACAGTACGCTTTCGGGAATCGGCTGCGACGAGAATGCGCCTGCATTTTCACATATCATCCTCAATCCTACCGCAGGGGGGAATATAACTTTCGTTAAAGGCGCATACGAATCGGTACGCGGACTGATAAAAAGCAGCTGGGAAGCTGTTGACAATAACATCGTCAAATACGAGTGCAGCGTTCCGGGCAATACTACGGCAACGCTCTACCTGCGCGCAGATTCATTGACGTCTGTGACCGAAGGCGGCGTTTCTGTAGAAGAGGCGGAAGGCGTGAAAGTTGTTTCGTTTGAAGGCGGCCTTTTAACGCTAGAACTCGGGAGCGGTGTATATAATTTCGAAATCGGAAGATAAAGATGAAACTTTATAGAATTAAATTTTGTCTATAAACAGGGAGAGGTATGGAATCATTTTTAGACCTCCCGTTATGGCAAATAAACAGAAAAGTATCCGGGAGGCCGCAACAGACTTTGACGGACGATTATATTCTGGATCTTCTAGAGAAGAGGGACGAGGAGGCGCTGCGGGAGCTTGAGAAAAAGTATTACCCGTACTGCTTTACTATTGCCTTCAACATTCTTCAGAATCATGAAGACGCGTGTGAGATCGTCAACGATTCTTTCCTTGACGTCTGGAACAGCATTCCGCCTGCCAAACCTGAGCGCCTGAACGCATACATTGCCACGATCGTCCGCCACAACTCGATCAATCTTTATAAAAAGAATCATAATCAAAAGAACGAAGCCGTGACAGGTGCTCTTCCGTTAGACGCAGCATCTGACAGCGCTTATACCGACGACGCTGTCGTGAACCGCCTCGCTATAAGCGATACGATCGACAGGTTTTTGGACGGCCTTTCCGATAAGCAAAATATGATATTCGTTGCGCGATTCTATTTCGATGAATCGATCGAAGAGATATCGCGCAGATTTGATATGCCCACAGGCACCGTTAAGAGCATAATTCACAGGTTAAAGAAGGCTCTGAAGGCATTTCTGGAGAAGGAGGGGATTTTCTTATGAAAGACGATCTCATCCGTAAACTTGCTTCCGGTATCTCCGACAGGCATATCAAAAAATATGCTGATTTTGCGGCCGAAAAGGACGGTATTAAGCCCGGCGCTAAAAGTACTCCTGCCGATGGCAAAAGTGCCTCTGAGGGCCTTAAAACGCCGTTTTTAGCGGCAGGGGAAGGGTTCACCGACGGAACGCCAAATATAAGGGGAGGCGCAGGCGTTCGAGAAAAGCGTACCGGTGCATACGGCTCTGCATGGAAAGCAGCAGCGTCAATTGCGGCTGTACTTGTGCTGATCGTCGCAGGCATACTGCTCGGGCAATATTTCCGTTCTCGCTCGGATTCTGTCCCGACTGTGCCGCCTCTTATGTCTCCGGAAAATACAGCGCTTCCGACTATAACGCAAATTGATACGGATACGCCTACGCCTGCAGTCACTCCGTCTATGACAGATGACCCTGCGCCTACCGTGACTGTCACAACAACAATAAATGTTTCCCCGTCGGCGACGGTTACCTCTACTGTGAGTGATGATCCTGCATCAACGGTAACTCCGACCGCTACTCTCGCTCCGACGTCAACGGC
>DBVV01000030.1:0-8234 GCA_002308795.1 Mageeibacillus sp. UBA1255 | reverse complement strand
CCGATCCGACGTCAACGGCTACGCCTACATCGACGCCTTCAATTACCGATACTCCTGCGACTGCTACCGCGGAACTGCCTACGACTGCTCCGACCTCAACTCCGGCGGATGTACCGCTTGACGAATCTACTTTCCCCGACAGCGAATTTCGAGAGTATATCAGGGATAATTATGATCTAAATAAAGATTCGGTATTGAGCGACGGAGAAATCAAATTAATTGATTTGCTGAACGTATACTACAATCATAAATCGATCAAAGGTATTGAACATTTTTATGCACTTGAACATCTCTGCTTCAACGGAGTAGCCACCAAATCACTCGATCTGAGCCTCGTACCTAATTTATCTATTTTGTCTATCGGTTTTGGTTCACCCGAATTTTCGTTTACAGAAGTTCTTGAAGAACTTGATATAAGCAAAAATCATAAATTGACGCAAGTTATAATTAAATCTAATCTGATAACTGAACTGGATCTGAGCGGTAATTATGAATTGCAGCACATTGACCTTCAGATCCCGTCTTTGACTAAACTCGATTTGAGCTATAACAATAATCTTGAGTCTTTCGCTTTGAGGAATATGACACTCTCAGAGCTAGATCTGAGTCATAATAATTTAGTAAGCTTTGATATCCGAGACAGTGATATCGGGAATTTTATATTAAGTGAAAACAATTCTCTTGAACGACTTTATCTGGTCAATTCGGGCATCGAAGAACTTGATTTGAAGAATAACCAGGTTATGACTTATTTACTTTACATCGGAGGGGATCGCCTTGATATAAGCCGTTGCCCCAATATGAGGAATGCATATTTATACGGTACGTTTACGAGCTTTTATCATGCATTTGAAGATTATTATACACCGGCATATGAATATCCCGACGAGGTCAATGCTGGTACGATCACCCTGGTGACTGACTGTAAAAATATTTATACAGGGTAGGTTTGATAGTATTCGTTGGTTATCGCGAACACTGTTTAAATTTATTGTCTCACCCCTTGACAACCTCCGAGCCATAGTGTATACTTCGCACATAACGGCTCCTTGGTCAAGCGGCTAAGACGCCGCCCTCTCACGGCGGAAACACGAGTTCGATTCTCGTAGGAGTCATGGCAAAGCTCCAAAGGGAGACGCTCCGGCGCGGAGCTGTCTCCCTCGCTTTGTTTTAAAGACATCCAGACGGACGAAAAACTAAAAAAAACAGGGGAGAGATTAAAATGGCTGAAGGAAACAAGAACTTTTTTGACACGCCGGATACGACTTCCGAATATGAGGCGCAGGATATTCAGGATAATAAAGTAATGGGAATACTTGCTTATATCGGAATACTTGTACTCGTACCGATCTTTGCGGCGAAGAATTCCAGATACGCGCGCTTCCATGCAAACCAGGGACTTGTGCTTCTTATCTGCGGCGCTGCTGTGATCATTACACTTTCTATTCTCGGTATCATTCCTTACGTTGGAATAGTATTCAGAATTATCAGTTATCTTGCTGAACTTGCCTTTGCCGGACTGGTCGTTTTCGGCATTGTACACGTTGCAAAGGGCAGAGCAAAAGAGCTTCCTCTGATCGGTAAGTTTAGGATCCTCAAATAATAAACTGACCCGTTCATCAAAAGCATAAACGCAGGGTGTTTTACAGCATCCTGCGTTTTATATTTTAATAACAGCAAAAAGAGCGGAAGGACCGGAGGGGAGCATTGCCAGCAGCGATCCGTTATCAGACTTATCTGCAGTGATCCTGTATCCGAGCAGGTGTGGGAATACGTCGCAAACGTGAATGCTGCCTGACGTGACGTATTTTGAGATATCTACCTTAAAATCATTGACCGGTTCATTAACGTTATTCCAAACGTATAAGAGCAGCAGACCGGCATCATTATCGAGCAGACCGAATGAATTGACGCCATCATCATCGATATCAAATGTCGAAGTAGGAAAAACAGGTACGGAAGAAGAAATATTGACCCTGTACTTCTTAAACAGCTCAGTTCCGTATCGTATAAGCTTTTTGTTCATTACATCGGCGCAATCGATACGACCGGAGAGATACATTGCCCCCGAAAGACCTGTCACCATATTGTAGACCGTATTTTTACAGTCAGAGAAACGAGCAGTAAACTCCTGCGACGGTCTGAAAGATCCACGATGGTCTATCTTAACGGGATATGGGTACGTCCATACACCGCATCTTTCCGGCGGGTAACATACACTTGAGCCTGAAACTATCGACGGAAGGCGGAAATAGTCTTCCTGGTCGCTCACAGACTGCAAATGAAAGTGTGAGAGGGTGCCCATATCGGAACGCATGGCTCCGCTGCCGCAATTTTCGATGATCAGATCAGGGTATGCTGCGCGCACCTCGTCAATAAATCGTTCGAATGCTTTCGAATGTTCGCGGACAGATTCCGGTCCGTCAGGGTCAATAGACGGTCCTGTGTTCGCGTTATAGTCGTTTTTGATGAATCTTACTCCCATGGAATAAAGGCGGTCAATTACACTGCGTATATATGTTCGAACGCCTGCTTTTCTGAAATCCAGCAGAACTCTTCCGCCACCAACAGGGTGACCGTTTCGACGTATGACATAATCGGGATGCTCTTTCACCACAGGGGCTTCTGAGCTTGATGATTCGATCTCCAGCCAGATACCGGGCAGCATACCTTTTGATCTGACGTGATCGAAAATACCCTGAAGGCCGCCTTCGCCGAACAGTTCGTCATTGATCTCCCATGCGCCGATGTCAAGCAGTTCTCCGCCCGTGCCGCGCGTTTTATACCAGCCTGCGTCCATTACGTAATACTCTGCACCTGCTTCAGCAGCTGCGTCGATAAGCGAGATCGATTTTTCCTTGTCCGGAAGCGCCCAGAGCGCATTCATATAATCGTTGTAACATAGCGGGACCGTTCCATTCTGAAACGTTGTCTTCATATAAGCGCGGTTTGCATGTGTAAGATCTGCCGCAGCTTCTTCAAATCCGCCGTCAACGCATCCTGATACTGCGTCACACGTTGAAAGTGTATCGCCGGGGGATAAAGTCTTGCCCCAGCAATTGTTCCATTCAAAACAGTCGGAGGCAACGATTTCCAGTTCGATGTCGTTTCTGTAACCTCTTACACCGATCTCGATCGCCCAGCCGTTTCCGCAGCGTAACTGAACGTACCACGTTTTGTTCAGTTCCTTGTCCTCGATCATAATGACCGGCTCATATTGACACGTTGACCATGAACTCTTAGACTGAAGGCGTAAAGTTGACTGCGTTCCGTGGTTATACGTACGGTAAAGCCCTGCATCTTCTGCAAATACGTGACGCCATTGCGCCTCGCCCTGCCAGCAGCTGTGAGCAAAATGGATCATAAATCTGTGCTTTTTCCAAGGTGTATTTCCGCCGCGCCCGATACCGGTAAGACATACGGCACTAAGATTATTTACAGTAAGATCATTCTGACCCAAGTTCTCTAATTCCGTATGCTGAAGTATAGCCGAACTTTTACCCGGAGCCGCATCTGTGCGCCGCACCCTGATCACTGCCCCTTTATCCGGTATTTCATAAACGCCTTCACCGGTTTTAACCGCTGTATCTGAATCATCTCTGCTGGCGTGATAATATAAATTATCCTCTGCGTTAAACGAAACGAAAAAGCTTTCTTTATAACCGTTATACATATCGGGAGCACCTCTTTACTTTGTTTGGCAGACAGCATTTGTCGCAGCTGTAAAGCGTTATTATTATATCCGAATCCGGCATCTGCGGTCAATCGATCTCGTGAATGATTTATATTTGTTTATCAGGCTTGACAATCAATACACACTGACTGTAAAATTCAATCGCACTCGTGAGGGCAATGCGGCTTCGCGTGCATTAAAGATCAGGAGCAATTGATTTGGAACTGAGCACAGCTTATACGGCGAAACTGACCGCGCTGATAGGCGAAGATGAATTTAAAAAATATGAAGCACAGCTTAAGCTGCCATGTGTTCACGGCCTTCGAGCAAACCGCCTCAAGATAAGTGCGGATGAGCTTAAGCGGCTTCTTGATGGTAATATCCGGATCGGCGATACCGTGCCGTGGTGCGACGACGGATACTATTTTGATATTGACCCCGACAAAATGCCCGGGCGGATGGCATACTATCTGGCCGGGCTTTATTATATACAAGAACCCAGCGCCATGTATCCTGCCGCCAATGCTTTGATAAAGCCCGGTGAGCGTGTGCTTGATCTATGCGCTGCGCCCGGCGGAAAGAGCCTGAGGGCTGCTTCTGATCTTGGCGGATGCGGCTTTCTTGTTTCAAACGATATCAGTGCTTCCAGAGCCGGTACTCTTTTATACAATCTCGAACTCGGGGGAGTACCGAACGCTATGGTGACCAACTGCTCTCCTGCAGAGCTTGCCGAACGGTTCGGAGAATTTTTCGACGTTGTTCTCGTCGATGCGCCCTGTTCGGGCGAGGGAATGTTCAGAAAAGATCCTGACGCGCTTCAGAGCTGGGAAAAGTATAAATCTGACAAATGTATCGAAATGCAGCGTGACATACTCAAAAGCGCAGCCGGACTAGTAAGGCCCGGCGGCAGGATAATGTATTCGACGTGCACGTTTGACCGCGGCGAAGATGAAGAAATGGTCAATGAGTTTCTGCAGCTAAGCCCTGATTTCACTCTTGCCGAACTTCCTAAAGCAGGCGGTGTTGCAGACGGGATAGATCTTTTGAGCGATATCGAGAGCGGAGTTTCCGGATCGGGCGTCAACAGATTTAAGTATTGTGCCCGGCTCTGGCCTCACAAATTAAAAGGTGAGGGTCAGTTCGCTGCCCTGATGGTCCGGTCCGGCGTTGACGGCGTGACGTCATCAAACAATGATCTTGTCTCCGCTCCGTCCGCCTTAAATTCAAAATGCCAGAGCTACCGTTTACTCAAACAATACCCTGAAGAACTCAAATCATTTGCCTCGCAAAACCTGACGTGTTCGCCGCTTGCCGGAGCATCTTTCTACGTTATGGGGCAGAATCTCTACGCATGCACGTTCGCTCCTGTAAATATCGACCGCCTTAAAGTGCTTCGAATGGGGCTTCTTATAGGCGAGATCAATTACGGAAAACTAAAGCCTTCACAGCATTTTATAATGAGCCTATCTAATGACGCATTTATTAGAAAACTGGAACTTGATCCTTTTGGCGAAGACGTTAAAAGATACTTGCGCGGCGAAACACTTTACGTACCGGACGCTCCTGACGGTTTCACCGCAGTATGCGTAAACGGATATCAGCTTGGCGGCGGTGAGGTAAAGAACGGAGCGCTTAAAAATCTGTATCCCAAGGGCTGGAGGCGCGTCATATGAGACTGGATAAATTTCTGTCAAATATGGGTCTCGGTTCAAGACGCGACGTACATAAACTTATCTCATCGGGATCGGTTGAAGTTGACGGCAATGTAATAACTGAACGAGACGCGAAGATCAGCGAAACGTTTCAGAAAGTATATGTAAACGGAAGTTTGATCCCATATAAGCCGTTTATTTATATCATGGTCAATAAACCTGCTGGTTATCTGTCGTCGACGGAGGACGGCTCAGGGCCTGTCGTTACAGATCTTTTAAGCGACGTTATAAGGTCGTACAGACCTGGCGTTGCAGGAAGACTTGATAAGGATGCCGAAGGGCTCCTGCTGCTTACGAACGACGGCCCGTTCATCCATCGCGTCATCACGCCTGATAAAAACGTTATAAAAAAATATCTTGTTAAATTATCCCGTGGAATTACGCGATCGGATGTGGTACAATTTGAAAAAGGGATACGGCTCTCTGACGGAACGCAGCTGAAACCTGCCGGACTTCGCGAAATACAGGGCGACGGATACTTTGCTGAAGTATCGATCAGTGAAGGTAAATTCCACCAGGTAAAGAGGATGTTTCTAAGCGTCGGCAATGAAGTCACGTATCTCAAAAGGCTCAGTATCGGCGGTCTTGTTCTTGATGGATCGCTCGAACCGGGGGAATACAAGGAACTTTCGTCCGAAGAGGCTAAAAAGGCTTATGAACAGACAGACTGCTGATAAAATACAGCTTTTTATGAGCGGGTTACGCGGAAGGATCGGATCCGGAGATCAGGATATCTCTGCTGACGGGTCCGCTGACGTGACATATCCGATCGAAGAGATCGAAGCAGAATTCAAATCAGGACTTAAAATATATAAATTGACCGCGCCTGTCGTGCCCGGCGGGGTACTAAAATATAATTTCGGCGGTAATTCTTACGAATCGGATTACGACGGATTCGTTAAATTTATTGCCGCCAGAGTTCCGGATTACGACGAACTTATTCTTGTGTATCGCGACGCAGAAAAAGAAAGCATGATCATTGCCACCGGACGCGACGTAACTTTCCGGACTACTGACAGAACTTCTCTCGCAAGCGGCTGGGATAAATCCCGGGGAGACATCTTTCACGACGGTATCTCGCAGGCTTCTATGAGCAATCGCGCATATTTTGTTAAACCCGATAATCCGCGTGCGAAGGCAATGCTTAAAGCGATCGGCGTCATGGGTGAAAATGACAAGATCCGTAATGATAAGATCAGGAAATATAATCAGATCGATCATTTTATCGAACTGATCGACCCTATGCTCAGAAGACTCTGTGATTCAAAAAAAGCATCAGTAAACGGCGACAGGACTGTCAATATCGTTGACTGTGCCTGCGGTAAATCTTATCTTTCTTTTGCTCTTTGCTACTACGTCAGATTCGTTCTCGGAACTCCGTGCAGATTCACAGGCCTTGATTACAACGGCATCGTTATCGATGACTCTGTAAAAATAGCCGAAAAGCTTGGCTATACAAATATGAAATTCATAGAGACTGATATAGGCAAGTACGAACCTGACCGGAAATATGATCTGCTGATCACGCTGCACGCATGCGATATTGCCACCGACCTTGCGCTCAGATTCGGGATCGACCACGGTATCGGAGCGATCGTATGCGTACCGTGCTGTCACTGCGAAATGAACGACCAGGGATATACGTTGGGAGCTGCAGATCCGCTGCTTAAATACGGCATTCTGAAAGCTCGTATCGCTGATAATCTTACCGACGGACTTCGCGGACTGTACCTCGAAGCGATGGGCTACGACGTGTCGATGGTCGAGTATATCTCTCCGCTCGATACGCCTAAAAATCTGATGATGCGATGCGAAAAGAAGAGAGGATACGATCCCGGACTTATGGATAGATATAACGGATTATGCGATCAGCTTGGCGTTAAGATGTCAATATCGAAGGAACGTGCGGGGGAGAGTGACTGACGTTTATGAGCGTATTTGATGTTCTTACATTATTAGGCGGTCTGGCGATGTTCCTCTACGGAATGCGTCTTATGAGCGGCAGCCTTAAAGAGGGTTCTTCCGGAACACTTAAAAAGGTGATGGAGAAATTTACCAAGAATCCGTTCGCCGCGTTTCTCCTCGGCGTGCTCGTTACTGCACTGATCCAGTCTTCAACGGCGACGATCGTTATTACTTCGGGACTTGTGGCAGCCGGTATTATAAAGGCGCGCAACTCGGTAGGCATAATAATGGGAGCTAACGTCGGAACGACGGTTACAGGTCAGATAATCAGACTTATCGACCTTAACGGCAGCTCTGCTTCCTGGCTACAGATCTTCAAACCGTCTACTCTCGCACCCGTGGCGCTGATCGCGGGAATAATTCTGATTATGTTTATTAAATTCCGGAATTCAAAAACTGTCGGATCGATAGCGATGGGTTTCGGTATTTTATTTACCGGTCTTCTGAATATGACCGCGGCGGTCAACAGTCTTAATGAGACCGGTATTTTTGAGAAGGTGTTTACTAGCTTCGGGTCAAACCCGTTCCTCGGATATATTGCCGGCGCGGGAGTAGCGTTTACGCTCCAGAGTTCTTCTGCGACAGTTGGTATACTGCAGGCGTTGTCAATGTCCGGCCAGCTTACTTTTAAAGCTATATATGCCGTCCTCGTAGGTGTTTACCTCGGCGACTGTGTGACAACTGCTATCGTTTGTTCCATAGGTGCTAAAGCTGAGGCAAAGCGCGTCGGTATGATCAATATAATCTTCAACCTCTTCAAAACAGTCCTCGTATTCGCAGTCGTAACTATCGCTCATGCAGCAGGCTGGCTCGATGCTTTGTGGAACGCTCCGATGTACTCCGGCGGGATCGCCAATACCAATACGGTATTCAATCTCGGCTGC
>DBVV01000125.1:17895-19056 GCA_002308795.1 Mageeibacillus sp. UBA1255 | reverse complement strand
CGAATCGCTGTTTTCGGCCGTGCGCGGAGCTCAATCAACGTCCTCGTAGACTTTTTCGGGGCGGCGGAGCAGGGCCTCGGGATGCTCGACGAGGCTGCGCATGTACTTGAAGGCCGAAGCGTAATAATAACCGTCACAGATACGCTCATCCGTCACCGCCTTGACCTCGATATACTTGCGCGTAACGGGCTTGCCGTCGGGGCCGGTGTGCGTGCGGCGAAGCTTTATGCCATACGCCAGAAAGATCGGGAGATTGCCGAAATCGTAGATGTGGTGGTAGATCGGGCGGANNGTGATGATCATGCTGCCGTGGAACGGGCTGACGTCGAGGAGGCTCTTCGGGATCCAGCCGTGGTAGTCAAGCCAGAAAAGCAGGCGGACGATCGTGCGGAGGATCGGGCGAGGAAGCGACGCGAGCTTACCCACAACGCCGTCAAAATCGCTGTCAAGCTCGCTGCTGTTTTTGTTGGCCTCGACGATCGCGTTGAACTTCTCGTAGATCTCCTCGATGGTGTCGTCGGGCTGAAACTCGACCTTCGNNCCCCGCCGTATCAGGCGACGAAAGCTTCATCTCCTTTTTGATGACCATATTGACCTGGATGCTGTTGCGGCTGTAAACGCGTTGACCGCTGACGAAGCGGTTGATGCCCGGGCGCTGCGAGACCGTCCTGACGTACGCCGCAAACATGACGTGCAGAAAACTGAAATTTTTGTACCCGGCGCGGATCATTTTTTTGCAGAAAGCATCGCATTCGGTAACGTCGAATTCATCCGCGTAGGTGTTGCACCCGTCGCTGCGGTTTTTCATGATGAACGGCATCATTTTGGTCATGCCGGTGATGTTGTGAAGACGTCTGCCGTCGCGTCTGTCCCCCCACCGCCTCTTGCGCACGACCGGAACGTACGTTCGCGGAAGCGGCGTAGAAGCCGGCCT
Source organism: Mageeibacillus sp. UBA1255 (assembly GCA_002308795.1). Classification (GTDB taxonomy): domain Bacteria; phylum Bacillota; class Clostridia; order UBA1212; family UBA1255; genus UBA1255. The sequence continues at coordinate 18,122 of DBVV01000125.1, read as the reverse complement.
GATCTGGACCTCATCTTTCGCGCTCGCCGTCTCGGCGATCAACTTCTCCGTCGCGGTCAATTCCTCTTCCGCTTCCCCCGCGGTCAATTTCTCCGCCGCGCCACTTTCCGCTTTTTTCACATCGTTGTCAACTAAATTATCATACGACCTATCCATTACAATTCTCCATTATTCTATAGCTTCTTTGACTTCCTTTTTTCGCCGGCGAAGCCGAGTGAATGGCTAAG
>DBVV01000125.1:12050-17830 GCA_002308795.1 Mageeibacillus sp. UBA1255 | reverse complement strand
CTTATCACTTGCCACTTGCAACTTGCCACTTGCCATTTACCATTTGCAATTTGCCATTAACCATTTCCCTTATCCCGATAAGTTCCTCCCCGCTCGTTTTAAAATCAGAGAAAGGATAATTCACGAGTCCGAACTCCTCCGAGATCTCAGCCCTCACGCACTTGTCACACGACCCTTCTTCGCCACGCCGCTTATCCTTAAGAGCCGTAAGCGCACGGTAATCAGAAAGCGCAGAATCAAAAACAACGAGACGTATTGACTCCCACGCACTGCCGTCAGGACCGGGGTAAACGACGAAAGGATCGCCGCCGGGGACCCAGCCGCCGGCCGTCGAAGACCCGAACGGATCGACCGCTTCGAGCGAAAGATGCGAATTATAGAAATTGAACCCCCACTGCAAAAAGCCCTTAATATCATACCTGAAAAGCTGACAGCCGAGGATGCGGTTGCGGTACGAAGGCGTAGCGACGAGGCGGTTCGACGTACGGATCTGGCCGCAGCAGTAGTAGCCCCATGCCGAATCGATCTTAGCGTCAATAAACCTGTCGATCGATGTGAGACATGCTACCGGCGTCTGAATAAGGCCCTGCTTGTAAAACTCGGGCTCGCTCATTGCGTCGATTATCTGAGCGGCGGGAACGAACTCACGCACGACAGCGGCACCTTTCGCATACTGATCGCGCATTGACCAGTCCGGCTCATCGGACACGTGGAAGAGGCAGCGGTCGAAATAACCCTTGTCCTTCAAAAATGCGCTTAGCGAGCCCAGGAAGGCACGCATGAATGAGGAGTATTCTTCACCCGTCCCGTCCGTTTCCCAGCCAAACAGGCGCCTTTTTGAGCCGTCTGGAAGCGTTCCAATGACCTTGGGAGCGTTGCGGCAGCCCCACTGCGTGTAAAGGTGGGAAATTTCGAAATATTTTGCCCCTGCTTTATCGCATATCGACATGTAGCGCTCAAGCAGCGAAAAATCAAAACTATAACCTCCGTCCGGAAGAACGTTGACACCCACGAGCTGAGTCGTGAGCCTCTCCCATCCGACGGCCGTATCGAGCGGAGGCGTAAACACCGGCGTTAAAATAGCCGTAATACCGTTATTGACCGCGACGCGCACGAAATTCTCCATCACCCTCCAGTACCCCTCCGAACCGAACTCGACGTTGTAGATACGGCAAAGCCCGTCCGAATGGAACCAGTTCGTGACCGGCAGCGTCTGGTCGGGAAGGCGGAAATCGATGACTTTTAGCGTAAACTCCGCGCTGACCTCAGCCCCGTCGTTAAAGATGAGGCGGATCGTATGTTCCCCGGGGGCGACGTCGTACGTTTTCGCGTCAATGCTCATCCATATCGATCGCCACGACTGCGTGTACGCCCAGAGCACCGGCGGCATCGGTCTTAATATATCCGGCATAAGCCCGGGAAGCGGATGTTCGCACACGTCCTCGAACCCTGCAGGGACTGTAAGATCGCACGGGACGCATTCTACGAATCTCGCGGTCAATGCATCTCCGAGGTCTGATTCGAACCGGAACGATATTCCGGATTGAGGCCGGTCAACGAGCCTGTACGCCACCTGAAAATGGTATTTTTCGTTAAGGAGCATCGATCCGCGGCTGACAACGGCTTTTTCGTCCGGCTGCATGTCCGGATATACTTTTGCAAGCGAGTGCAGTATTTTTAGTTCAAGCATTTTCCACCTCCAAAGCGAGTATGAACATATCATCCGAAAAAGAAGTTTAAAGCGTACTGTATATATTCGTCCCAGAATTCCCAGCTGTGGCCTCCCGCAGATTCGCGGTACGTCACGTCGAATCCCAGTCCTGTAAGTTTATCTCTGAAGTTTCTGCTTTCCGATAAAAGAACGTCTTCAGTGCCGCAGCCCATGAAAATCTTCGGTTTCGAAAGCGGCTCCCCTTTGCTGTTCCCGCGCTTCACCGCCAGTTTTTCGAATCCGTCCGCGAGCGCGTACAGATCGTCTTCCGGCGGGCAAACGTAGTGCGGTCCGAGCACGTTGGGGACCAGGTCGATGCTGCGCCCGGGCCAGTCCGTGACGGATGAGAACGCAGCGGATGATATGAACTTTTCGGGCGTCCTGAGCACGAGTTTAAGCGAAGCATAACCGCCCATGGAGAGGCCGGCAACGAAATTGTCTTCTCTTCTGTCGGATATCGGAAGCAGCGCCGTGACGAGGCCCGGAAGCTCCCTGGAGACGTAATCGTAGTAAGCTTCGCCGTTGTCAAGGTTACAGTAGAAGCTTCTGTCTACCCTGGGCATCACTACGCATATCCCGTATCTTTCCGCGTACCGTTCGATCGAGGTGCGTCTTAGCCAGATCGTCTCGTCGTCGCTGAGGCCGTGGAGCAGCCACAGCACGCGAAAACGTCTTCCGTCACTTCCGAAATGCGCCATACTCAGATCCTGCGGGATCAGCACGAGTACCGTCGTATTCATCCCGAGCGTACCGCTCATGAAGTGTAATTCGTTTAAGATCATTGATCTTCCTCCGTTCTAAATAAAACGACCCCGCGCCGGTAAGGGCGCGGAATCATTCCGTAACTTTATATGCTTATGCTTTTGTCTGTGCTTCGACGAGCCTCTGCCCGCAGTAGATCTCTCTGAGTTTCGGTTTCTCTATCTTTCCTGTCGGATTGCGCGGCACGTCTGCGAAGATTATGCGTTTCGGACGCTTGTAGCGAGGCATGCCCTGACAGAATTCGTTGACCTCGTCCTCGGTGAGAGTCATTCCCGGTTTGACCTCGATGATCGCCGCCGCGATCTCGCCTAAACGTTTATCCGGGAGGCCTATTACAGCGACGTCTTTTACGGCGTCAAGCTCGCGCAGGAAGTCTTCGATCTGTACCGGGTAAAGGTTCTCGCCTCCGGTGATTATGACATCTTTCTTGCGGTCGACAAGGTATATGAATCCTTCGTTGTCCTCTTTTGCCATATCTCCGGTCGAAAGCCAGTCTCCGTGGAGCACCTCCGCTGTTGCCTCCGGGTTCTTGTAGTAGCAGGTCATGACGCCCGGTCCTTTTACCCAGAGCTCGCCTACTTCGCCGCGTTTAACGTCTTTTCCGTTCTCGTCGCATATGCGTGTTTCCCAGAGATATCCGGCTTTACCGATTGCTCCGACGTGGTCGATATTCTCTACGCCGAGGTGTACGCAGCCCGGTCCGATCGATTCCGAAAGGCCGTAGTTCGTGTCGTAATCGTGGTTCGGGAAATGCTCTTTCCAGCGTCTGATCAGCGAAGGCGGTACGGGCTGGGCACCGATGTGCATGAGCCTCCACGCCGAGAGGTCGTATTCGCCGAGGTCAATATCTCCGCGGTCTATCGCGTCTAATATATCCTGTGCCCAGGGCACTAAAAGCCATACTATTGATGCGTGTTCCAGCGCGGCCGTTCTGATGATCCACTCGGGAGTTACGCCTCTTAAAAGCACCGCGCGGCTGCATGATAAAAGCGATCCGAACCAGTGCATCTTAGCGCCCGTATGATAAAGCGGAGGGATGCAGATGAACACGTCGTCTTTCGTCTGGCCGTGATGCGCCTGTTCTGTGCGGCATGAGCTTATGAGCGAAAGGTGTTTATGGAGTATCGCTTTCGGGAAGCCTGTCGTTCCGGAGGAGAAGTAGATGGCTGCGAAATCTTCTTCGGTAAGATCGGCAGATACTTTCGGCTTCGAGCTCGAAGCGTACTGGAGCATATCGATGAGATCGGTCGCGAATTCCGGTATGGTATCGTGAAGTCCGGCGGAGCAGTAAAGCAGCCTGACGTCATTGATCCCGGGCAGTATCTCTTCAATACGGCTTATGAATTCCTGGCCGAAGATCAGGTACGTCGAGTCGGAGAGGTCAAGGCAGTATCTTATCTCTTCTGCCGTGTATCTGTAGTTCATCGGTACGGCGAGGGCGCCTGTTTTAAGGACGCCGAAATATATCGGGAGCCACTCAAGGCAGTTCATGAGAAGGATCGCGACTTTATCGCCCTTCTTTACTCCCTGTGAAAGCAGGTAGTTTGCTATCCGGTTCGCCTTTGAATCGAACTCGCCCCAGGTAAGTTCTTTTCGGAGCTTTGCATCCGTACCGCCTTCGTTTAAGCCGAATTCCTTCCAGTCTTCTTTTCTCGAGCGAAGGTTCGGGTTGAATTCCACGAGGGCAACCTCTCCCCCGGCGTTTTTTGCGTTCCGTTCTAACAGATCGATTATAGTCATATGAAGTCAGGCCTCTTTTGTTAAATTGGTTTGAATGATATCATTTTGAGCCGGAGTTGTCAATCAAGTATGACTATCCTGCCTTCTACTTTTGCGTCAAGTCCCTGGTGTGTTGCGAAGTATTCTTCGACGATGTTGTTTACGGAGGTGGCAACGACTCTCGGCCTCATCCGTTCTTTTATCGGGCTGAGCGGTACGTTAAAGAATTCTTCGAAATTGTTGTAGTGGTAGTTCTGAAGGGCGATCAGGAACGTATCTCCGTCCTCGATCTCTTTTCCGCGGAACGAGAGTTCTTCAAGCGTGTGCGTGCTTTTCCTGTATACTATCCTGACGCCTTTCGAGTACTGGTAGAATTCGGTATGGCCGTCCCACGCGTCGTCGCGCATCACGTACTGTATCATTCTGCGGAATTCGTCGCCTGTCACTTTTAGCATGAACAGCTGGTCGTCGAAAGGCGTGTTTTCGACCATGTCCTGGTATTCGACCGTTGGCCCCATCGCTTTCTTGCGGATGGCGCCTGAGCCCATCAACATAATATCGAAACTTGACTCGTCCTGGAGAAGATCGGCGTAGAGATTACCCATCTCCGTCTCCTGGATCCTCGTCGGGTGTGTGAGTTCTCGCGCAAACCTTGTAACGACGCGGCGGTATTTCGCATCGGTGAGCGATTTGAAATCATTGACGACCTCTTCGATGAGAGGATTGACCGGAGCGGAATTTTCGTCGATGACCTGCGTGCGCCATTTCCAGCCCGTGATCTTTTTCAGCACGTCGTCGTACGTGATGTCGAAGCGGCCGATCTGCCCGGAGCCCGTTCCTGCCTGGACGATCGGTATGCCGTTTACGATCTCGGCCTGATCCATAAACGTGTGCGAGTGACCTCCGATTATCATATCCACGCCCCAGTCAGGGTTCAGCAGGTTTGCAAGTTCGCGGTCTTTTTCGATTCCTATATGTGTGAGCAGGATGAACAGATCGGTATCCTTCGTGCGGTAGTTGTCCGCCATGATACCGACTTCCTTCGCTGCTTCGGCTACGTTAATGTACGTGCCTATTATTTTTTCGCTTTTTGTGGAAGAGATAACTTCTTCGGTGAGCAGTCCGACGACCATTATCCGCATTCCTCCAACTTCGAGGTTGATATACGGGCGGAAAAGGCGCGTGCTGTTCAGGGTGATGTAAAGGTCGGCGTTCACGATCGGGAATCTGGCGCAGCGCTCTAAGAAGAGCAGGTGGGCAACGCCGTAGTCAACTTCGTGGTTTCCGATCGTTGATGCGTCCGGCGCGAGCATGTTCATCAGTTCGATCGTCGACAATCCCCTGAATTCGGAGTCAATGACCGAGCCCCTGAACATATCTCCGGCGTTTAAGTATATAACGTTTTCCTCTTCTTCCCTCACCTTTTTAACGTATCCGGAGAGTCTCGCAAGGCCTCCTGTATTTACTCCGTTTTTAACTGTCGGAAGGAAATCGCCGTGTATGTCGTTGGAATGCAGGATAGTAAGTTTCTTTTCCATATTGCCCTCCATTTACAATTTGCAATTTGCCATTTGCAATTATACTTTAG
>DBVV01000125.1:0-11943 GCA_002308795.1 Mageeibacillus sp. UBA1255 | reverse complement strand
ACTCGGTTCGCCCACTTGCCATTTGCCATTTAATACATTGCCTCTCCCAGCGGTTTATCCCATATGATCGTTCCTTTGATCTGGGCTGCCGCTTCGTCTGCCGCGGCTTCGAGCCCTTTGAGATATTCCGCTTCGCGTTTTTTACTGCGTCTGCCCTTACCGGAGAACAGCACTTTTTCAGCATACGCGTCGTATGAGATCGCGAAATCGTCTGCCGTCTTATGCGGGAAGAAACTTACGGTCACGGCGTAAGTGATCTCTCCGCCGCCTGAGCGTGAAGTTAAAGTTACGGAAACGCCTTTGCGTTTAACGCCGTTGAAAGTGCATTTGCCTTCGTAATAACGTTTGAATACGTCGATGTCCATCATTATCCTCCTTTTTAGAATCCAAGGTTATCGTTTACAAGTATGACGTTAATTCGTCCTTTATGTCGCGAGTAGCGCGTGATCAGGAACTGGCAGCAGATCGTGTCTGGAGATTTGCAGTTCATGCACGAACCTGTCTTAGAGCATGGCGTGCTGAGTCCGAAACGCTGTGCGTTGATCGGGGCGGCAACGTTTCTGGCGCGTTTCATCGCGCTGTCAACGTCGCTCGTGACCTTGTTCATTCCTGCGATGATGATTATTTTTTTCGGGCCCTGTGCGATAGCGGAGACACGGTTCGCATTGCCGTCGATATTCACCAGCACGCCGTCTTCGGTGATGGCGTTCGTGCCGGATAAAAACACGTCCGCGTCGTAAGCCATGAGCATTGCCGCCCGTTTATCTTCGATCGCGTCGCGGTCAATGAACCTGTAGTTTCCGTTTTTTACGGCGTCAACGAGCCCGATCTCCCACGCGCTCATCGCTCCGCCCATGCTTATGCTTGAGCCTTCGGGTATGAGTCCGAGCGCTATTTTGAGCGCTTCTTCCCTGCCGGATGCCCAGTATCCGCTCATGTTGCGTGATTCCAGCCCTTTAATTACCTTTTGAGCCAGAAGTTCGTTTCTTTTCGTGATAATTTCGTTCATCCGGTATTCTCCTCTTTTCGTAAAATTATATGATCCGTTCATTCACTTTCGCTTCTTATCCCGGCCGCTTCATGCGAATCGCAGTAGTCGAGAAATGCCGCGAACCCCATCACGAGCGCGACACTTATAAGGATGCCTCCGATTATGTCGGTGAGCCAGTGTACTCCGCAGATAAGTCTTCCGAACACGGTGATCAGTATCACGAGCGCGCACAATGCCTGCAGGCTGATCCTTAACCTTAAGTTTTTTATGTACGTGTTAAGCATCAGGGCTACCCCGGACAGGACGACGCATACGAGTACGGTGTGGGAAGACGGGAAAGAAGGCTCCGGTTCATCTACTTCGCCGGGCATCAATATTGGTCTGAAATTTACGTGAACGAATTCAAACAGCACGTAGACGATAGCCATAACTATGAACAGCACGCCCAGACCGAGTATTCGGCGGTCAACTTTCCAGAGGCTTTTTCTTTTTATCAGCTGTATAAGTCCGATCACCGCGAATACAAGTCCGGCTGCGATCGCAATGTATCCCGTTATCTGTGTGAATTTATACCAGCCTTCGTTCACGCCGGTGAGTTTGTGAAATCCGGTATTAAGAGCGAAGAAGCCTATCGTTTTCCCGGTAAGTTCGACAGTTCCGACGTCAACGGTTCTTACAAGTATGATCAGCAGTATAAACAGTGCCATTGCGCCGGATGAAATCAAAATTTTCTTCAACATGATTTTAATTATCTGCTCCTGAATTGTTTATTGCGCGAAACGGCTTTTTCACCAGTTTCAGGCCGTTTCACTTCGTAAAAATTATAGTGGAATCGTCTGTGGATGTCAACTTGCAAAAGATGCGTGATGATGGTAGAATATTATCCAGCCGGTGTTTTAAGGACAGCGTTGAATTTAAAGATAAAGGAAGACATAAGTATGTCTGAAATAGATAAAAACAAATCTAAAAGAGGTACCCTCCTGGTATGGGTGACCAATCCGGAGGCTGCCGGCCGCATTGTTTCCAGCGCGAAACTTTTTGCGTCGGATAAGTCTCTGGATCTTAAAGTAGTCAGCGTTCAGCGTGAGACAAGGGATAACTGGGCAGATACGATCCGTGATCTTGAAAGGCTTCAAGCCGCAGCTTCCGGGTCGCAGGCCGAGCTTACCGTTGTCTACTCCGACGATCGGATCGAAGCGGCTAAGAAGCTTGTCCGCAGCGAAAAGCCTCTGGCGATGTTCGCGGGAAGGCCGGATAAAGGCAGCACGAACTTCTTCGTTGAAGCGCTTTCGATCGAATTTCCGTCGGTCACGCTTTACAGCGTAGACAGCAGGGGCGAGGTTGAGAAATATGTCCGTGAACAGATCAGGTAAGTCAGTTAAGAAGGTTCCGACCGTTGCGATGGAGGGCATCGACGGCAGCGGTAAGAGCGTGCAGTTTGCTTTGCTGAAAAGCAGGCTCGAGGCGGCCGGGCTTAAAGTCGGCGTGCTTGATTTCCCCTGCTACGATTCGTTTTTCGGGAAACAGATAGGCGAATTTCTTTCCGGCAGCGGCGACGTTTCCGCGGCGGATATCGACGTGCGGTCAATGTCTTTATGGTACGCTATGGACCGCGTGAATGCTTATAAAAAGTTCCGCCAGCGTGATTACGATATCGTTCTCCTGAACCGTTCGACAATGGCGAACGCGGCCTACCAGGGTTCGAGAGTGCAGATCGCGGCTATTAAGAAAGGAATCGACCCTCAGAAAGCGCTTGAGGAATACATCAGCTGGCTGTTCCGGCTGGAGTTTGAGATATTAGGCGTCCCGAAGCCCGACGTGTTTTTCGTGCTTGACGTCCCTATCAGCGTTTCGAGGGGAAACGTGGCTAAGAAAGGGCGGCGCGAGTACGTCGGCGGAGAGAAGGCTGACGTTTATGAGAGCGACGATCTCCTGCTCAATACAGTGAGGAGGGGCTATCTTACGTGCGAAGAGATGTTCGATAACGTTCACGTTATAAATTGCATCGGGAATGACGGAAATATGCGGCCGCGCGAAGAGATATCCGACCAGATCGCAGATATCCTCCGGCCTGTCCTAAAAGATATAACAGAAGCTACCAGAAAGGAATGAATCATGAAAAGATCGACACGCAGCAACCTGATCAGATTTCTTCTTATGATGATCACAGGTTCCCTTATTCTCGGAACGGCCTGCAGCATTGACCACAGCCCCGCCGCAACCGACGTTCCGACGGAGATACCTACCATCGAGCCGGAAGTGCCTACCGCTCCCCCGCTCAGCGAGGAGGAAGCATACGACGTGGCGTTCGCGCTTCCCGTAACTACGCAGAATATTGACAACGTAGATCCTCAGTCGTACGCGGCGCTGGACGGTCTGGGCAGGACTCTTTCTTTTAACGGGGATTCTTATTCGTCTACTCTTCATTCTTCTACGGTCGGAGACAGAAGGGACGGCCGCTACGTCGGTATTTTCTATTCCGACTGGCATGAGGAGCTCAGTGCTTCGAATTCGATCAGGAACATCACTCAGATCCTGGCTGACTTCTCCGATGAGGAGAAAGAGGCGCTTAAGCATGATTTTAAGAATAAGGTCTGGAAAGGTGTTACGGGATATCATTTCTGGGACGAGCCGATCTTCAATTACTATTCTACGGCTGATAAATACGTTCTCAGGAAGCATGCCGAGCTGCTTGCAGACGCCGGAGTTGACTGCATAATCTTCGACAATACGAACGGTTCTTATACCTGGAAGAAATCTTATACCGCTATTTTTGAGACGTTCACCCAGGCTAAGGCTGAGGGAGTTAAAGTTCCGCAGGTGGTCTTTATGCTTCCCTTCGGCGCGACCGACGGGGCAAGGACGCAGCTTAACGAACTGTATAAAGATATTTATTCAAAGGGCAAGTATCAGGATATCTGGTTCTACTGGAAGGGCAAGCCGCTGATCATGGGCTATCCGGAGTCGCTCGGTAATTCCGGGACTGAAAAGGAGATAAGGGACTTCTTTACATGGAGAAAGAACGACGGTTCGTATTTCGTTGAGGATCGCGATGCTTCTCACTGGGGCTGGCTTTCCACTTATCCGCAGTGTGCTTACCGTAATGCTGACGGTACGGTCGAGCAGATCACCGTAGGTGTAGCGCAGAATGCAGATTACGAGCGCCAGGTACTGACGGCTATGAGCGGTTACCACGTTATGGGCAGGAGCTACGCTAAAGGTGATTATTCGTATACTTTTACGAAGGAGAACGGTGAGAAGGTCACCGCCAGCAGCACGATGGAGAATTCTAAGTTCTACGGTATTAATTTCCAGCAGCAGTGGGATTACGCGCTTAGCCTTGACCCAGAATTCATCTTCGTGACGGGCTGGAACGAGTGGGTCGCTATGCGTATGGAGACGTGGGCCGGAGATAAGACGCTTAAGAACTGCATCGTTGACCAGTACGATACCGAATACAGCCGCGATTGCGAGCCGAGCGCAGGAATAATGAAGGATTATTTCTATTATCAACTTTGTGAAAATATCCGCAGGTTCAAGGGCGTTAAAGCGACGGCTGAAGTTGACCGTAAAAAGACGATCGATATAGGCGGTAAGATCTCGCAGTGGAACGACGTGCCTGCTTTTAACACTTACGTTAACAGTACGTGGGAGCGAAGCAAAAAGAACGGTTCGCGTGGTTACGGTAATAAGATATACAAAAACGATACGGCGCGCAACGACGTTGTCACCGCGAAAGTGGCGTACGACGACAGATATATTTATTTCTACGCTGACTGCGCGAATGAGCTTACGCCCTACACAGATGAAGGCTGGATGAGGCTGTTTATTGACACCGACCATACCGGTTCAAAAGCGAACTGGGAAGGCTTCGAGTTCGTAATAAACCGCGTGAATCCTTCCGATGAGACGCACTGCACTGTAGAGCGTTCGAAAGGCGGATGGGAGTGGGAGACCGCCGGAACGGCTGAGTATTACGTGCGAAAGAACGTTATCCAGATCCGTGTGCCGCGGACAATGCTCGATATGCCTGAGATAGGTAATCCTCCGGTGTTTACGTTCAAGTGGTGTGATAATAACCTCATCGGTGAGAACGAGGGCAATATCATGAATCTCTACACCGACGGAGAGGCTGCTCCTGGAGGCAGGTTCACGTTCGTTGTTAAATAATTTTCGCAAAGGATCTTTTTGCTGGACCGATCGGATGGATAATATTTATAAAAAAAGAGAGGCGGTCATTCCGCCCCTTTTTCTATGTATCCGGTTAGTTTGAAATTCCTGATCTGTACGTCTATATCGAAGCTGCCTATCGTCTCCCAGCCGATATTGACGCCGGAAATATACAGGTCGTTAAGGGTTTTGGCAGATTTGAATTTACCTTCTTTCAGTCCGAGTTCCAGGAGCGCTTCTATGTGCGGCCGGATATCGACTTCCACGTGGATCCATTCGTCTGAAACGATCGGCTCACCGGCCCCGTTAAGCAGCGAATGAGGGCTGTTTTTGTACGTGTCGGTGCTGGCAATACTGTAGATCATCTGGTTCGATCCGGCGGTATCGAGCGCCCAGTAAATGCCTGTCTCTCCCCTGTTGTCGAAGAGCGGTACGCCGAACCAGATAAAATCCTTATTATCCTTGCTCTTTATGTAATAATACGATAAAAACTGCGCCGCGTTCACGCCGTCAACGTACACGAATTTGTAATCGTTCATCCGGATATCCAGCGTGACTACCATTTTATCGACCGAGCAGGAATAGTACGGCAGTTTTTCAGCGTCATCCGGTTTTTTCGGATCGATATCGAGCGGAGACTGTTCGAGCAGGAGGTGCGGCCATTTTTCGGTCGTTCCGGGCTTCCCGTCATAATAAGGTATCGTATTGAGCCTTAAGGATATGGAGCGGTCTGAAGGATCGAACGTGACTGTTTTGATCGTTCCGTCGGTGACAATATTCTGCGCAGATTCAGCTCTGTCGCGATATAAGCAAGGTCCGGAGTTCCACTGTGCGATCATCCACGAAGGCTTTTCGCCGGTTCCTTCCGGCTTTTCGGGGTCAATATAAACGTTTCCGCGTTTTACGGTGTTCTGCCCCATTATAGTGAAACCGTTTCTGAATTCAGTGTCTTCAAAAAGCTGCATACTCGTATACTCCTTTTCCGGCGTTGGCTCCGCTGTCGGTATTACCTCGGTAGCGGTCGTAACAGGTCCCGCAGGCGTCGCGCATCCTAAAGCGAAAAGCAGAGATATTGCCGCCGTAACTGCCGCGAAAAGCCTTGTCAGGCGCAAATGATTATAGTTATTTCCGTGCGTACCGTGGATCATATTGCGTCACTCCTCCGGTAAAGATAGTCTGTAGATCATTTTTTGATTTTTCTGGTTTCCTGTATTTTAAGGATCACAAGATACGCTAAGAGCGATACGGTAATAAGTCCCGCTGTAAGCCCGATAAACAGCAGAACGTATCTGAGCCATTCGTCAGAGCTGCCCTCGTCATCATCGCCCGTATCCTCCGGTCCCGGGGTTGCGTGCGCTTCTTCGGTGGGAGACGCAGAGGGAGACGATGGCGCTTTGGTGCGCGGAGGAGAAGCCGTTGGCGTCGGTGTTATTACGACAGGCTCTGCGGTGACTTCCGAACCGTTCCATTGGGAGTTCAGCCACTCGACACGCCTTACGATAAAATTCTTAAGATTATCCACTGCCTCGTCAAACGAATCAGACGGTACAAATACTCCGTCAACGTTCCAGAGGTCGAAATTATATTTATATTCCGGTCTTAAATATTCGCGCTGTAATTCAAGAAATGCGGCAATATATTCGAACGTGCCGGAGTAATACAGTTCTTTCCACCGCTCCGAAACCATATTGTTGAACGTTGTGCTCTTCAGCACATATTCCATCCAGTTCGGTCTCCCCCAATAATTTTCGGTGAACATAAACCCTTCCGGGTCAACGTTTTTCCCGTCGTTGCGGTCGATACCTCCCATGGCCAGGTCGTAATCCCAGACCGGTCCCATATGGAGTTTTCCGTCGTAGTCGTTATACAGATAAATGCTGGAGTTGAAAAGCGTATCGTCGTTTTTCATGATCTCGTTGAATATGTACCATTCTACGAGAGAATCCATATCCATATATTCCGAGAACACCTTGAATCCTTTATACTCGCTTATGGCCATCTCGAAATTATTGATCTTCTCCGTGGCGTTTTTCAGCGCGTTCCGGAACGATACCTTCTTTTCGGAGTCCGCATTTGAATCGGTTTTGGTAGGGTCTTTCGGGACAAAAGTATTGCCGAGATAAGACCTGAAATTATCCGGTTCTCCGCTTCCGTAGTTGTTGTCCAGCTCGAACAGGATATCGCCTTCGCGTTTTTTTATGTTGAGCCTTTCTTTGCTGATCTCGTTCTTTTCCGTGATCAGATACAGGCCGTTATATCTGCCGTCAATAAATACGTGTGCCGGTCTGCACTCAGGCGTGAAATCGAAATTGAATTTTCCGGCGAGTGTCAATGCGATCAGGTTGCGCATCTGTGTCTGGTCGGTGATGTTTGCCAACAGCACCCAGTCGCGTTCCGCTCCGAACCCGAACCAGTCTGTCTTCTCGTCGCATTTGATTGCGTACGGGCGCTTGGGCTGCACCCACGTGTAATTTCCTCTGCCTTTTATCTTGGCTTTTTGGTCTATCAGCTTTACTCCGTCAAAAGAAAGAGAATAGCTGATCGCTTTCCATTCGGAACGGTGGATATCTTCTTCGGTATAGCCGTCCAGTTTGATCTCAAGCACGGCGAATCCGTCTTTTGAGAGAGCTTCAGGCGTCACGCGTCGCGATGATCTGCTTTTGCTTCCGGAGCTTGCAAAAGCAGCCGTTTCTGAAACGGACGGGCTTAAGAATGATAAAACACATATAATAATGACAAGCAAAATCAGGGGCAGAATATAATTCCGCCTCCTGATTTCTTTTTGTCTTTCTCTGTTATGATCTGTTCCGGAATAACTCATAAATAACTCAGATCAATGCTCACTGCCCGATTTCTTTTTTATCTTCTTTTTTTGCTTTGAGGAATCTGTATACCAGTGCTGCGATAGCTCCGCCTGCAAGAGGTGCTACGAGGAATACCCATACCTGTGCAAGTGCTGTTCCGCCTGCGAAAATAGCAGGTCCGAGTGATCTTGCGGGGTTAACGGAAGTTCCGGTGAAAGGAAGTCCTACGACGTGGATAACAGCCAGAGCCAGTCCGATTATAAGTCCTGCGATAGATGATCTTTCGGGTTTATCCGTTACGAACAAAATGAGAAGTACGAATGCAAACGTAAGGATGCACTCGATAAGCAGCGCCTGGAGAAGAGAAGCGTTCAGCGCGCTTGCGGCCTTATATCCGTTCGTTCCGAGTCCGGTGTCCTTGCTGAAGAATACGAGAAGAAGAGCGCCTCCGGCAATACCTCCGGCAAACTGTGCGAGCACGTAGCAGATGAATTCTTTGATCTTCATTCTGCCTGCGATCAGCATTCCAAGCGAAACTGCCGGATTCACGTGCGTTCCTGAAACGTCTCCGAACGCGTACGCGAGCAGCATCAGCGTAAGTCCGAAAGCAAGTGCGATAAAGACGTACATACCTCCGTCGGTAAAAGCAGATACCGAGTTAACGGCAACTGCAGCGCCGCATCCGAAAAGCACGAGAAGCATCGTTCCCACGAATTCCGCGATCATTTTTTTAACAAGAGTCATTGTCTCCATCCTCCAAATCTATTTGTATTTTGTAGATCAGTTCTTTTAACTTTTATTCTGCTGTTTTTTCGGCAGCTGTTTTTCGGCAGCTGTTTTTCGGCATTTATTTAAACGCAAAAATGATATCTCTGTTTTCCATCATCGAATCGTTCAGTACGGCCTCTATTCCCTTCGCCGTATCAGCTTCTCTTACGGAAAATCTTTCCCAGTTTTTAAGCGTAACTCTCGTCGGGATCCCCCATGCGCTTATCACGTCGTGGAGGGCGTCAAGGTTATACCCTGCCTCGCCTTCGAATCCGATGGCTTTATATATCATTTTTATGATCCTTTTTTTATCTCTGACCCATCTGAGATCAACAGATACTTCCTTCACCGCCATATTATTCTCCTCCGGCTGCGATCAAGTGTACGGTCACCGCACGGTCACGGCTTTCCGTAAAGCAGCGTAAAATGTTCGTAATGGTCTTCGGTATAATATATAAGTCCGTCGTTGGAGAAAACGATACGTTTTACACCTCTGACAGCGCCTTTCGTGTCGATATCGCATTCGTAATACGTCCTGCCGCTCTTTTTGGGAAGCAGGCCTTCGTAATTACCGAACTTGTCACCGCCGATCACTTTTCCCGAAGCATATTTGTCAACAGGATCGTTTCCGTTTCCGGACCAGCCCATCGACTTCGCCTTATCCTTCGTTATAAAGTTTGACGGAAGTTTTCCGTAAGTGTTTATATATAGTGCGACGTCTTCTTTCGAATAATACGCACCGTTTTCGTCTATCTTAGATGCAGTTTTTTCGGGAGCCTGCGTAGGTGTGGCCTTAGGAGGATCTGTAGTGTCGGACACGCTCCCCGGTGTCTTATCGGGAGCCTGTGTTTTATCGGGTGTTCCGTCAATAATGACAAGTTCCTGTGTTGCCTCGGGAACAGAAGTGGCCTGATTACCGAAAGGGTTCAGGTTAGGAAATCTGGTGAGAATAAAATACAGTGCGACAACGGCGACAATAGCCACGATCACCCAGATTATCTTTTTCTTAGATAAATTGAATTTTTTATTCGAAGAATTGCTCATAAATATTTGACCCTTCCGGATGCTGTGTTAAAATCTGCGCGGCGACCCGTTAAAAGCCGCCGCGCAGGAGTTCAGTCAGATATTATTTCTTCTTTTTCTTCATAACGATCGCTGCGACAACTGCGGCGCATACTACGACTGCGGCAACGACGATGACAGGTACTATCCATTTGTTTCCGCCGGACTTATTATCCTTCTCGGGAGCATCGGTAGTCTTGGGAGCATCCGTAGCCTGAGGTTCGTCTGTAGCTTTCGGAGCGTCTGTAGCGGGAACAGCGGTCGGATCGGGAGCTTCGGTAGGAGCCTGAGTCGGAGCCTTCGTAGGCGTAGGATCGGGCTTCGGAAGAGCGTCAAGTCCCTTTTCGGCTATCTGTGCAGCAAATGCATCGGCAGCGGTCTTATTGGAGAAGAATGCCAGGTAGTAGATCTCAACTGTGGTATCTTCTTTGCAGGAAGTGAACGCGTCGAAACGGCAGTTAGCCACTTCGCCGGTCCATGCTTTTGCTTTGGTGAAATCAACGTCTACGCACTGTAATTCATCAGTGGTGACATAGTTGTAAAGGATGTTCTGAGCTTCGCTGTATCCGCCGTGTTCGCTGGTCTGGAAATACATTGACCCGCTCTTTGCACCTTCTGCGGTATTGACCTTAACGCCGAGCTGCAGGATCTTGCAGTCATCAGCCGAAACAGCTTCGATATCATCGTTCGCTATCAGTGTGGCGAATCCCATTTCGATGAACGGATCGCCGCCGGCCAATATGTCGATACACCAGCATCCTTTATCGCTGTCGAAGTACGCGTCTTCGATCTGGTTCCTTCCGGTGTCGGAGAAGAACTCATAAAACATATCGTCGTCGCTGTTGAATACGAGCATCCCGTAAGGTTTTGAGTCATAGGTCGAAGGGTCCTCGGTAGGCTCGGGAGTTCTCTCAACTGAATGATCCGGTCCCTTGTAATTTTTAGCATCTTCTTCGGTGGCGAAGAATCCTACCCAGGATATCAGCAGCGTATCGCCTTCTTCGGCAAGTCCGCTTCTTCCGCCTCTGTACATTCCGTCAAACCTGAACGTAGAGATGGTGCCTTCCCAGAACGTCTCTCCTTCTTCCATTTCGGCGACAACGTTTCCGCTCGCGCCTTCGGAAGCGGATACTCCGTCAGGTCCGTTGATGATGTTGACGTATTTCTGGTTCTGGACAGGCATATTGAAAATGAATGTCTTGAACTCGGTCATATTGGGGTCAACGTCGAAATGGAATACGGTGCTTCCGCTGATCGGATGGGTCGACGTTCCGAAGTGTCCTTCGTACTCGGTGGCGTCGGTAAGGTTTTTCAGGCAGAATGCTACGTACGGATAGTCTTCTCCATCAATGTCTTCGTCCGCGATCGAGTTGATATAAAAGTTCGGGTCACCGATTTCGCTCAGGTTTTCGGCAACGATCTTAAGTGCATGGTCTTCCCACGACACTGAGCATTCGTTGGTTCCTGTTACTGTGTAGATACTGTCAAAATCGCTCTCATAGTAGAAGTCGTATACGTATCCTGGTTCCGCCGCAAATGCTGTGAACGACGGGATCAGGGACAATACGAGAGCCAGCACGAGAATGATCGACATGCTTCTGAATTTTTTCATTGTCAAATGCGCTCCTTTTTGTTCCGGTTTTTCTGTCAACCGGATGCAGTTAAATTACCGGGACTGCCCGGCAAAACGCCGCTCCGGCTTAGCCGGCTTGATCATATGCATTCTACTTGATAGCGCCGTTTTTGTCAAGCATCTGCGAATCAGCTTTTTGTCGATCGTGCCCGTACAGAAGAAGTAGAAAATACGGCCGAAATCTATTCTTTACTCAATTTCGGCCGTATAAAAGAGGCGAAACACACGGCCGAAATCACGCCTTTGATCAATTTCGGCCGTATCGAAGACGAGGAATGCACGGCCGAAACTCCTCCTTTGATCATTTTCGGCCGTATCAAAGACGAGGAATGCACGGCCGAAATCCCGCCTTTGATCAATTTCGGCCGTATCAAAGACGAGGAATGCACGGCCGAAATCCTGCCTTTGATCATTTTCGGCCGTATCAAGGATGAGAATCGCACGGCCGAAACTCCACCTTTGTCCAATTTCGGCCGTATCAAAGAGGCGGATTGCACGGCCGAATTCCTGCCTTT